>JAITIX010000102.1 GCA_031279205.1 Treponema sp. | reverse complement strand
CGATGGCGCTCCAAGGTACCGAAGTCAAACAACTGTTTCTGGACTTCGTTGAACAAGCAAAAAAGAAGTTCCGTTTCGAGCTTTGGAACTTCATGGTTATGGATAACCACATCCATTTTCTCTTCAAGCCAGGTAAAGACGCCTCGTTATCCGAGATTATGCAGTGGATCAAGTGCAATTTTGCGAAGAAGTGGAACAAACTGCACGATACTCATGGGCATGTGTGGGGAGAGCGTTTTTTCTCGAAGATTATCTGGAATAAATCCCAGTTTGAAGAGGCATCCGCATATATTGATAATAATCCAGTGAAAGCGTGTTTGGTAGCGGCAGCGCAAGCATGGGAGTTCGGCGGGTTGTTTCACAAGCTGCGGAGGATAATGAGGCTTATTGATGTTCCGTTGGCAAGCACGCTGTTTTTCCCAGCAAGTGCAGGTACACCCTGATAACGGTGTCCACCTTGCACCCGACGGTGTAACGGGGTGTCAGGCATTACAACACGCAAGCGTCTATCCAGCTGAACCCGTGTTCTGAGCCTTATCGCCGCTGAACATCGACAGGCTATACCTTCGTACCGCGTCTTTCCACTGACAGCCACGGTCGAATTCGTTTTTAAACATGCCGAATGAGGCAGCCCCAGGCGAAAGCACCACCACATCACCAGCCTCCGCCGCCGAAAAACTGGCGCGTATCGCCGAATCAAGCGCGTCAAACGGACCCTGATACGGCAGGCCAACTTGGTCCAGTAGGACGCGCAACTTATCAGTGCTGGTTCCAGCTAGGAGGATAATGGCTTTAGCTTTGAATGCAGTCTGTACGAGCGGACTGTAGTCAATGTTCTTGTCCGCGCCGCCGCAAACAAGAACAAGTGGCGCCTCAAACGCCTCAAGTGCCGCAACAACCGCTTCGGGAATGGTAGCCGTCGTATCGTTGTAGAAACGAATACCCGCCACCTCGTGGAAAAACTCAAGCCGGTGTTCAACGCCGGGAAACGCTCCAAGCGTCTCCCGAATAAACGGAGCGGGTAGACCGAGGTCGAGGAGTGCCAGCGCCGTTGCCAGCAGGTTTTTCTTTTGATGACGCCCCGGTACAAGGAGCTTCGTGGGAACTACCTCAAACGCTTCCGCATCAGCCGCAAGCCGTGCAAAACCTGCGCCACCCACTTTTTCGGTGTCAGACACTTTTCTGGTGTCAGACACTTTTTCGGTGTCAGACACTTTTCCGCCCAAGAGCCACGCGCCAGCAACTCCAGCAGGCAAGACATTTTCTGTATAAACAAGAGTACGGGCAGAGGTTTCGCGCAGGAAGCTCTGACCCCATACATCGTCTGTGGCAATGGTAAGATCAGCGCTATCCTGCCCCTGATAGATGATCCGTTTATCCGCCACATAGCTTTCCATAGAATTGTAGTAGTTTTGATGATCCGGCAGAATCGTTGTGAGCAGCGCAATACGCGGTTTAAACAACTTACCCCGCAGGTCGCCGAGTTGCCAGCTTGAAAGCTCCAGCACCACATCATCTTCCGGGCAAAGTTCGTCAAGAAACGAGAGCGGCGAAACCGCGATATTGCCACCCAGCCAAGCCTTTCCACGCATAAGACCACGCTTTCGCGCCTCAGTAAGCCCCCAGTGAATGGCCGACGCAACGCTGGACTTGCCTTTAGAACCAGTAACAGCAATAAGCCGTGCCGGTGAACTAGCCAAAAAGAGCGATATATCGGTTTCTACGCGCCGCGCTGCCCTGAGAAAAGGTGAATCACGCCGTACACCAGGGTTTTTGATTACCATATCAGCGTTTTCAAAATCGCGCATTTCATGGCGACCAAGAACAAAGCGGATCCCCTCAATGTCCCGCAGTTTCTCCAGCGACTGAGCAAGCGCCGCCTCGTCCCGCAGGTCAGTGATGGTAAGCATGGCTCCGCGCTGTGCAAGATAACGGGCAGACTCAAGTCCGCCGCCGTTTAACCCAAGCCCCATGATGAGAACGTTCAAATTGGTGTAATCAGCGACACAGCGCTTCTGGATACTCATGCCGCCAGTGTACCAGACACAACTCAAAATGTGAATAAGCCTGTCAAAATTAGTGATAATGCTTCCCATAAGCCGCCGTATCTACGTGGCATACGTGACGGAGCGGAACCAGAGACTTATCCATGCGCACCAAAAGCAGTATGGGAACTTCGGACTGGATTTTGCAGTGAAGCAACTGGCCATGGAGGAGAAGAAGGGATAGCGGTTGGAGTCAGTATCCTCTGTCCCAGAGACAACGGCGGCGGCGATGGAGATAAAGACATACAGAATCCCTTCACAGTCAATACGTTAAGAAACCAGTATACAATCTCCCTCAAGGCAACTTTTGCCGACATGGAGGCAAGTTCTGCCGACATGTCGGGAGCCTTTGCCGACACGTAGGCGCGTTCTGCCGACATGTCGGGAGCCTTTGCCGACACGTAGGCGCGTTCTGCCGACATGGAGGCGCGTTTGGCCTCCATGTCGGGAACTATTGCCGACATGGAGGCAAGTTCTGCCTACTTATCGGGAAAGGGTACAGATAGTCTGGGTGAATAAGTCCTGCTGCCAAAAAGGTAAGCAGACGGACAGCAAAAGAAGAATTCTTAACCTGCTGACAGGAAGAATCACTCAATCCCTGCACAGGGACCCCAAGAACACCTGTTTCAGATACTCAAAGCTGCCACGGCGCTCACCCGGACTGGTAACAAGGTTATCGCGCGGGTTCTGCTTGAGGGCAGTATGAGTATTCTGTGGAAAAAGAAGATGCCCCTTGCAGAGGAGATAAAAATGCCTAACAAAGGCATGGGAACTATTCATGCGGTATTCAGTCGTTACCCAAAAGGTGAATAAGCCTTGACACAGTTTTCCATCTCTGTTATGTAAAAAAATATGAATATTATAAAAAATACAGAAATAAACTGGAAACGAAATATCATTCTTTTTTTAGGCGGCCAAGCCCTGTCTCTCTTTGGATCAGCGCTGGTAATGTATGCCATCGGATGGTATATAACCCTGCAAACCCAATCCGGCTCAATGATGAGTATCTCAATAATTGTTGGAGTATTACCTACGTTTTTTATATCTCCCTTTGGCGGAGTCTGGGCAGACCGGTTTAACCGGAAATATCTGATTAATATTGCGGATGCCTCCATTGCTCTGGTAACACTTATATTAGCGCTATTTTTTATTTTTGGATTTAAGCCAATATGGTTTTTATTTATTTGTTCTGGGGTCAGGGCGCTGGGAAGCGGCGTGCAGACGCCGGCGGTGAGCGCCATTATCCCACAAATTGTGCCGGAAGAGTATTTGACACGTATAAACGGGATAAACAGTACTATCCAGTCAATTACAATGTTACTTGCGCCTATGGTGAGCGGCGCGTTGTTATCCTTCACTGCCATTGAATATATATTTTTTATTGATGTGATTACCGCAGCTATTGGCATAGGTATCGTATTTTTTTTTGTGAGAGCGCCGTCGCCAGCGAAGTCAGCGGAGAAACAGCGCATACGTTATTTTCATGATATTAAAGAGGGTTTTGTGTATATTAAAACGCTTGCCTTTCTCAAGCGTTTGTTTATTATCAGCGCTGTGTTTATGGTTATGGCCGTACCTGTGGCGTTTTTAACGCCCCTACAGGTAACTCGTGATTTTGGCACAGACGTTTGGCGGCTTACGGCAATTGAAATTGCTTTTTCGTCTGGTATGCTGCTTGGTGGTCTGCTCATTGGCCTTTGGGGTGGTTTCAAGAATAAGGTCTATTCCATGACTCTTTCCTGTTCCTTGTTTGGTTTAGGCACTATTCTTCTGGGTATTATGACGAATTTCTGGATATATCTGACATGCATGGCTATGCTTGGTCTGATTATGCCGCTTTTTAATGTTCCATGCCTAGGGATAGTTCAGACTAAAATCGAGGGCGCGTTTATGGGGCGTGTTTTCAGCGTCTACAGCATGATTTCCAGCGTAGTTACGCCAATGGGGATGCTCATATTCGGTCCCCTTGCTGATGCTGTTGCTATCGACATTCTGCTTATTGGAACTGGTTTGATTATTTTTTTACTGAGCTTTTGTTTTATTATAAGTAAGACTTTGCGGGAAGCAGGAGAACCAGTAACTGTTTAAGGCGAATAATGTTTCACGCTATTCCATGTTACCCGTATGCTGATATCCTGCTGTATGCTCGTGATTTGCGGCAAGCGTCTGCCTCGGCGATTTGTGAACAGAGCTTTGTTTCCTGGTGAGTTCCCGTATGTAGACAGCGTTCTCTCCGCATACCGCGCCACGCCTTCACCGCGTCTGAGACCCGCGCGAACCGCGCGCCCGCGCCTATGACACTGCGATAAAGGCGCGGCGGCACACGGAAGACACTGTACACACTACGCAGTTGCCGCGGTCTTTTGTTACCTCATACGCGCCTTGTTTCACTGTGTCTGCCACCCGCGCAAACAGCGCATCAACCCCATTCACCTCGCGCCGGTACTCTTCTGGGGTGCGCGGTAGGTGGTACTTACCCTTGCCGCCATTCTGGCCAACCACGTTGAGAAACTTGCGGTTGTCAATCGAGTAAAAGCGGGCGCGGGTAACGAGCGGCGGCGAGGCAGCGTTGGTGTCAGAGGTATTGGCGTTGTGATTGCCATGCTCAATCATGTTGATATAAGCCGCCATCTGCACGTCTTGTGGGATCGCGGGTTCCGCGTCGTCCATGGCGACCAAGGCGGAGGTCAGAGGTAGAGAGGCGGTTTTGAAATCCAGCACCAGCAGATTGCCGGCGCTGTCCTGTAACACAAGGTCGGTCTTGCCAGAGAGGGCTGTCTCGGAACATGGATATTCGCGGCGCAGGGGGATTTCCGCGCCCAGCACCTTCGCGCCGTCAATATCAGCCTGAACAAGATAGTCCCTCATGGCAGCCATGATACGGGGGCGTAACATATCGTAAACCGATTCCTGAAACGCGCCCTCATTCATCTGCGCCTTGGCAATGGCCTTTCTGGTTTCTTCTACTATATAGGTCTGGTACTCATCCACCAGCAGGGCTGAGTGAAAGTATCCATCGCCGTTTTCCTGTATACGCCTAAAGATCGCCTCAATGATGTGGTGATAGAGCGTACCAACATTCTTCTGGTCAATGGTTTCAATCTCGGTTTGCTTTGGCTCAATGAGCAGGCCGCGTTCCATAAGCCACTTGAAGGGGCAGACCTGATACTCGTTAAGGTCGGTTGGAGAGAGGCGAAGGTCGTGTACCGCCTCGCTGGTGTTTTCGTCGTCAATCGGAATGTGACGCTTGATACGGCTGAAAAGTATCTGCTTACCAAGTCGTTCCCGCAGCGCCTCACGGAGCGCTACATCGTTCATGGGGGTATAACGCAGGTCGACGCCAAGCGGGGGACAGAGCATGACTTGCCGCGCCTGCCAGCCGTGTTTCTGTACCTCTGACACCAGAGGCAGTATATCAGCGCCACCCACACCGGCCCCTTCGCTTAACCCAAGTTTTGCTTCAATGTCGTAAGGACTTTCTGGCAATAGCACATCTTTTGGGTAAACCAGTCTGCCCTCCAAATCGTAGAGACGACGGTGAGGAATCACCGATCCGGAAAAGGTCTGCAAAGACACCGTAAACACTGGAAAACCACCAGAAATAGCGTACGCGCGGATAAAGTCTGCGGACACATCCCGGTCAGGTATCTTCAAGAGTCGCTTCCGGTCTTCCCGCAGAAACGAGGCCCCAGCAGCGTATACCACAGTCGCATCTTCCTGACTCATGTTGATGATAAAACACACCGCCGGCCCTATGCCCGCCGCTACCCGGTAATCGTAAAGCGCAACACCCCGCGTGTCTGACTGGTACACATAAGGCTCCTCCTGTATGTACGAAAGAAAGATAGGAAACGCCCGCCCACCCGCGCCAGTCTCATCGCCGCCAGTCTCAGCACTGCCAGCAGACAGACCAGGAAACTGCTTTTCGATTTCAATAAGAGCATCAAGCGCCCGCATCGCCCGGGCGAAGAGCTTGTCAGTGTCAGAGGCAAGAGCTGCTTTGTCAAAATGATTCCTGCTGAATATGTGCCACGCAGTACGCAAGTCTTCAAAAGAAGACGCATTCACCACCGCGTTAATGTCTTTCTTAAGCTGTTCATAAAAGGACGAGAGCTTGAACACCGGCCGTTCAAGGAAATCGCGCTTGATATGCTGCTCAAAAGTCTTCTCCCATACATCAATGTCATGATACCCCTCGTGAAAGCCTGACAAACAGCGGTACTGCAAACCAAAGTCAATCAGCAGATCAATCCATTCCTTGTCCTTCCAAGGAAACGCCTTATCCAAAAGGAGATTCTTCAATGACCGGAACGACCACTTCTGAGCTGGACAGGCCGAAAGCGCCGTAAAAATACGCCCTGCCGGATACTCCACCAGAGACTTCCCCTGCCGCAGGTCAACCGGAATGTCATACAGGCGAAACTCCTGAATCAGCCGCTCAGGATTGCCGCCGCCCGCAAAGGAAATAACAATGTCCTCATAACCAAGCCGCGCCTCATCCAGAAGTCGCCGTGTCAGCAGGGCAAGACACCGGTACTCATCAGACGATAAAGTAAAGACCATGTGCTTCCGCGCGTAAGAACCAATAATAGCATGAATCGTCTCGCCCCGCGCGTTCTCATACAAAGGCGCGGCAATCGCGCCAAGTGGGATAATCCGCACCGTATCGCCCCCGTCTTTAGCAAGGCAAAGCAGTTCCTCCTCATACTCGTCCCAATCCTCAGCAAGCTCCGGATAAAACAGCAGCCACTTCTCATCAAAGGCGTTGAACGCAGCGCGGTTCCACGACGGCTCGTACAGATTATGCTCCGCTAAAAACCACGCATAACGCTCGTGAATCAGCTTGAGGTCATTGAAGTAGGCGTCCTCCCTGATGTCCGCTATTTCAGGCCGGCGCAGAACCGCATCCAGCGCTGGCAAGAGCCGCGCGATAGACCCAATAAACGAGCTGTACGACGAATCAGCGTAATCAGGGTTAATATAGTCGCGCAGAAGCGCCTTACCCTTCTGAAACTCCCGGTGGTTTTCCCGCAGCAGACTCGATGCAAAGAGCGTCCGCACCGCGCGGTTTATCTCCCGCCGCCCAGTCTGCCTTATCGAAAGCGCGTGTTCCTTAAACCGGTCCCACGCCATGAAACGCCCCGGGTCAAGGGGCCTGCCAGTAGCCAGCGCCGCCTCCCGCGCCCAAAACTCCGCCGGTATAGCAAAAGGAAACACAAAACGCACCCGCCTGTCCTCCAGCGCCCCAGCAATATAGTCCAGAATCCCACTCTTGTTCATTGGTCTACCATACCCATGCGCCGCCCCCTGCGCAAGCAAGGAGGGGGAAGTCTCCCCCTCGCTTCAGCCCGCTACGCGGTCTTCC
>JAITIX010000120.1 GCA_031279205.1 Treponema sp. | reverse complement strand
GGCAGAGGTAATTGACACGCGCCGTGCGGAGTCAGAGACGCACGCTATGCGGTGTCAGAGACATGCGCGCGCAGTGTCGAGACACTCTCACGTACTGGTGGGTGAGCCTATCATCTATGCGACAGGCTTTTGGTCGAACTCACGTTAGTTATCTATGGAGTAGAAGGGCTTAGGGATGGGGCAGAAAGACTTTGCTTCCTTAAATCACCGATTCCATCAACTGGATTTAGTATGTTGGGCGTTGTGCGGCTGGTACATGGTTTTGACAAAATCTATAGTTCGGTTTAAGCTATTGCTATTATGTTAGACCCTAAAGAATATATTGCTGATTGGCCGGATATGCCTTATCCGAATTTCAGTGCGTGGCTATCCGCCCTTGAGGAACAATGGCAGGATAAGACCGCTATCTATTATCGTTCTGGTAAACAGAAAGAGTTTACCCAATGGTCATTCAAGCGCCTTGCGGAGGAGAGTCGGCGTGTGGGACGTGGTTTGCTTGCCGCGGGCTTGGTCAAGGGAGATCGCGTTGCGCTGTGGGCTGAGAACCGGCCTGAGTGGATAGCGACCTATCTTGGTGCGGCAATTGCTGGTCTGATTATTGTACCGGTTGATTTCTTAGTATCTGAAAAAGAGTGTTTTAACATACTTGAGATAACCAAGGCTAAGGCGTTTTTTTATTCTGTGCGGAAGAAGGAGTTTGCGAGAGAGGCTGCTAAGTTAGCTTGGCTCAAGACTTTTGTGTGCTTCATTGACCAGGGCGAGCGTGCGTATCCGATGTTTGGTCAGGGTGCGGGTTCTCAGAAGCTGCCTGCCGTGGGCGAGATTGCTGAGCATGATCCGGTGTCGATTGTGTTTACCTCTGGCACCACTGGTTTTGCCAAGGGTGTAACGCTGCATCACAAGGGCATCATTGCCAATGCCAACGCTGCGGTACGTTCTCTGCAGGCGCTCCCGTCGGACATATTCATTAACGTGCTTCCCCTGCATCACACTTATCCTACGACCTGTTCGTTTATGGCGCCGTTTTCTTGTGGGGCGGGAACTATCATTGTTGAGCGTCTTGTTGGCCAGGTGGTTATTGATGACATCCACGACGCGGGCGGAACCTTCCTCATTGCCGTGCCGCTTCTCTACGACAAGGTTATGGCTGCCATTGATCAGAAGTATCAGCAACTTCCTTCTATAGTAAGAGTGGTTCTGGATGGGTTGCGGAGGCTTGCTCTCAAAGAGGCTAACAAGGGCAACTTTAAGTTTGGGCAGAAGGTGTTTAGGTTTATTCGCAAGAAGGCGCGTCTTGAATCGATCCGCATAATGGTTGCGGGTGGTGGGCCTCTTAGCATTAAAACGGCGGACTTCTTTGATTCGTTTGGCTTTAACATTGTGCATGGTTATGGCATGAGTGAGAACAGTCCGCTTATCAGCGTGAATACGCCGTGGCATAAGCGGAACGCCTCGGTTGGGTTGCCGGTTAAGTACACTGAGGTCAAGATCATTGACAAGAATGACGAAGGCATGGGCGAGATTGTTGCCAAGTCTCCGTCGATCATGCTTGGCTACTACGAAAACCCTGAAGCCACGGCGGAGATGTTTACCGACGACGGGTTTCTCAAAACCGGGGATCTGGGTTACATGGACGAGGACGGTTTTATCTACATAAACGGTAGGAAGAAGAACCTCATTGTCAGTTCTGGCGGCAAGAATATCTATCCTGAGGAGATTGAGGGGCATTTCAGTGGCTCTTCTGTGGTTGGAGAGGTTCTGATTGTAGGCCGGAAAGAAAAGAACTATGGCGGCGAGCAGATTTTTGCGGTGGTGGTTCCCAACTTCGAGGCTCTGGCTAAAGATTACCCGAATCAGGAACTTACGGACGCGTTCCTCAAGGGACTGGTGAAGAAAGAAATCGAGAGTGTGAATCGCACGCTGGTGGGGTATAAGAAGATAACGGACTTTACCCTTCGCCGCGAAGCTTTTGAGAAGAACGCCCAGCAGAAGATACGGCGTTTCCTCTACAAGAGTTATGAGAATCCGTGAGTTGCTATGCAGGACTTATACAACACCATACAAAACAGGATTGATGACGAACTGGACGATCTGTTCGTCATTGCTCGCTTTCTTTACGAGAACCCGGAACTGGGGAACGAGGAATACAAGGCGCATAAAATTCTCACCGAGACTCTTAGGGGGCGCGGCTTTACTATTGACGATAAGTTCTGCGGCTTTCCCACTGCTTTTCGTGCTACGTGCGACAGTGGTAAGCCAGGTGCTTCCATTGCCTACTTCTGCGAATACGATGCTCTGCCGGATATTGGCCATGGCTGCGGTCATAACCTTATCTGCACCATGTCTCTTGGCGCGGCCTTTGGTTTACAGGCGGTTCTTGACCGCATTGGCGGCAGGATTGTGGTGTTTGGTACACCGGCTGAGGAGACCTTTGGCGCGAAGGTTGCTATGGCGGATCAGGGTGTGTTTGACGACATGACGGTTGGGATTATGACGCACCCCAATGGCGTTACCAGAGAGAGTGGTCCTTCAATGGCGCTGCGTCCACTCATCGTGAGCTATACAGGGCGGGCGGCTCACGCTTCAATGGCGCCGGAAGCCGGCATCAATGCTCTTGACGCCCTGATACTGTTTTACAACGGCGTGAACGCGCTTCGTCAGCACGTTACCCGCGATGTGCAGTTTCACGGCATCATTAGTGCTGGCGGCGTGGCTCCCAACATTGTCCCTGAATATGCGGAAGCGCGTTTCTACATACGCGCTGCAAACATGGCGAACCTTACGCGGGCTGTGGAGCGGTTCAAGGAATGTGCTGAAGGCGCGGCGCGCATGACGGGCGCAGCGCTTACCATAAAGCCGTTTCAGACGGCTTATGCGGACATGGTAACCAATCAACCCTTGTCCGCTGTGTATAACAAGCATCTGAGCGATCTGGGCGAAACCATACTGCCGGGGGAAACTGGCGGCTCTATTGACATGGGCAACGTGAGTCATCGTATTCCCTCGGTTCATGGCTGGCTTGGCTTTGGCGACCCGAACCTGATTCTCCACAGCAAAGCCTTTGCGGAGCGCACTATCACCAGCCATGGCAAGGCTCTGCTCCGGCGCGGCGCACTTGCCATGGCTTTTACGGGCTACGACGTTATTGAGTCAAAGGAACTGCAACAGCAGATTGCCTACAACACCTTCTTCCCGCCGGAAACCGACAGGGTCTGACCGGTCTCGTAATCCTGCTCAATGACATAGTAAACCGCACGTATGACGTCCAGCGCGGTACACGAGCGCTTCATGGGAACTCTCGCCTCATAGTAGGCTTTTACCTCAGCGATAGACCTTGCGCCGGGAACCTTGCCGGCTTTGAGGTGCTGGGCGAAAAGGCCAGTCTCAGGGTCTGTCCAGAAGGGATGATCAAAGGTGTTACTTGGGCAGATTGTGTTTACCTTTATGTTGTACTCGACCAATTCCAGCGCGAGGCTCACGGCTAGTCCCAGACATTTCTGATTCTCGCCGTAAAAATACTCGCTAATCCGAATAATATCGGTTATCCATGAGGGCGCGGTACGAAACTGGCGTCTGAATAGAAATCCCGCGTATTTGGCTATGAGGAAGAACGCAGCATTGTGCGTTTTAAACTCCTCAAGACTCTGCTCAAGCAGATTTCCTTGCTCAAGCGTATTCTCAACACAGATACAGATGTCCAGGCCACCGGCAGTTTCCGCTATGGTGTTGAACAGGGCTTCGACCGAAGCTTCATTAGTATGGTTCACCTGAACCGGAATGGCCATTGTCCTCCTTGCGCTGATGTTGATGGCGTTGGCGAGTTGCTGCACCGCTTCCAGATTAGCGTCTGCGATAAAGACCAGCGCGCCGGAACAGGCAAGGCTTCGTGCAATGCTTGCCAAGTTCTGTATGTCCCCCACAAGTAGGGCTATTTTGTGCTGTACGACGTTGGCGCGGGTAGTTGCATCAAGTTTAAGTTCAGCCGGTAGCGGGTGGCTTTGGGGTGCTTTTCCTTCAAGCATGGAAGCTGTTTTGCTATACATGCGTTTTCGCGCGGCGTCAATGTCTTTATCGATCCAGTAGAATGCCTCAATAGTGCTGGTGGCGTTCTCGGCGCCGCATTTCAGTGCGATGCAGGACGGCTCCTTTTTTGCCGCCTCCTGCTTCATGGCCGCTTCCACACCACTGGGGGCTTTGTCGAATTCCCATGCTGTACAAGCTTCATGAAAAACCTTTGCCACAGCCTCTTCGCCCAGAACACCATCCTGCATGGCCGGGGAGATATCAACCACAAGCGCGTCAGCCGGCACGGTTTCCTCAGTGCACGCACAACGCTCATGTACAACAACCCAGGGATACCCCGCTGTGTTGATAAACAGCCCCCTGATGATAGTTGCAATAGCGGCATATTCCTTGTATTCCATCTGTTTCCTTCCTCCGATGTATCAATGATAGCATAGACTTCAGAATATGAGAAGTTAATAAGCTTCCGGTTCTATAACTCTAATATATGTTATTATAAATGCAGAGGTATAAATTATGAAGATTGGTTGCTGTTTGGGTCCTTTGGCAAAGGACGAGGCAAAAACAGGCGTTACGATTATCCCTATGATAGCGGAGCTTGGTTTTGATTACTTAGAACTTCCGCTGGCTCAGATGATGAGCGCTACAGACGCTCAACGGGTCGAGCTGGCCAAGGCGGTAGAGGCTGGAGGTATTCCGGCCATGGCGTGTAACAACTTTTTTCCAGCGCGGATACGCTTGACGGGCCCAGATGCAAAGCTGGAACTGGCGCTTGATTATGCAAAAGAGGCGTGTGAATGGGCTGCTTCGCTGGGTGTTAAGATCATTGTGCTGGGAAGCTCCGGTGCAAAGAATCTGCCTCTGGGCTTTCCTTACAAAGCTGGATGGGAGCAGTTCAGTGAACTGCTCCATAACCTTGAGAATCTAGCCAGCCCGTTGGGGCTTACCATTGTCATTGAGCCGCTCAATTCTGAGGAGAGTAACTTCATCACCAGCGTTCGCGAGGGACTTGCTCTGGTTCAAGAACTGAACCTTGTCCACATCAAACTACTCGCTGACTACTTCCACATGCGTAAGGAAGATGAAGACATGGCAGTTATCACAAAGGCAGGCGACGAACTACGCCATGTGCATATTGCCGCGAAACAGGGACGCCTGTTGCCACGTGAAGGTGATGGTGAGGATTATGGACGTTTTTTCCAGCTTCTCAAAGCTGTGGGCTATGACGCGGGTATCAGCCTTGAGGGGGGTGTGAGTAGTGATGCGCTCGTGGCGGCAGGTGCGGCGCTCAAACTCCTACGCTCGTTCTGCACTTCCACGCAGTTCAGGTATTGAGTTACGCAGTGGTCCTCATCGCTCAACAAAAAGATCGTTGGGGACGCCAAAACCTTTGCGGCGCTTTTCCTCGCAGAGCTGGATACCGGCGTTAAAACGACGCTCGGCTTCCAGCGACGAGGGCGGGCCATGTCCGGGAAACACTATGCAATCATACGGTAGGGAAAACAGTTTGCTTCGCAGGGCAGCAAGCTCGGTCGCGTCGCCATAGTTACTGGCTGTTTTGCCGATCAGACCGGCGGAAAGGGCGTCGCCGGTAAAAAGCATACGTCCGATTTTGAAAACCACGGAATCAGGGGAATGGCCGGGGATGGAAATCACCTCAAACGTGAATGAATCAATGTGAAGCGTTTCACTGTCGCGTATCAGCGTGGCCTTGTGTTCCATGATAACGTGATTGACCGCGTATAACTCGGTGTCGTATATCCGTTTCAGAGTTCGTAGTCCCTGTAC
Organism: Treponema sp.; assembly: GCA_031279205.1. Taxonomy (GTDB): domain Bacteria; phylum Spirochaetota; class Spirochaetia; order Treponematales; family Breznakiellaceae; genus JAIRMT01. Next base: position 6,711 of record JAITIX010000120.1, on the reverse strand, counting down.
GTGGTTCCTGTGATCATGGGTAACGAGTATAGCCCGCAGATGATAGTTGTTATCCTCAATAAAATTGAGTATTCCCTTGGCCATGTGGCTGGGATCGATGAGGATAGCCTCACGCGCCTCATTACCGAGTATGTAAGAGTTACTATAACCGAGAGCGGAATAGTGAAAGAACAGTTTCATTTTAGCTCCATTGGGCTGAAATCAAACATGGCTTCGGCCTTGTTGGATGACTTGAAAGACACTTCTTCTAGATAGGCTTTGATAAAATTGGTTCGTTGCAGGTTACAGTCAATAAAATTTGAGAAAGTAATATTCGCGTTAATAAAACGACTATTGTACAGATTCGACGATTTGAACTGGCTGTTCATGATGATTGCACCACTGAAATTCAAATGAAGCGCCTCGACATTCTCAAAGACGCAGTCTCGCATGATCACACCCGCGAAGGAAAGGAATTGCAGATCGCTTCCGCTAAAATCGCAATCAGAGAATTCAGCAAAATCAAAGAAGACCATACGCATACGCACGCCGGTAAAAGCACAGTTGGTAAAGGAACCGCTCTTGAAGGTACAACCGTAAAAATGCCTTTTAGAAAAGTCTATGTTCTCGAAACGCCCGCCTCTGGCAACGAGGTCTTTAACAGTTTGTTGTTCCTGAATTGTGTTCACAATTCGCGCGATTTCCGCCTCAGCGTCAGCCACGTGAACTATACAGAGTTTGGAACCACTCAAAGCCACACGACCGCAGCCTGCGGCACAGAGGTTTATGGTAAACATGGACTATAGATTGATCACGTTTCGCGCAATAACCTGAGCCAGCGTATACTTGCGTGTTCTGGTCATTTCCGCATCAGAACGGAGGAAGCTGTCAAACTGGGCGTGGAACCCATCAGGCAATACAGGCAGCTCCAGCGCCTGCTTGTAATAAGCGCGATGGGACGGCTCAAAACGATGGTTTATGCAAAACAGGGTGAGACAGACAGTCTTGATAAACAACGCCTCGGAAATGAGGTAGTGGAAATCATCCTCTTCAAACAACGCAGCCCCCAGATCATTCAAGAGGTGTTCCATCTTTGACTGATTAGAGGCGCGTATCTGGTCCCAGAAAAACTGGTCAAGCACTGACAGCCGATTCAGTACTGTTATAATCCAATCGCTCCGCTTGAAGAGAATTTCCCCGTGGATTAAACGGTAGAAACCATAGGTTCCAGAATCCTTGATGAGCCATAAAGACTCGTATTTCGTATCAGCGATGGACACAAGCTCATCGATCTTCTCGGTTGACTTGTATTCTAAGCGCACTGGAATCTCTCCGACAAGAAAACGGTCTTTATTCGGTTGGGATTCAAACGCTATCGCGTCTTCCTCAAACAGACGGCGTCGTTCCTCAAGAGCTGGGATTGGGTTGGTATAAAACACATCAAAGATGAGCGCGAAGTAAGGGTGAAGGGTATCAGTTAACGCAGTCTCATTAAGAGACACACATTCCACACCGGGCCACGCCGACAGTATATCGGTAAAGCGATCAACAAGCAGTTGAGTCTTATATTTCATCATGTTCTCCATCATAATGTGTCTATGACATTACCGCAAGCCGGTCCGTTCCATTTTGTTGTGCTTATCCCTCACCGCGATAGCGCACAGGCGCTTGAGCCATACAGCCGCAGGCTCTTTACCGCTGGTTTCGCGGGCGCGTATTCCTTCCCCAACGTCGCGCCACTTGCGCTTGTTTCCCGTGCCTGTTCGCGGGGTGAGCTCAAAGCCCTTGCCCTAAGCCAGCGGAACCTCAGCGCCAGTGGGCGGGATGGAAAATTATGGGCGCTGTCCCCACAAACCATGGCCTGCCCTTCGCCCGCCCTGACCCTGTTCGGCCCCTTGCTGGACACGCCGGTTCCCACGCCTGAAACGTTTCCCGCTGGTGCGGCGTTGTATTGCTTCCCCCGCCTACTTCTCTGCGCCGCGCTTCTCGGTCCAGACGATGAGGCGCTTACGCGACAGGCCGCCCTGCCAGAGATGGCTGTCCCCCCGTTTCGAGCCGCGATGCTGGCAAACATGAGTCTCAGCCCTCTGGATAGCGGAGTGCCGACATACTCCTTCGCTTGGGAGATTGGGGAACCGGTATGGTTACCCGCGTATAAAGCGTCTTAGGCACGGGAAAAGGCTGGCTCACCTAATCAGATCAGTGTTAGCCCTGAATTCAGCCCAGATCGGGTAGTAATCGCTGACATTGCGCGGTTCTATGCTGAGGTTTGAAAAATTATAGCACTGTCAAAACGGACTACACCGCTGTTGCCTTTAAGTTTTCTGGCTTCCATAGCTACATTTATGAACTATACCTTAAAGATATGTTATTATAGAATAATATCGGAGGTTCAATATGAGTGAAATACACAATGCGGTAAGCGCGGGTGATTCAAGTATAATCACCCGCGCTTACCTTGATTCATTGCTGGTGGAAATGCGGCATATTGATGCGGTGGAACCATCGACACAGTTCGAGCTATATGGGCATGTCTTTGAAACGCCGATCATGATGGCGGCGTTGTCGCACCTTGATAAAACGCGTCCCCAGGGTATGGTCGAAGCCGCCAAAGGGATGCTCGCGGCTGGCGGCGTTATGTGGTGTGGCATGGGCGATGAGAAGGAACTTGAGACTATTTGCGCCACTGGTGCGAAGACCATCAAGATCATCAAGCCCTACGCGGATAACTATGATGTCTTCAGGAAAATCGAACACGCACAGAAATGCGGCTGCATTGGTGTTGGTATGGACATAGACCACCAGTTCGGCAGTAAAAATGAACGAGGCTCTGTACTCCAGCTTCCTATGTCTCCGAAGACCATCAACGACATCAGGGCTTTTGTCAAAGCCACGTCGTTACCCTTTATCGTCAAAGGCGTTCTCAGTGAGCAGGACGCCCAGAAGTGCCTTGACGCTGGAGTGAGAGGTGTTGTAATATCGCATCATCATGGCCTGATGGACTACGCTGTGCCGCCTCTACGGATACTGCCAGCAATAGCGCAGCGGATCAACCGCAATATCCCCATCTTTGTTGACTGTGAGATTAGTCGTGGTATGGATGCCTTCAAAGCCATTGCTTTGGGCGCCACCGCAGTATCGGCTGGACGGGTACTCATGGGACCGCTAGGCGTGGAAGGGGCGGAAGGCGTCCGCAAGACCATCGCCAGCATGACCAACGAGCTGAGTTGGGCAATGGCCGTTACCTGTACCACTGATCTGCGACACATTGACCCATGTGTAATTTGGGATAAAAACCGATATTGTTAAAAGCATAGTACCTGTGCCGCATGGTAACAGGAACTCTATTTATATTAAGGAGCTTTACTTCATGATAGATGAGAAAATCCCTCTGGGATTAAAAGAAGATGGAACGCCTTTTCGGGTCTTGCTTGCCGATGACTCGCTGTTCATAGCCAAACAGCTTGGACAGATACTCGCCTCGGAAAAGTTCGAGGTCGTCGCTACGGCAACTAACGGAGCACAGGCAGTGGAGAGTTATAAGGAACTATCCCCCGATCTGGTTACACTGGACATTACCATGCCGATAATGGACGGGGTTACGGCTCTGGAGCAGATCATGGCCTATGATAAAAATGCGAAGGTAGTTATGGCCAGCGCCTTGGGCAAAGAAGATGTCGTGAAAAAATGCATTCAGACCGGCGCAAAAAGTTATATCTTAAAACCGTTTGACCGCACAAAGGTTCTAGAACGGGTTGTGTTTGTGCTACATCATTAAACACAGTGTCCTGCCCCTTCAGACTCCCTAGGGGCGGGTTTTTTATGGGCAGCAGCTTCCCTCGCACGCCCGTATCAAATCTTTGGAATAATTCTCGTGAGCAGAGTCGTTACCCGTACCGCGTTTTGAGCGAATACAGCAGCAACCGCTTCCCACGTTACCGGCGCTTCATCGTTTTTCCAGCTATCGTAGTCGGTACTCATGGCTAGCGCCGCGTATGGGATGCTAGCTTCGTTTGCTAGGGCAGTTTCAGTAGCAATACTCATGTTGATAATGTCCGCACCCCATTGCCGGAACATCAGTGATTCAGCGCGAGTGGAAAAACGCGGCCCCTCAATGGTTATGACCGTACCACGCTTGTGATAACCGTAACCCAGCGCCTCGCACTCGGAGGCGAACAATTGCCTCAGACGGCTATCGTAAGGCTCCGCCATTGCACAATGAACCGGCGCGTGAGGGGCAAAAGTCTCGTGAAACGTCATCTTCCGCTGCTTGGTGAAGTCGATGAACTGGTCAACAATAACGATGTCGCCGCGTCCAATCTCTTCGCGCAAAGAACCAACCGCCGTGGTCGCCACAATGTGGGTACACCCGACGGCTTTAAGCGCCGCAATATTGGCGCGATAGTTCACCTGCGTCGGCGGTATTGTGTGTTCCCGCCCATGCCGCGCCAGTAAAGCCACTTCAACACCGCCGATAGAGCCGCGCTTCAACGCCGATGACGGCTTGCCATAAGAGGTCTCCACCACTTCGTCGCGTGGGTTTAGTAAAATGTCGGGATTATCAAGACCACTCCCGCCGATAACACCAATGATTGCCATATCTTTCTCCTTACTGTTTATTGGGATTAGTACCTATACTCACTAACACTTCGCGCGTTCCGGGTATAGCGCCGCCAAAGCCGTGGCGTCAGCAGCGCAGACGCCACGCTCGCTTATCAGACCAGTGATATAACACGCCGGTGTAACGTCAAAGCCCCAGTTCCGCGCAGGCGTGGCCTCAGGGCAGATTCGTACCGTCTCGACAGCGCCACTGGCGGTTTTACCGGTGATGTAACACACCTCGTCGCCCTCGCGCTCTTCAATCGGAATCTCAGCAACGCCATCGTCCATAGCGAAATCGAGCGTTGACGAGGGCAGGGCGACATAGAAGGGAACCTTGTTCTCTTTTGCCGCGATTGCCTTGAGATAAGTGCCGATCTTGTTCGCCGCATCGCCACGCCGTGTTACACGGTCTGCACCAGTGATCACCAGGTCAACCATGTTGTGCTGCATGAGATAGCCACCAGCGTTGTCGGCGATGAGGTCGTGGGGAACGCCATGCTCACCCAGTTCCCAAGCCGTGAGACTGGCGCCCTGGTTACGCGGACGAGTCTCGTCAACCCAGACGTGGACAGCAACGCCATTGTCAAACGCTGCGTACACAGGCGACAGCGCCGAACCATAGTCAACAAAAGCCAGCCAGCCAGCGTTACAGTGCGTGAGAATATTGACCGGCGCGCCATTCTTTCCAGCGGCGATTGCCCTGATCAGCGGCAGGCCATGCTCGCCAATGCGTTTACAGGCGCCAGCATCCTCATCGGCAATGCGCTGGGCAATGGCGCGCGCAGTTGCCTGCAGTCGCTTAATATCTCTGACAGCGCCATTGTCATTAACACCCAACGACAAGAGCATACAATCAACAGCCCTCGCCAAGTTACTGGCTGTAGGACGGGTACTCTTCAGCAGACGAGCAGCGGCAACCATGTCTTGCGCGAAGGATGCAGGGCGCGCTTCAAGCGCCGCGAGGTACATACCAAAAGCAGCGCACGCGCCAATCAGCCCCGCGCCCCGAACATACATATCTTTGATTGCCCGCCGAACATCTTCAACAGTGTGTAAGTCAAGAAGCTCAAAGCGGTGCGGCAACGCCACTTGATTGATAATCCGTACCGACCCGTCATCATTGAGCCAGATCGTCCGATAATGTCTCCCATTAACATGCATGGTTTTGTTTACAACGCGATGGCGTGACTGTCAAGACGACTTTCTTGTTTCGAGGTCTTGCGGTATCCTGAACTTGGGAGGTAAGTATGCATCCTATTGGAATTGACATTGGGGTATCCGCCTCTGATGCGGTGGGAAAATGGCCGGCCAGAGGCACAAGAATAGTAATAGTAATCATAACCTTGCTGCTTTTTTGCATTAAGGCGCCGTATACGCTATTCGCGCAGGAAAATAACGCCTACTCATGGGGAATTACCGGCGGTTTTGAATACAACGGCTATAGTGTCCGGGAATCATCAGCCGGTCTGACTGTAGAGTGGCGGATTCTTGAAAACAATATCGCCATCTTCGGTCTCAAAACGCTTTTCTCTACTGATTTCTTACATATAATCGCGGCTGAATTGGGCTGGACGTTCCAGTTCATTCTTTTTAACACGAATAGATTGTCCCTCCTTCTGCGTTTTGACGAAGCGTTTTCCTATACATCTCTCTTTTATTCCGACAGATCATTAGCAGCATGGAGCGTCAACGCCGGACTCGCCATGCGTGTCTTCTTTACCGAAACGATATTCATAGAACCGCGCTTACAGGGCGGATACCCGAACATCTTTAGCGTGGGAATCAGCGTTGGTTTCAGAAAAAGATATAGGTGAGCAGCTTAAGCAGGATAGAATTGCCGGAGGGTGCAGGTACTCCGCACAAGCCGGCGTAGACACCTTCATCCGGTAGCTACACGCGCCTTGCACCGAGCGGCTTGAATAGTCCAAACCAAGGAGGGGGAAGTCTCCCCCCTCGCTTCAGCCCGCCTCTGGCGGTCTTCCGCTACCCCCTCTGCGGGGGGCGCCGCCCCCGATACTGTGTCAAAACTCTGTCCTTCAAGTCTTTAAGAGGCCGGGACTATTACCGAAACAGACATAGTTCTCTAGTGATCCATGATCTGCGGAGAACTACCCGGCCAGGTATGCCGTG
>JAITIX010000097.1 GCA_031279205.1 Treponema sp. | reverse complement strand
CGTGGGTCGTGGGTCGTGGGTCGTGGGTCGTGGGTCGTGGGTCGTGGGTCGTGGGTCGTGGGTCGTGGGTCGTGGGTCGTGGGTCGTGGGTCGTGGGTCGTGGGTCGTGGGTCGTGGGGTATATTCTGTCTTTTTACCTGCTGTTTTCAAAAGCATAAAACCATTCTAATCATTATGCTGAAAGTGTCAAGAGGGTTTGTTAAAAACCTTAAAGAATTTTCCCGAAGCCCTTGGCAGATGTCAGTAGTGTGAAAAATAGTTTCGTGCCATTGGATCGTCCGGTTCGATTTCAAGGACTGTGCGGAAGAAGCCAGTAGCTTCGTCATCATCGCCCCTTCGCAGGGCAAGGACGCCGAGGTTGGAGATGATCTTGACGTTTTCTGGCTCTCGCCTGAGCGCGATTTCCAGTTGCTTACGCGCGCCAGTATAGTCCTGCGTTTCCATCAAGCAGATGGCAAGCTCGTTGCGGGTGTCAGCATTATCGCCGCCCAGCTCAATCGCCTTCTGGAATGAGGCAACCCCGTCATCCCAGCGCTTGAGTTTGCGGAGCGCCCAGCCTAAAAGGAACCAGCCGTTCCAGACTTCACTATTGCGCTCAAGAAAGGCGTGGATGCTGGGAAGCGCTTCCTGTGCTTTATCAGCACGAACCGCGTTATACGCTTCCTGAAACAGGGCGTCGTCGAGCTTATACTTGTCGATTTTACGCAGACTGGCTTTTGCCCGTTTCTGTTTTTCTTTAAGCTCATCATCATCTTCACTATCGTTATGTTTAACGGTGATTGCCAGATACTCATTAAAACAATGTCTTGCCTGCGTAAAGTTCTTTTGTTTTATGAAAAAAAAGCCCGCGTTAAAGAACGCGTCAGGGAAAGGCGGCCTTATGGCGAGCGCTTTCTCATAAGCCTCAAGCGCCTCATCCCAGGCAGCTTCCGCGTTCTGTTCCGACTGTTCCAGCGAGACAGCGCGCTCCTCAAGTACCAGTGCCTTGTTAAGCAATACCACCTCAGACGCGGGGAAGAGCGCCTCAAGCGCTGCGATGATCTCCAGCGCCATAGCATAGTCAGCGTTTCTGGCTTTGATGATGGCCGCCTCAGTAAATTCCGCGAGTATACTCGGCCTCACCGCACGTACGAAGTGCCGGTAATACGTGGTATACGGCGAAGTTCTCTCTGTTTTTTCCATGAGGAAACGGATCATGCCGGAAAGCAGAGCCTCAGTGGAAAGGTTCTCGATATTGGCTTCATCCACCGGAATGGGAATAGCAGGGTCAATGATGAACAACTCATCGTCATGGTGGTGTTTATGCTCAAGACTCGCGCGCAAAGAGTGAGGGATCGATAGAAAAACAAGTTCACCCATCATGACCTCATTTGAAACGGGATAGACAGCCGTTCATTATGGTCCTGGTGCATCTGGTTGAGGTAATCATTGATCCGCATTTTATAGTTAATCGGGATGGTCTCTTCGTTGAAGGAAATCCCTAGTGCGATGAGGTCTTGCCTGCCTTCAACCATTTCCACGCGGATAAGATGTCCTGGCACCGTGAACGTTTCAGGTGGATTACTGAAATTCATATTCAGAACAACACTTTCTATTTCGATAGATTTGGACGGTCCCTTCACGATAACCTTCGCGCCAAAGAAAGAAATGTCCCGTATGAGGCAATTCCGGTGTACGCCTTTGGTTGAAACAATGCTTTCTCTGGCTATGTTTAACTTTCGTATACTATCCATCGTAAGCGTGATCCGTTCACTGCGCCGTTTGGAAAAGTTCTCATTCACGCTTAGGAAGCGCCCCAGAATGTCGATCAGTGCATCAGGTGGGCGCTGGATATACTGGAAGGTAAAGATAACCACATCGCTTGAGTTTCCGTAGGGAGCGAAACCAATTGATTTCATATTCACAAAGAAGATCAGCGCCTCACTCTTTTCAGATGGCTTGAAACAAAAGCGAAGGCTTGCCGTGTTTTTAGCGCTGTGTAGCCTCTGAATCAAGCCCGCTCTGGTATTTACCACAATCTTAACGGTTTCAAATGAAGAAGAATAGAGAACACATGGCCATAAATCACCCATACATTTGAGGTAGATCTGCTGGGCGCATAGACCTGTAGCCTTGATAGCTTCTTTGGAGAAGGTAACGAAGGAAGTCTTGTACTGTTCATAGAAGGCGTTTAATTGTTGGCTGCTCAGACTGCTCATGTCTTATAGTATAAAGCTCATAGTGATCAATGTCAAAGCACCTGTCTGCCAGTATACGCGGCTGTCAAAACAGGTTAGTATAAGCAAAATCTAATAGGAAGGGGCTATGGAGACTGCGTCATTATTAAACGACTCTGGTATCGCGTTAACCGAAGCGAATCGGCCTGATGAGGCGATTCTGCTGTTTCAAAGAGCGCTTGACATGGAGCCGGAGAATCCGCTCTTATGGCTGAATCTTGGCATTGCACAACAACGTCTTGGGGAGTATGACGAGGCGCTCGGCAGTTTTGAGCAGGCAATTCTTATTCAGGATGGACTTGCTGAGGCTTGGGTCGCTATGGGTCTCATTTTCTATGAGATCGGGGAGTTTGAGCTTGCGGAAGAGTGCTATCATTCGGCGCTAGTACGGGACGAGCTCTCGCCCAAAGCCTGGAATAATCTGGGGACGCTCCACTTTGTTGAGTGTCATTATGAGGAGGCGCGGCATTGTTTTGAAGAAGCGCTGAGTCTCGCGCCACTCTTCTATGACGCGGTTTATAATCTGCGTGATACCTGCCGGGAACTTCATGATTACCGGGCGGCGGCGGAATTCGAGCGAATCCTTTCTGGTATGCCTAAACAGTCCTGGTAAGCGCAAAAGGTGGTAATTGGAATGAAAGTTCTCTACATCGCGGAAATTGTAGGCAAGGCTGGTGTCTATGCCTTGAAGAAAGGGCTGAGCGCGCTCAAACAACGGCATACGTTTGACTTCATCATCGCCGGCGCTGACGGTGTTACCGGCGGTAATGGACTGGGCAAAAACCACGCCGCGTATATCCATAAACTGGGCGTCAACGTACTTAGCGTTGGGGAATGTGGTTTCTATAAGAAAGACCTAGTGGAAAATTGGGGAAAGATTTCTTATGTACTGCGGCCTGATAATTTAAGTCCAGCAGCTCCAGGACTTGGCTCCCGAATTTTCAGAATCGACCAGAAGAAGATTGCTGTGGCTACACTTCTCGGTCAGAGCGGTTTCAACCGTACCCATGGCGATAATCCAGCGCTCCTGTTACCCGTACTTCTTGAACGTTTTCATCAGGAAACCCCATACATCGTGCTTGACTTTCATGCGCAGACGACTGCTGAAAAACGCGCGCTGTTCTTTGCGGCAGATGGGCATTGTTCCGCTGTGATTGGCTCGCACACTCGCGTTCAGACTGCTGATGAGACTGTGTTGAGCGGGGGAACAGCGGTCATTACCGACGCAGGACGCACTGGAAGCGCAGACTCGGTTGGCGGCGTTGACCCAGCGGAACGTATTCAGGAGTACCTCACCGGTATTCCTGACCGGACGAAAGAGACCTGGTCTGAGCCTGAGTTACAAGGAGTCATCATTGATATTGCTGATGATGGCAAGGCGCGTTCAATAACGCGAGTTCGGGAGCGGGTTCCGCCAGCGCAGGCTAAGGAGACACGGGAAGAGAACGCGGATTCTTCGGAAGCGCGGGAATGATTGGCAGAATTCAGGCGATAGAGGGGAAACTCATTACAGTACAGGAAGGAAGACCAGAATACGCCTGTCTTGCTTGTCTGGAATGTGGAACAAGTTCTCGACCACGGTTTTTCACGGTGGAAAACACGCTTAACTTGTCCCTAAGCGTTGGTCAGTTTATAGAGACCGGCGCGCCAAAGTGCGGTCTTGCGAGGCAAGCGCTTTTGGCGCTCTTACTACCGGCTGTAGCTTTCGTAGCAGGCTTTGCGCTTGTTGGCGCGTGTTTTGCCGGCGTGGGGGAAGGCGCGCAGGCGGCAGGGGGCGCGGCCTGCCTCTTTATCGCGGCCTGTCTCACCTACTTTATCCGCGTCCACGTTTCTGTCAAAGACAAACCGCTTGTCGCGCGGGTTTTGTCAGAAACCCCACACCTAAAAACAGGGCCTTGCAGCTTAGACTGATGTTCAGTTTCCCCGGCACAAACTGCGTAGTGTGTATGTCAGACACCGCATGGTGGCGTGTCTCTGGCACCGCATGTGCAAACTCACGTTAGCTAGGAAGTGGATACGCTTCTAGCTAGGAAGTGGATACGCTTCTAGCTAGGAAGTGGATACGCTTCTAGCTAGGAAGTGGATACGCTTCTAGCTAGGAAGTGGATACGCTTCTA
>JAITIX010000035.1 GCA_031279205.1 Treponema sp. | reverse complement strand
GGCGCATCTCGTGTTCCCGCGCTTCCCAGTACCCGGCATCCGCGAAAGCCGGCGTTACGGCCAGTACAAATACCGCCAGGGCAGGTGCAATCATCTTTTTACGCATTTCAAACCTCCTGAGTTGGTATCTACTTCTTTAAGTGTTTTCATACCTTCCTCCTCTTTTTGCTATACTATGATCTTGTTTGCCATCTTGCGACTGAAGGCTATCCGCAAATCCTTCCCCTTGACGATAAGGCTGCCATTCATGGTACGCGATTCAAATTAGTTTATTAAAACTAACTTCTATTTATTTATAGATTAGCCAGAGCTAACACGTTATGTCAAGCACTTTTGTCTGTTTGGGGCTATTTCTGTTCTCAGCCAGGCTATGATTGATCCGGCAGATGCAGGATGCCAACAAAGGTGGGGGCGCTGTAAAGCGGCGAAAAGTTCGGATCAGTGCCTGCAAGCACGATGTACAGGGCAACGTATGTGTAACGAGTTCCGGATGTGTCGGTTCCGGTTATGTTGGCAACGTCAACATTGGTGGTTTCTGTGGGGACAGTTGTGTTTAACACGTCGGAGTTAAAGAAACGTGGGTCGCCCGCTGGAAGCAGCAAGCCCGTGCCATTGCGGCGCAGGACATACCGTGTGTCGTCAATGACAAGCGCGGGCGGGAGGCTGTCGGCGGTCTTGATGAAATCAAGGATGATCGTCTTCCCTATCGCGTTATCTGATAAGACGTCCCGTTCTATGTCAGCATCTTCCAGAGCCAGGGTCTGATACTTCCGGTTGGTGAAGAGGTTGCTCATTGAGGCGCTGGCGTTATTGGACTCGCTGTTTACAAACGGCAGAAAGGCGTTGTAGTCCTGCTGCAAGGTGGCGCTTATTGTGCTAAGGCTGCCGTCATTGATGCTTGGCACATCCTTGTTACTGATGTAGATACGGTAATAGATGATAAAGTGGCTAAAGTAGTAATCACCGATACTCGGCAGTCTTATTGTAGCCTTTGAGTTAACCTCTTCCACTGTGATATTGCCGGCGGGTATGGGGGAGAGAAAGATATAATCTTCAATGCCGCACGAGATGAGTGTGAGGAGAAGCGGCGCTAAGAGCGCGCCGCTTCTAAGGAATTTCATCGGGAGAGGAAAATGATCTTGCTCTGGGCGAGGCTTGCCCAGATTGTGTCGTTTGGCCACTTGCTCGGAATCTCACGGTAGGCGGCAAGTGCGGCGTCCTTGTTACCCTGTGTTTCCTGCAAGCGTCCTATGGAGAACTGGGCGCGTGGCGCGGCGGGGAAGGTATCGGCGAAGGCAATGCACTGGGTGTAGCGCTCGATAGCTTTGGCGGCATTGCCCTGCTCTTCGGCGGCGACAGCGGCGCTGAAAAGGCAAACCGGCTCAAGGTAGGTCTTAGCACCGGCTTTTGCGCCGGCGTCCCAGGCTTTTTCAGCATCAGCCCAGTTTTTCTGCTCGGCATAGATGCCGGCGAGTAGTGAATATGCCCGCGCGCCGGTATAACCGGAATGTTTGGGGGCAAAGGCGCTCAACTCGTCGATTAAAGCCTGAACGTCCGTAGTCTTTGACTCGTCGGTGATCAGGGGTAGCAAGGTCTCGTAACGCCGTGCAAACTCCTCAACATGGGTTAAAGCCTTTGACTGAAGCATATCGCCGACGCTGAACACTGCGATAAGGATCACAAGGATAGCCACTACGCCTACTGCGAAAAACGCCAGTGTTTTCCGGCGCTTTTGCAGAAAGTCACTGAGTTTTTCGTTTAACGTTAACGGCTTGTCATTATCCAATGTTCTGAAGTTACCCTGTATAACTGTGTCTTTTGCCATAATCTTCTATCACTCCTTTACAATAGCAAGCTCTTTAATGAGCCGCGATAAATAGGTTCTTTGTATATCCAAAGCCCGTGCGGTAACAACCTGATTCCAGTTATGTTCCTCAAGGGCTTTTCTGATAAAGTGTGCCTTAAACACATTGACCGCTGTTTTCAGGCTGCGGGTTCCCGCTTCCTGAGACGGGGCGGCTGTTTTGGTAAGCGCGAGGTCTTCCACCTCGATTTGCCTGTTCTTACTGAGGACACAGGCACGTTGGACACAGTTTTCCAGTTCCCGCACGTTCCCTGGCCACGAGTAGGAGAGCAGGGCGTCCATTGCCTCACTGGAAAAACCATCAAAGTGCTTTTTGGTTTCCAGCATACTCTTTTTCAGAAAGAAGGTTGCCAGTTCTGGGATGTCCTCAGTGCGCTGGCGGAGTGGCGGGACGTACAGAGGCAATACATTCAGGCGGTAATACAGATCGCTGCGGAACGAACCGTTCTCTACCATAGCCTCAATATCCTTGTTAGTGGCTGCGAGAATCCTCACATCAACGCTGATCGTGGTATTAGAACCGACCTTCTCAAAGGTTTTTTGCTGAATCACCCGCAGTAACTTTGCCTGAAGCAACAGACCGGTATCCCCGATCTCGTCAAGGAAGATGGTTCCGCCATCAGCAGCCTCGAAACGCCCCTTTCGGCTTGACACTGCGCTGGTGAACGCGCCTTTAACGTGGCCGAAAAGCTCGCTTTCGAGGAGGTTTTCCGGTAGAGCCGCGCAGTTTACCCGAACAAACGGCTTGTTCCGGCGTTTGCTCCGCAGATGCAGTTGCTCGGCGAACAGTTCTTTTCCCACGCCGCTTTCCCCCAGAATCAGCACCGACGAATCGGTTTGGGCGATTCGGTTGATAACCTCAAGTTTCTCAAGGACAATCGGGCTTTTGGCGATCAGCGTGTGGCAGCCTTGCTCAGTATCAAGACGGGAATGGAGGAAGCTGATTTCATCCCGCACCTTTTCCATAGTTTTTGCGTTTACAATAGCCAGCGCCGCCTGATTAGCGAAAATCTCCACCCATTCAAGGTCATCCTTGCTGAAGTACCGGTTGTCCAGCTTGTTAATAATCTCAATGACGCCGATGCACGCATCTTTGATACGCAAGGGAACCGCCATCATGGTCTTTACCGGATAACCAATCCGTTCAGCCATAGAACGAAAGTGCCGGTCATCGTGTTCCACGTCATTCACCAGCAGGGACTGATTGTGTTGCACAACCCAGCCGGCGATACCTTCCCCTAGTTTGACGGTGAAGTGTTTAACTTCAGCGCTTTTTGCCCCAAGCGCCAGCTCGAAGAAAAGCTCGCTGCTTTCCTTGTCAATCAAAAGTAAACTTGAGGCGTCGCCTTCACACAGACGAGTTGCTGACTCAAGAATAAGCGTCAGCAACTCATGAATGTCCGTGTAGTTTGAATTGATGAGTGTGTTTACCTCGATCAGTGTATTAAACTTCTGGGTATCGATCCTTGACAGCATACAAACGCGACAACGCCGCTGGTTCTAGGGGTTACCCTTAGACTTTAAGGCATCTCCCAGGGTAAAGGTGGTGTCATCGGACTCGTCTTCCGCCATATAACGGGAAATCTCATCCCGCTGAACTCTTTTCTGGTAATCGCGGATGGAAAAGGCGACTTTCTGTCTATCGCTTTGCAGTTCAAGCACTATTGCCTTAACCGGCATCCCGATACGGTAGCGCTTTATCGCTTCTTCTGGGCTTTCATCGCGGGTTTCTGGGAGGTTTGTCTTGTGGACAAGCCCCTCGATTCCGCCGGGAACCCGTACAAAGATACCAAAGTCGGTGATGGACGACACTTCGCCCTCGATCAGCGAGCCGATCTTATACCGCGAGGCAAAGCTCCGCCACGGGTCTTCGGTAAGCTGCTTGATACCCAACCTGATGCTTCGGTTTTCTTTGTTGCAACCGATCACGATGACATCGATATGCTGCCCATGCTGAAGCTCACTCCCCGTATGTTTCACCTTTTTGGTCCAGGAAATATCGTCCCCATGCAGGAAGCCGTCGATGCCTTCTTCCAGTTCGATAAATGCACCGGAGTTGGTAATCTTGACCACTTTCCGCGTAAGGCGTGTCCCCACCGGATACTTTTCCTCAATGTTGTTCCACGGGTTTGCGGTTACCTGCTTCAAACCAAGCGATACTCGTCCAGCCTGGAGGTCATAACCGAGGATCATGCACTCAACCTCGTCCCCGATACTGACCACCTCTTCCGGCTTCTGTACCTTTTTGACCCAGGAGAACTCAGAGATATGGGCAAGCCCCTCGATACCTTCCTGCAACTCAATAAACGCGCCGAAGTCGGTGATCTTGGTTACCCTGCCTTTGACAATATCATTGACATGGTACTTGTCCTCAAAGTGTACCCACGGATCATCGGTGAAGTGTTTGAGAGAGAGGTTGATACGCTTGTCAGCCGGATCGAGCCGGATAACCTTGAGCTGAATCTCCTGTCCACGCTTTACAAAGTCCTTGGGACGGGTAACATGACCCCAACTCATATCATTGATATGCAAAAGCCCATCGAAGCCGCCAAGATCGACAAACGCGCCAAAAGAGGTGAAACTCTTGACCACGCCAATAACGTCTGCGCCGATAGTGGTATTCTCGAAGAAGTCGTTGCGTTTCCGCTCAATTTCTTCCTCAAGCCACTTGCGGCGGTTCACGACGATATTGACCTTACCGTCGGAGTAGAGGCGTTCGATGTAGACCGGCGTCTTCAGTCCGAGGAGCTTTTCCGACTTATCAACCTTCTGCGAGTCCGATTGGCTAATCGGCAGAAAAGCGTGCGCGTCTGTGCCGAGGTTAAAATCATACCCACCCTTGACGAGCTTTTCGATGGTTCCTTCCACCGGGGTATGATCCTGAAATGCTTGGCGAAGATTCTTCCAGAACAACTTCACGTCGGCTTTTTGCTTGGAGACAATCACTTCGCCACTTCTGGTTTCTTTATTAACCAGAATGACGGACACAAGGTCCCCTTCTTTGGGTGGCTCGGTAAATTCCGAGAGCGGAATCTTGCCTTCAGACTTGAGGTTCACGTCGATAAAGACCTGATCGCCGCTCACGACGATGACTTTGCCTTCAACGAGTTGTCCTTCCTCAATGTTCTCAAGGGATTTCAGATATTCTTCCTGTAATTGGGTTTGGATGTTATCGGCGGAATTGATCGATTCATCCATCGGACTCGTGTCCGATTCCACTTCCATCTGGGCCATGTTTGATCCTTCTATCATAATATTCTTCACTAATCTGACATACACTTCTTCAATGGTCAAGAGTGATGTATCGAAAACACATACACCTTCGGTGATTTTTAAGCTGCCTTCTTCCTTATGTTTGTCAATCTCATCCCGTTGCTTGATGGCTTCCTGAATTTCTTCGAGGGAAAGCTTTGATACACCCTGCTCATGCCGCCGTTTTGCCCGTTCTTCGACTGAGGCGTCAAGATAGAAACGGTATTCCGCCTTTGGAAAGACCACGCTGGTCATGTCGCGACCTTCCACCACCACATTAAGTTCCTCCGCTATCTTCCTCAGCAGTTCATTGAGTACGTGGCGAATGGGGACAATGGCGGACAGGACTGGGGTGTACCGGTCGATCTCGTCAGCATGGAGCCACGGCTCCACGTTTTCCCCGTCAAGATGAACCGCCTCGTCTTTGTAGCTGATCCCAGCCTTCTTCGCGTAGTTCAGGGCTGCGTCTTTGTCTGTGGGACTGATGTTATTTCGCAGACAGCCCAGGGTGATTGCCCGATACAGGTTTCCCGAATTGAGATAGGTGAACCCCAAGCGTTCCGCCAGCAGTTTGGCGATGGTACTTTTTCCGGACCCGGCGGGTCCATCAATAGCGATTACCATAGTTCCTCCTCATGCTTGAGTATATCAGACGTTACTTGTTTTGTCAGCTCTCATCACTTTCGGCGCGGCAACTTGAAGCCGTTTTTGTCTGTAGCGCTTCCCCGATGAAAACCCTTTAACTCCTTTGAGGTGAGGGACCTTGTTTTCCCTTGTTCTAGATTACCCAGAGTTACCAGCCCGATGCGGATACGTTGGAGTTTCAAGGGGTGTAAGCGAAAGTGCGAAAATACCCGTCGTATCTCGCGGTTTTTGCCCTCGATTAAAACGATACGCAAGGTTTTGCGCCCCAGGCGTTCAATGCCCTCCGCACGGTACAAGACCCCGTCAATCATTACCCCGTTGGCAAACTCCTCAGCTACTTCGTCAGGAATCAGACCAGAGGCTTCCACGATGTACTCCTTTTCTATCTCTGCCGATGGATGACTTACCTTCGCGGCAAAGTCTCCGTCATTGGTAAAGATGATCAGCCCGCATGAGAGATAGTCAAGCCGACCCACATTGTAGAGCCGTTCCTTAATCTCCGGCGGCAGAAGATTCTTCGCCAGCCGCCGTCCCTCCGGATCTGAAACGCTACAAAGATATCCCGGTGGTTTATTCAGAGCTATATAATGGAAAGAACTTTCGATTACAACCGGTATGCCATCAACGCAGACCGTGTCGGTCGGCAAAACCTTTTCGCCCAGTGTGAAAACAAGCCGCCCGTTGACCGACACTCTGCCCGCAGTGATCAGCACCTCAGATGAGCGGCGAGAAGCCACGCCCGCGTGGGCAAGGTATACCTGTAGCCTGAGCGCCTTGTCCTGCACCGCTGTCTGGGTATCTAACTCAGCTTTGAAGTTCAAAACGATCCGCCTCGCTTTCATTAAGTTTTGGAAGGTCGGCAATGCTTTTCATCCGAAACAGTTTTAAGAATACCTTTGTGGTGCCGAACTGTATCGGCTTTCCGGGCGCATCTTTTTTACCCACTTCCTGAATTAGTTCTTTCTCCATGAGCAGCCGTATCATGTTATCCGCCTGCACGCCCCGAATCGCCTCAACCTCGCTTCTGGTGATTGGTTGGGAGTAGGCGATGATTGAGAGGGTTTCCATAGCGGCACGGGAGAGCCTGGATTCGTTCTTCTTACCGTACCGTTC
This sequence comes from Treponema sp., assembly GCA_031279205.1. Taxonomy (GTDB): domain Bacteria; phylum Spirochaetota; class Spirochaetia; order Treponematales; family Breznakiellaceae; genus JAIRMT01. Next base: position 1,916 of record JAITIX010000035.1, on the reverse strand, counting down.
CTTAAGCAGTTCCCAGTATTCCCGCTTTGGTGAGAGCATGACGCCGCCGCCCAGTCGGTAAAGCTCCACACCAGAGTCTTCCCGCGCGTACTTGTTTTCCAGCTCTAGCAGCGCTATCCTCACCGCTTCGACAGGCAGCGTCGAAACCCTCGCCAGCCACTCCTCATCCACCAGATTGCTTTCAAGGTAAAGAATCGCCTCAATCAGCGCGACCTGTAACACCGGTATTACAGGCGCTTGCTCTGGCACCACTTCCGGCACCACGACTTGCTCCAGCGCAGACTCTGGCACCACTTCCAGCGCCAATGACGAAACTTCTTGTATTACCGCAACTCGCGGCAACGCTTCCTGCGCCACCTCATGCTCTGGCGTCGTTACTGTTTCCACTTTCTTCTCCATGAATTACAAGGTTTTCGTAGAAATGCTCGTGAGGCCGGATCGTGATATTACCAAACATCTGATCCTGCGTGATGTGAATCATGCGTATCTTAACCGATTCTAGTATCGCCAGAAAAGCACAGATGACATCCATGAGCGAGCCTTTTCGCACCACAAGATCCGAAAACCGGCATTCCCCCCTTGACTCTAGCAACTCCACGATGAGCGTCTGCTTCTCGTTTATCGAAACCTCTTCATAAAGGTCAATAATCTCTTCACTCGAAACATTGGTCATAAGCGAGGAAAAGGTATTGAACAGATCCCAGACATCAGCCTTTGACCGCAATTCCCCCATCGCAAACGGCAAGTCCCGCTGCACTTTCTTCCGATCAACAACCCATTCCACCTCCCGCTCCTTCTCTCCCATGAGTTCCGAGAGCTTCTTGAACTTCTGATACTCAATCAGCTTCTCAACCAGTTCCTGACGAGGGTCTTCGCGCTCGTCCGCAAGGTTAAGCTCCACAGGCAGGAGTATGCGCGACTTGATGTACAGAAGATTCACCGCCATAGCCTGAAACTCGGTAACGTCATCCAGATCAAGCGCCATCGTGCCGCTCATATAAGCCAAGTACTGCTCGGTAATCTGCGCGACAGGAATGTCGTAAATGTTGATTTCGTTTTTTTTGATCAAGAAAAGAAGCAGATCCAGCGGACCCTCGAATTCCTTCAACTTAAAACTGCGGCTCTCTATGCCATAACTTTCCATAATGAAAAAGTGTAAACCCATACCTGCTTTGAGTAAATACCGGTTTCTACAAATGCCACTCTTCAGCGCATGACCTTATCAAGCAGTGTTTTGTAAGTATCCACCTTGTCGCAGGTAACAAGCCTAGCGCCAATTTTCTCAAAATACTTGCGTTGCTAACCCCGCGACTTGCGTTGCCATACTCACAACTTGCGTTGTCGTCCCCGCGACCTGCGTTGCTAGCCCCGCTCCCTCTACTCACGTATGAAGTTGGTAAACACCTTGGCTTCCTGCTTGGGAGGTTCTATGCCCGTGTTTCTGCCCAATTCCCTCATGGTGAATAACCCATCGCCATCTTTTTTGACATCTTCCGGCTTCACGCCGATGTAACGTTTCTCCCAAAGTACTATCATGGTAATATACTGAGTGTAGGTCAGATTGACTTCCCGTAAAAGCGGCGTATACTTTTTGACGACTTCCCACGCCGCCGCGTAAAGCGGAAAGCGCAACTGATTTTCCAGTTTCAGCGGCTCCATTCACGCCGCCCCCAGCAGTCTTTCGATTTCTTTTGCCAGCGATTCTGGTTTGTCCGTAGGAGCGAAGCGCGATGCCACCGTGCCGTTCCGGTTGATAAGAAACTTAGTAAAATTCCACTTGATGTTTGATGTCAGAAGGCCTTTTTGCTGGGACTTGAGGTATACGTAAAGCGGACTTGCCCCATCACCGTTCACTTCAATTTTGGCAAAACGCGGAAAGGTCGTGTGAAACTCTGTGCAGCAGAATTCTTCAATCT
>JAITIX010000071.1 GCA_031279205.1 Treponema sp. | reverse complement strand
TTTCCGCCTGAAAATGAACCGTTTCCGCCTGTGGGCTTCTACGTTCCCGCGGACTCGTCAAGGGCGCTGTACGATTCATGGCTACTGGCGGGCGTGAGTTGTCCGCCCCGCGCTGTATAATCAACGACTGGGGTGAGTTCTGCTTCTTTTGTCTCAGTCGTGGCAATGAGGACAACCGGAACCATGCGGTATGAGGCTGTTTACGCGGTGAACTGTGGTATCAGTGCGTTCCTGATCGTGCCATCGAACTCGCGTTACCGAGTGGGGTGTAATGCCACACTGGTTGATGACTACGTTATAAAAAAAGAGGAGGCCAAGCCTCCTCTTTTTTATGCGCCAAGCTGCGCGTTGATTGCGGCTGCGGCTCTGCGGCCATCGCCCATAGCAAGAATCACGGTAGCCGCGCCCAGCACTATGTCGCCGCCTGCGTAAACTGCATCGAGCGAGGTCTTTTGGTCTGCGTTCACCACGATACGTCCCCGCTTGTCAGTCTCCAGATTCGGGACTGTTCGCGGAAGCAGGGGGTTAGGTTCATTGCCCAGCGCCACAATGACAGTATCGCACACGAACAGGTACTCTGAGTCGGCAATAGGTACGGGACTCCGGCGTCCGGAAGCGTCGGGCGTGCCAAGCTCGAACTTTTGCAGCTCTATGCTCGATATTTGGGCAAGTTCATTGCCCAGAATACGGGTGGGGTTACGCAAGAAGTCAAAGATAATGCCTTCTTCCTCAGCGTGAGCGACCTCTTCAGCGCGGGCTGGCATCTCAGCGCGGGTTCTGCGATAAACCACGTGTACCTGTTCTGCGCCAAGTCTGAGCGCCATACGCGCTGCGTCCATTGCTACGTTCCCGCCGCCGACCACCACGACAATTTGAGACTTTAATATGGGCGTTGCGGCCTTTTCCGGATCATACGCCTTCATAAGATTGGCGCGGGTTAGATACTCATTGGCGCTTAACACGCCGGTGAGATTCTCACCGGGTATGCCCAGAAACTTGGGTAAGCCTGCGCCCGCGCCAATGAAGACTGCGTGATAAGCACCTTCACTGAAAAGCTCTTCGAGCGAAGAGGTACGGCCAACGAGGAAATTGGTTTCAATATGAACGCCCATGCCGGCAAGTGTGTTGACTTCGGCCTGAACAATGGACTTGGGAAGCCGGAATTCGGGAATGCCATAGGCCATAACTCCGCCGGCCTTGTGGAGTGCCTCGAAAATCGTAACCTCATGGCCTGCGCGTGCAAGATCAGCCGCGACCGTAAGCCCTGCGGGGCCGGAGCCAATCACCGCAGCCTTTTTGCCAGTGCTGGCCTTCACTGCCGGCGCTGTTACCTTATCATTATCCCGTTCCCAATCCGCCACAAAGCGCTCAAGTCGGCCTATGGCAACGGCTTTTTCCACGTTTTTGAGGACTTTCCCCAGCGTACACTCTGCTTGGCACTGTTTCTCTTGGGGACAGACTCGTCCGCAAACCGCTGGAAGCAGATTTGTCTGCTTAACAATATCCACAGCGGCCTTAAAATCACCTTTTTGAATTTCCGTGATAAAGCGGGGAATCGGCACACCCACGGGGCAGCCATTGACGCAGGGCGCATTCTTACAGCCCAGGCAACGCTCCGCCTCGACTCGCGCCTGATTTTCACTATAGCCCAAAGCAACTTCGGTTACCGTCTTAGCGCGAACAAGCGGGTCCTGACTCGGCATCTCCTGCACAGGAATGGCGAGCCGATCCTTGGGCGTTAAGCCTTGCTCTTTACGGGGCAGTATGATTTTGAGAATAGCCTTCGCTTTAGCATCAAGCTCCTCAGACGTTAGTATTGCTTCACTCATTTTACACCTCCAAACCGAGTTCAAGACGACATTTGTGGCGGTCAGCGGTTTCTCGTTCCCGATAGGAGCGCATACGGAGCATCATGTTGTCAAAATCGACATGGTGTCCATCGAATTCTGGGCCATCAACGCAGACAAACTTTGTCTCATCCCCCACGGTAACGCGACATCCGCCGCACATGCCTGTACCATCGATCATAATGGTGTTGAGAGACACCATGATCGGCACGTCAAACTCGGCGGTTGTTTTCTCGCAGAACTTCATCATAATTGGCGGACCAATAGCCACTGCGAGGTTTGGCTTCGGAGTGGCCGCGCAATGTTCCTTGAGCGGTATGGTAACAACTCCTTTCTTACCATAAGAACCGTCATCAGTAATGACTATTACCTCGTCGGCGAAGCGCCGCATCCGGTCTTCAAAGATCACCAGGTCTTTGTTCCTTGCTCCGATGATAACTGAGACATGGTTCCCGGCGTCTTTCATTGCCTGAACTATAGGGAAGAGCGGCGCGACCCCAATGCCGCCTCCCACACAAATTACAGAACCGAAGTTTTGAATATGAGTAGGATTGCCCAGCGGCCCCAGTATGTTTTCGATACAAGCGCCTGGTGTCTTTGCGGCCAATCTATGCGTTGTTGCTCCAACTGTCTGAAACACCAAGGTAAGCGTACCACGTTCCGCGTCAGCGTCTGCGATAGTAAGCGGGATACGTTCGCCCCATTCGGTATCGATCTGGATCATGACGAACTGCCCGGCTCTACGTGCTATGGCAATGCGCGGTGCTTCTACCACCATCTCGAACACTTCCGCGGATAGCTGCTTTTTTTCAATGATTCTATTCACTATATCCTCCGGCGAAACTTTACCATAATCTTAATAGGGGTGTATACCTTCTGAGGTATTCCGAAGGGGTGCCTCACCATGCTGCCTTGATGAGGGGTTGTGCGGCACTTGTTCAACGAGTTCTGGATCGCCATGAAGCTGGTATACCAGGACATTCTCACGGGGCGTGTCGAGAAGGCCAGCGCGGGGGAGCGCTTCCAAAGAGCCGCATCTGGCTGGGCGCGGGTTCTATGCCAGGGTTCTGAACTTATGGCAGGCAACGGTATGACCGCCGCCAAGGTCTTCCGGCTGAGGTATGGTTTGGGCGCAAACCTCGCCGGCGTAGGGGCAGCGCGTCCTGAACACGCAGCCTGACGGCGGGTTTATCGGGCTTGGCACGTCGCCTTTGAGTACAACGCGCTGCTTCGCGCGACCGATGCGGGGATCGGGTACGGGTATGGCGGAAAGAAGCGCTAGTGTATACGGATGCAGCGGATGCTGGTAGAGGTCTTCTGCGGTGTTGCTCTCCATAATGCGTCCCAAGTACATGACAACGACACGCCGCGAAATATGGCGCACCACCGAAAGGTCGTGGGCAATAAACAGGTAGGCAAGACCAAACTGCTCCTGCAAATCCATCAGCATATTGATAATCTGCGCCTGTATGGAAACGTCCAGCGCTGACACTGGCTCATCACAGATGAGAAAGTCGAGCTTGGTAACCATGGCGCGGGCTATGGAAATGCGCTGACGCTGGCCGCCTGAAAACTCATGGGGAAAGCGCGACAGGTGTTCGCTGTTCATGCCCACAAGACGCATCTGTTCCAATACGCGTGCATCGCGCTCCTTGCGCGGCATCTCCGGGCTTTGGATGTCCAGCGGCTCGCCAACAATGTCGTTCACGGACATACGGGGGTCAAGCGAAGAGTAGGGGTCTTGGAAGACCATCTGCATCCGCGAACGGTACGGCTTCATGTCGCAGGCGGTGATGTCGTTGCCATCAAAGATGATCTTGCCGCCATTGCTCTGGTTAAAGCGGACAATAGCGCGTCCAACCGTTGATTTGCCGCAGCCTGATTCTCCAACCAGACCCACGGTCTCGCCCCGCTCAACAAAAAACGAGACGCCGTCCACGGCCTTAACAATGTGCTTATAGCCGCTTTTCTGTACGGTAAAATGAACTTTCAAATCCTCAACTTCAAGAATGGCGCTCATACGCTTACCTCTGTGTCTATCTTCAACGCGGAAAGCCAACACCGCGATGTATGTCCAGCCTGACCATCGATTTCACTCAAATCAGGTCGCCGTGCCAGACACAGGTTCATGCACCGCGTGCAGCGCGAGGCAAAGGCACACCCGGTGGGCAACATCATCAGGTCAACCGGCGCACCGGGTATTGGCTGAAGGCGCCGGCGCTTTTCCATCACTGCTTTTTCGGGCAGGCAACGCAGAAGGCTTTGGGTATAGGGATGCGCGGTGTGGTAAAAGAGGTCGTCGCTTATGCCAGATTCCATGATCTGACTGCCGTACATCACGTTCACGCGATCGCAGAGTCCCGCCACGATGCCTAGGTCGTGGGTAATCAGGATGATTGCTGTTGAAATACGCGCCTTGAGATCGCGCAGGAGTTCGAGTATCTGCGCCTGTATGGTTACGTCCAGCGCCGTGGTTGGCTCGTCGGCGATCAGGATGGCGGGGTCGCAGGCCAGCGCCATTGCTATCATGATCCGCTGCCGCATACCGCCTGAAAATTCGTGGGGATACTGCTTCATCCGTAGTTCTGGCTGAGGAATGCTCACCATTTCCAGCAGTTCTATAGAACGCTTCTCCGCTGCCCGCCGTGTCATGGCAAGATGCGCCTGTAGCGTCTCAGCCACTTGATTACCAATCGTATAGAGGGGATTAAGCGACGTCATTGGGTCTTGAAAGATCATCGCGATATCCTTACCGCGTATCTTGTTATATTCCCTTTGCCGTATCGTAAGCGCCTCGCGCCCCCGTATCTTAACGCTGCCCAAAACCCGCGCACTGACGGGCAGAAGCCGCATGATCGCGTTAGCTGTTACGGACTTCCCGGAACCTGATTCGCCCACAATGCCCAGAATCTCTCCATCCCTCAGACCAAAGGATACGTGGCTGACTGCGTGAACAATACCGGACGGCGTGTGGAACTCCACACTGAGGTCTTTTACTTCAAGAACGTATTCGTTTGCCATGATTACTTCCTCAGCCGCGGGTCAAGCGCGTCGCGGAGGGCATCGCCCAACACGTTAAAGCATAGAATAATGAGGCTTATCAGCAGGGCTGGGTACACCATGTTCATGGGATAGCTCACCACGCCGTTCAGGGCATCGTTTGCCAGAGACCCAAGCGAGGGAACCGGTGCAGCAACGCCCAAACCAATGAAGCTCAGGAACGATTCGGTCATAATAGCGCCGGGGACAATGCCTGTGGCGTTAATGATGATGACGCCGATGGAGTTTGGCAGCAGGTGTTTCACGATAACCCAGTGGGGACGAGCGCCCATTGCCTCAGACGCCAGCACATACTCCTGAGAACGATTCATCAATAGGGCGCCCCGCACAGCCCGCGCCATGCCCAGCCAGTTAAACAGGGCAAGCACAATGAAGATGGATAACAGCCCTGATCCCATTGAGGTAATACCGAGTAACGCCTTGTTGGACAGCATGGCGCTGAACAGATCGTGCGTTGCCACGGATAGAATGATGATGATGAGTATCGTAGGAATAGACATAAGCAGGTCTACAATCCTCATCATGATGTTATCGCCCCAGCCGCCGATGTACGCGGACACGCCGCCGTAGGTGATGCCGATAATGCCGACCAGTAGCATGGTAACAAAGCCCACGAGCAGGGAGATGCGAGTGCCAAACATGACGCGCACAAAGATATCGCGCCCCATGCGGTCTGTGCCGAGTGGGTGCGCCAATGAGGGTCCCTCACGCACCGCGTCGCGCACTTGATCACGGTAGGAGTAGGGCGAAAACAGCGGACCCAATATGGCAAGCAGTATGATGGTTAAAAGCAGGCAGAGCATGAACATTGCCAGCTTATTGCGCCTAAAGCGCCGCACCGCGTCCTTCCAGTACGAGACCGAGGGGCGCATAAGGTCAACCGCCGCCTTTGCTTCCGCGCTTGCAGGTGCAAGGTCAGCCTCGCTGATACCATAGCGCTCAAGGAGCGCCTGTTCCGGCTTTATCATAAACATACTTCCCTATTTGCTTATTGCAGCTTGATACGTGGGTCGATGATGCCGTAGAGAAGGTCTACGACATAGTTACAGAGAATGAGCAACGCCGCAAAAAAGATCGTTGTCCCCATGATGAGTGGGTAGTCCCGCGAACCAATTGATGAGATAAAGTATTTGCCGATGCCGGCAATGGCGAAGACCTTTTCCACGACAAACGAGCCAGTCAGGATTCCGGCAATCATTGGTCCAATTGCCGTAACCACCGGCAGGATCGCGTTACGGAGCGCGTGCTTAAACATCACCTTGAAACTGGAAAGCCCCTTAGCACGCGCGGTTTTTATGTAATCCTGTCCCGTTACATCAAGCATTGTGGCGCGGGTGAGGCGCGCAAGGTGGAACATTGGGTAGATTGCCATGCCAAACACCGGCATGATGTACGACTGCCAGTTAGTGAGATACGCCACAGGCAAGATTTGCAGCCACGCGCCGAATATCAACATCAGAGCTATGGTCATAATGAAGCTCGGTATTGACACAAAGAAGGACGCGAAAAAGATGAAGCACCGGTCGTAGAGCGAGTTGTGCTTCACCGCCGCGAGCAGACCCAACGGTATGCCCAGCACAATGGCAAAGAGCAGCGCGAGCATCCCCAGATGAAACGACACCGGAAAGTATTTGGCGATGATCTCATTCACCGACGTCCCCGCCTTATCCACCATAGAATAGCCCAAGTCCCCGGAAAGCAAGTCGCCCATATACCGGACATACTGCTCAAGCAGAGGGCGGTCGTACCCATACTTCGCCAGCAGACGCTGGGTTACCTCCGGGTTAATGGCCTCGCCGAGGAAGGGACCGCCCGGCACAGCCTGCATCAGGAAGAAAGTCAGGCTGATAACCAGGAACAGCGTGATAATGGACGTGAGCAGGCGTCTAAGAGCATAACGAAACATGGCAGCCTCCTTTGTTTGCACTGTTTGATTGGCGAGTTCTATCTTACAACGCTCCTGTGCGCCGGGCAAGGACATTTATCTTAAACATGTTGAGTCATTGTTATTGCAAACCATATCCCGCTTCCCGCGCGAACTTGTCCTTCTTCATGCAACCTTACTCTTCCCGCATGGACAGTTTAGTGCAGATACAGGGCTTTGAGGTTTCTAGCCACTTCATAGTCAAACAACAAAGCGCGATCAACAAGCCCATACTCTCCGCAGAGAGCCTTCATCAAACTTTTTGTTTAACTTCAGTCTCGACTCCAGCCCCATCTTTGAACGAAACAAGGGTCTGACTTGTCTCAAGCGCATAGGATAATAAGGGGTGATTCTCATACTCCACTTCACCAGTCTGGTTATCAACCGGATCAGCGCGGAAGTGCTGTTTCGGTGGAATAAACTCCACGCAAATGGCGCTGTTGGCGGCCATTCTGAATACGTCAAGATTGCCGAAGTAGTAGTTCCAGCGATCAAGCGCGCCAGAACGCAAGGCGCCGCCGCCAAACGATGGGTCGGCAAAGAGCCAGCCCCACGGCTCAACGTAAAACTCAGCCCAGTCATGGCAGCCGGTTGAGAACTCCGACACTGACAGGCCAGACTGCCAGCGCGCCGGCACGCCAGCCATGCGGCAGAGCGTAATAAACAGAATGGCCTGCACTCCGCAGTCTCCCTTGAGATTCACTGCCGCATACTCAGCAATGTTTCCGATGAGCGCGTATTCAGGCATGAAGGAATAACGCACCTTATGAGTGATGAAGTCATAGATACGACGAGCCTTTTTCAGGGGATTGGTCTCGCCATCAAGGATTTCCTCAAGCAGAAAGCGCAGGTACGGCGTAAAGCGGATATGCGGCGCCTCTTCCTCAAGGCAAAAGTCGTAGACCTCAGGTTTTGCCGCCGCTGGCTGGGGGCTGACAAACTCAAGCTGATTACAATAGGCGTACTCAACCCAGAAAACGTGGTCTGGCGTCAGTGTTGTCTCAAAACACACGGTGCGTTGCTCCGCATCCAACGGGGCAACACTGATTTTTGATGCTGGCGAAGTTCCCAGCAGGGCGATCTTGCTGGTCTGCCGCGCTGCACGGGGTATAGGCAGGTGAACCAGAACACGGCGTCCAGCTTCTTCAAACGCCTTCTTCACCTGAACAGAAGCGCGAAGCCGTAGCTCCGCGTTTCTGCCGCCGTTTTTTCGCATGACATCGACGTTTCTATCAAGCTGTTCTTTCCGTTTGTCGGATCGCTCGTTCAGCTCAGGAGTCAGCAGCCGTTTGCGGTAATCGTCCCGTGTTTTCAGCAGGTTATCAAAGAAGCGTCGATGAAAGTGCGGCTTGCCCCCGACAAAAGCCCAGTCCGCCTCTCCATCAGCCTTGAGCGCGTCAAGCTCCTCTGGCGCGAAGTCGCGGATTTGCTCCCGCATAAGCTGCCGCGCCGTGTCTACACTGTAGGGGTACTCGTCATGGACAAGGATATCGAGAATATGCGTCTCAATTTCAAGCCGCCGGCGGAGGGCGTGCGGCAGGTCTTTTTTCAGCAGGGTGGCGATGAGCTGGTTTGCGCTGGCAAAGTCGCCGACAGTCCTGAGCTTCTGCAGAGCTTCAGGCAGAGGCACCGATTGATAGGTAAGGTTCATAGCATGAATATCGACTTAAAAAAGGAAAAGCAGCAAGGATATAAGGATATGTTTTGCTTTGGTATAATTTTATAGGGGCGGTTTTTGTCTGTGATTTAGCGGTTTTTGTTTGCGGCTTAGCGGTTTTTGTCTGTGATTTAGCGGTTTTTGTTTACGGCTTGGCGGTTTTTGTCTGTGATTTAGCGGTTGTTGTTTGCAGCTTGGCGGTTTTTGTTTACGGCTTAGCGGTTGTTGTCTGTGATTTAGCGGTTTTTGTCTATGATTTAGCGGTTTTTGTTTGTGATTTAGCGGTTGTTGTTTGCGGCTTAGCGGTTGTTGTTTGCGGCTTAGCGGTTTTTGTCTATGATTTAGCGGTTGTTGTTTGCAGCTTGGCGGTTGTTGTTTACGGCTTAGCGGTTGTTGTTTGCAGCTTGGCGGTTGTTGTTTACGGCTTAGCGGTTGTTGTCATTTAATCGTTTTAAACAAGATATCTTTTCCTTACTCAAGAAATTGATATAAGTGAACAGATACGTTCTCTTATATCAATTTCTAAGCGTTCTGCGGTTACTATTTTTTAGGTATGCATCATCCTGAAAGAAAGAAGGATAGTTTACTTTACTTCAACGCTTTCGGTTTCCCGCGTGGTAAGGCGGATTCCAGTTACCTTGAGTCCCTTAACCGGAAAGTTTTGTACCTCAAAGGTTTCTTTGACGATCCGCGCACGGGGTCTGGGAACATAGTGAAGCGTGAATGAAAACTTCTGCCGCGTGTCAACATGAAGAATTGTTGCGCCCGGTGCAATCAGCGGGTATTCGCGGTTCATGATCCAGCCTTCAATGACACAGCGTTTTATGAAGGGATAGCCCGTGTTGGCATCCTTGTAAATCACCGTAAACACGATCTTGGCGAGGCTTTCTTTGTCAGCAATGCCAATCCACCACGCACCCTCGCCGATGAAGGCTTTCTCTGGTATGTCGGTAACGGTGTAGACGCCGTTGTTCCGCAGGATCAGGACGCGGTCAAAAGGCGACAGTTCGACGGCAAGTTCGCCGTTGACAGCGGTGCCGAGATAGCCGGTGGTCTTGTCATACTTTAGCTGCACATCCCGCTTCACTACTTCCTTCGCCGCGATCTTCTCAAACTTGCCGACTTTGGTACGCCGTACACCACGTCCCAGTTCCGGGTTTGATTTGATCGTGGTGATGAGGTTATCCAGATAGCTGGTTGCGTAGTCGGTGATATTCTTGAGGTGTCCGTTTATGGTTTTGATACGCGCCGTAATGTCGCGGGTTTCGGCTTTGGCTTTGCTTATATCAAAGAGTGAAAGCCGTCTTATGGGAATGTGAAGCAGGTGTTCCACATTGTCGAGGCTCACCCCGCATGTGCTGATTTCCTTAGCGTAGGGAGTGAAGCTTTCAATGACAGCCTTTTCGATGGTCTCAGGCGTCTTCATCTTTTCTATTTCTTTATAGAGCTGCTTTTCGATAAAGATACGCTCAAGGGTACGCAGGTGCATTTTTTCCTGTAGTTCCTTTTTCTCAAGCTCCAGTTCCTTAGCGAGAAGCGCGACAAGCTGTTTCGCGTGGTGTTCAATGATCTGCGTAATGGTCATCACTTCGGGCAGGCCGTTTTTGATAAGCAAGAGGTTGACGGAGATGGACTGTTCGCACTCGGTGAAGGCAAAGAGCGCGTTTACGGTTTCTTCAGCATACACGCCCCGTGCCAGCTTCACTTCGATTTCAACGTGGTCGGTTGTGAAATCGTTGATGGACTGTATTTTGAGGCGTCCGGCTTTGGCCGCGCTCTCCACGCTGTTTATAAGGCTTTCGGTGCTTGAGCCAAAGGGCAGCTCCCGAATCACGATGCGTTTTGGGTCAGAGGTGTCGAGTTTGGCTCGAACCAGTACCTTACCCTTGCCGTCCCGATAGTCCGACACATCTACAAGGCCGCCGGTGGGGAAGTCTGGGTACAAGAGGAAGGGCTTGCCTTCGAGACAGGCTTTTTCGGCTTGAAGCACCTCGATGAGGTTATGAGGCAGTATCTTTGTGGACATGCCCACCGCGATGCCTTCCGCACCTATAGCCAGTATCACCGGAATCTTTGCAGGGAAGGCGACTGGCTCCTTGTTTCGGCCATCGTAGGAATCTGTCATAAGCGTGAGCTTTGGGTTATGAAAGATGGTTTTGGCAAGGGGCGTAACGCGGCATTCGATGTAACGCGCGGCAGAGGCCTGATCGCCGGTGAAGATATTGCCGAAGTTGCCCTGTTTTTCGATGAAGAATTCTTTGTTAGCCAGTACCACCAGCGCGTCGCCGATGGAGGCGTCGCCATGTGGGTGATACTTCATACAGTGGCCGACCACGTTTGCCACTTTGTGAAACTTACCGTCGTCCATCTCAAAGAGCGAGTGCAGGATACGGCGCTGCACCGGCTTGAGTCCGTCCTCAAGGTCTGGTATGGCGCGGTCTTTGATAACGTAGGAAGCGTATTCCAAAAAGTTTTTGTCAAAAAGGTTTTTAATGTATGCCATGAGGCAATTTTAGGCAAAAGTCTGGAAATTAAAAAGCCGTTGTGAGCGTAGAGGAGTCAAGAACAATGGCGACCTTGCCTTCGCGTAAGAGGGCGCGGTTCTGTTCTGATGAAATGATGAGAAGCGCGTCTTCGCGGTCAATGATGGGGTCGGTAGGGCGTATTCCAAAGACGCCGCGCGCTATGATACGCAGGGGCTTGTGGCCTACAAGTGCCTCAAGCTCAGGGTCAAGACCTGATGGTGTGTTCTGAAAGATACGCTCCAGTGGCACATACCTCACCATTGCAGCAGTGGTTTGTCTATCCAGCATACTTCGCTCGTAGATCAGGTTCATGTCTGTATCCCAGACTTTTGGGAAGAGGCAGGGAAGGGTGAGTGCGCTGGAATGCTTGCCATGAACCGGCATGGCCTCATTCGCAATGATGATGATACCGGTGTAGGAACTTACTGGCGTGGTTATCAAAGTACGCACGGTGCTAGAGGGGCGGTCGTGCCGCATAAGCGTTGCGCTGAGTTGTCTGAGGTCAACGGTATAGCGGGTGGATAGTGTTGAGAGGTCGGTAGACATGGCTGGCGCTATTGCTTTTGCCGCGCCGCTGATGAGGTCGGTGGTTTTGAGGGACATTTCCCCCTGTTCAAGGAGATCGTGCAGTACCGTAGAAGAATCAATGGGCAGGGAAAGGAGTTGGGGGCGGATCAGGTGCTGATACCCATCGCTAATCAACTCCTCGGCGTATATTCTGCCGGTGGGCAGCCGTACACCGGCCTGAGCGAGGTTTACCGACAGGTCTGCGTTAATCTGCAAGTGTTCCCATGCGACTGACCCACTGATATTGACCATGTTCTGGGCGAAGAGGCTGTTTCCCAGAACAAGCAGGAATCCGCTTAATATCATACGTTTTATCTGTACCATGGTTTTCTCCATAAATTAACGCGACGGGACTTTGAGAACTTTTCCCACGCGCAAAATATCATTAAGGTTCATATTATTCGCCATTGCCAGCGCCTCTGGATCGACGCTGTATGAGCGGGCTATTCCCCAGAGGCTGTCGCCTTTTTTCACCGTATAATTTGCCGTGAACGAATTCGCGGTGCTTACGTTCTTACGCTGGAACGGTTCGGCCTCCTTGAACGCGGGAATGAGCAGGCGGGAGCCGATTTTGAGGTAACGCGCCTGAACCGTGGGGTTGCTTGCCGTGATGAGGTCCACACTTATGCCGTAATGTTTGGCCAGCTCGGAAAGCGTGTCTCCTGCCTGTATCGTGTGAATGTAATAACGCAACAGGGTAAGGTCTTTTCGTTCAAGAGCTGCACTAACTGCGGCGGCATCTGCTTTGCGTACTTTGAGGTAATAGTTACTATCCGGCGGGGTAACGTTATACACAAGTTCGCGGTTTGCCTTTTTTAGGATAGCTGCATCAACGCCGGCTGCTTCTGCCAACATTTCCACATCCACGGTTCGTCCCACTCGAATCCGTGTCCATTCAGGATCGTCAAGCCACAGGGGATCAACGCCAAAGAGCCGGAGATTCGAGAGGATATAAGAGAATGCCAGCAGCTTTGGCACATAGTTGATGGTTTCAGTGGCAAACTGTTTCTGTTCCGAGAGCTTCCAGTAATCACGGCTGCCGGTGCGCTGTATGATTCGGCCTACAGCCCCAAGGCCGGCATTATACGCAGCGAGCGCCAGTGGCCAGTCTCCCAAACTGCGGTAGTTTTCCTCAAGTTTACTGAGCGCACCCATCGTTGACTTCCAGAAATCCATACGCTCATCGAGCCATTCGGTAATCCTTATATCAAAAGGCTCAATGCTGTTAGTCATAAACTGCCACAATCCGGTGGCTCCGACTCTACTCACGGCTGTAGGCACATAGGCGGACTCAATGAGCGGCAAATAGAGCAGTTCAGACGGCAGGTTTCGCGCCTCGATTTCCTTTCTTATGAAAGCCATGTACGGTTCCCCCTGACGTACCATTGAGATAAGCCAGGCAATGCCCTCTGGAGTGGAATACTGACTGATATACTTCTGGGTAAGGGGCTGTTCAAGTCCGTGTATCACACTGTGGCGTTCCTGCATGAGGCTTTCTGGAAAAACAGGCTGGGTATAGCGCTGTAAACGCAGGGGACGCGCCATCTGATCGGGTCTGAGTAGTGGCTGAGTTTCCAGTGGAAGCGCCGCCTCAATTATCTGCGGCTCAACAGACGGCGGCATCTCAGTGTGCGCTGTGCTTACTGACGCAAGAGTTGCTGTAGAAGCGTTTTCTGTCGGTGTTGCCACAAGGAGTACCAGAGTAGGAGCGCTTCGTGGAGGTGCCGGTACAATGAGGTCTGCATCCGTATGACGCGCTGGATCCACTGGCGACTGGGGATCCAACACATTGAGCCTGAGAACCGCTTCTCCAGCCGCTGGCGATACCGTATCCACGGCAAGTTCAGCGACAAGCAACTGATTCTTTTCAATACCAGAGTCCATGACCTTACCAAAACCTTCTTCCTGCATTCGTCTTGCCACAAAGTCAGGATGCTCAAATTCAATCGACTCAGCCCAGAGCGATATACCGCATAGCGCTGTTATACTAAGCACAAAAAATCGCCACATCATAGCATTAGGTTTCATATAAAAACTCAAAATCTCTCTCCATAGTAGACTCCTGCCCATTCCCAGCGTCCGTGGATTTCCGGATCAGGGGGGAAGTAGATTTTTCTGAAATACAGGTACCATGTGGATATGTCCCGTTCCCAGCCGGTTGTACGCAGGTATGCTTCGGTAGCATTGGAACCCGCGTCAAGCGTATTCGCATACTGAATAAGGTTTCGCGTACTCATAAATATAGAAAGGCTGAACTCAGCCATGCCGGAGTCGTCGGCGACCTCTTCTCCCCATGAGCGGGCAAAAAAGTTCACCTTAGCCTGACAACGCTGTAACTGGGAGCTACTTCCTGCGTCAAGCGCTGCCTTAACCGCGCTTACCAAGCTGTCAAGGCGCTCGAAGGTCCAATCTTTCTCCGAGTTATTGAAATCCACCAGTTGCTTCGCGTGGTAATCGGCATTAGGGAATCCGGGAACGATAACCCGATACGAGAGGTAGTTGGTATATGCGTCAAGCGCACCATTCCAGTCTCCGGTGCGCTCACACGCATTACCGAGCATGAAGTAGCTTATCCCCATATCTATCTTATCGGAAAATCGGGAGATTAATTCTTGGTAATAGATCACTTCCTGTTCAGGATTATCTACCAGTGTGATAAGATGATTAAGGCAGGCCAGGTGAATTGACTCACCCTGAACTATCAGGTCAGGATAGTTCTTGAGTATCATATCAAAATAGAGGGTAGCGACCGCGTTTTCCTCCCGTCGTATATGACTGTATGCAGTCATGAGGAGGTAATAGGCGTTATATGGGTCATCGGGGTAACGATTCCGATTAAAGGTGAGGAAGTTGATAAGTACATCGTACTCGCCCGCTCTTGCATAGATATTTGCGATTTCACGGCTAACCGCGAAACGCATTTCGTCAGACTCCTCGGCGTTTAGCAGTTTAAACAGTTGTGCCAGTGTTTCCCGCTCTGTAGCTTCTCCAATAATATAGTAATGATCGAGCGAGGTATCAAAGCGGTGGCTTGTATTCCGCCACAAGTTTTTGAGCTCCAATACTGGGTCTTGCCATACCTCAGACTCACAGGCGGCCAGAACCCTCATACAGGCCATAAGCAGAATGAGACAACGCACGCGATAAATGGTTTTCATAGCTTTGTATATCCGCCTTCAAAATTGTCGTCAAGACTATTTGATGCTTGACAAGATCGAATATGAATGTTAGAATAATAATATCTTGGACGATTAACTCAGTGGCGAGAGTGCTACCTTCACACGGTAGAAGTCGCTGGTTCAAATCCAGCATCGTCCATACATGAAACTTATTTTGTTCAGTCTGTTCATTGTTGTGCTTTTTGTGTCCTGTTCCGCTCAAATCAATGGTTGCCTCAATGTTGACGCTTCCGCTGATGTTACTCTTCACGCCGCGCTGGAGCCGCGCATGGCTACGCTCATTCGTGCTTTGTCCCGCGCAGGCAGCGGAACCAGCACTCAAATCATTGACGGCCCGTCTATCGGGCGCTCTATGGCTGTTGCGCCGGGGATCAAGGCCGTGTCTTTCACTAATGTGAACAGTACCGCCATTGAGGGAACGATCAGCCTATACCGTGTTGATGAGTTTCTGGCTCTTCCTTCACGGGCAGTGGCAACCCGTTTTATCACGTACGAGCAGAGCGGCGAGGGCGGTCAAATCACGATACATCTGGACCGGAGTTCAGGGCCTCAGATCATTCCGCTCATATCACGAGACGTGGTTGATTACCTTACCGCGCTCATGGCGCCGGTCGTTACCAGCGAAACACTTTCCAGTGCCGACTATCTCAATCTGGTAACTATGGTCTATGGGAAACCAGTGGCTGACGAGATGGCAGCCGCCCGTATCCGCGCCTCAATCGCCTTCCCTGGTACTATCATCGCCATCAAAGGAGGCGTGGCCGCCGATAATCGCGCTGAATTCGACATCCCTCTTCTTGACCTACTTGTGCTTGAACGCGCCTTAGACTATCAGGTGAGCTGGTGATCTAAAAAGCGCCCTCGTTTGAGGGCGCTTGCTCCTATTCGTCTTCGAGCGCCGCTATGGCGGGTGTCTGCTCCGAGGACTTGCGCGGACGACCCACGCCACGCTTCACAACCGGTTCACTTACGTCGCCTGTTTCCGTGGCAGGCGTACTCGTAGCGTTGACTGGCGCTGCCTCTTGAGAAGCAACAGACGCATCCTTATCCGGGAACATGATTTTACGCACTTTAGCTTCTACCTCTTTGGTAAACTCAGGGTGTTCCTCAAGATAAATTCTGGCGTTGTCCCGTCCCTGTCCGACCTTTTCCTCGCCATAGGCATACCATGCGCCCTTTTTGTCGATGATCTCGTACTTGACCGCTGCGTCAAGGATACTTGCTACTGAGGAAACGCCTTTGCCGAATATAATTTCAAGCTCGGCGCGTCTAAACGGCGGCGCGACTTTGTTCTTCAAAACCTTGACCCGCACACGGTTTCCAATAGCATCAGAGTCTCCCTTCTCAATGGTCTCAACCTTGCGAACCTCAAGCCGTATTGAAGCGTAGAACTTGAGCGCGTTACCGCCGGTGGTAGTTTCCGGGTTCCCAAACATAACCCCGATCTTCATACGAATCTGGTTGATGAAAATAAGAATGGCGTGGGACTTACCGATGATGGCGGTTAGCTTCCGCATGGCCTGACTCATCAGCCGCGCCTGAAGCCCCATCTGAGCGTCACCCATATCACCATCAATCTCCGCGCGTGGAGTCAAAGCCGCCACTGAGTCCACCACGATCACGTCTACGGCACCAGAACGCACCAGGCTTTCGGTGATTTCAAGCGCCTGTTCGCCATTGTCAGGCTGGGAAATCCACAACTCCTCGGTATTGACACCGAGATTTTTTGCGTAAACCGGGTCTAGGGCGTGTTCCGCATCCACAAATGCGGCAATGCCTCCCAGTTTCTGCGCCTCAGCAATAGCGTGGAGCGCCAGCGTTGTCTTACCTGAAGACTCAGGCCCGTAGATTTCGATGATACGCCCGCGCGGATAGCCGCCAATGCCCAGCGCCTCATCCAGCAGTATGGAACCGGATGGAATAACCTCAATGCCGGTTGCATTGGTATGATCCCCCAATTTCATAATTGAGCCAGAACCAAACTGCTTCTCAATCTGGAGACGGGCAGCCTCCAGCGCTTTTACCTTTTCTTCATTTGAACTCAAGGGATTCCCTTTGTATTTTTCAGAATCACTCATCTTTGCCATGTTTTTTCTCCTTTTGTCTTTCTGTAAGGACGATCATACCAATGTTTGCTTTAGTGATTCTTCTATATCATATTCCCAACGAATTGGCTATGTGTGAGTAGACACATAAGCTGCACCCCAGTCAGGTGTTTGACACTGCCTGAGTCAGCAGGCTGACATAGCCTTGGTCAAGAAGTCGCGCATAGTCTAATGTGCGGCATCGGTTATCGACTATCCAGTTCCAGCGTGATGATGGTATCAGACGTGAGCGGGGTTCCGGCGGGTGGATTCTGATAACGAACCCAGCCATCACCCTTTAGCTCGATATGCAGGTCGTCGCGGAACAGAAGCGGCATGAGTTCGCGTTTGGAATAGCCAGTGAAGTCAGGAACCACGCCGTCAATGACTAGCGTGGTAGTGTTTTCAAGAAGAATCGTACCAGAGTGATCGAACTGCTGGTTCTTCCCACGGGGGATTCCAAGATAATCAACCAGCGCTTCGGCAGCTTCCCTGATGCGGGGCGCCGCGATTCTGCTTCCATAATAAGAACCGCTCTGCGGCTTCACGATAACCATGTACAGAATCAGCGAAGGAGAGTCTGCCGGGAGCATAGCAATACAACTGGCAATATAGTCAGTTTCGGAATAGGCGTTGGTGAGCGGATCGATCATCTGCGCCGTGCCGGTTTTCACAGACATGGAAAGGTCTTCCATAGTGGCGCGCCAGGCAATGCCGCTTTCCGCCGAGGTAACGTCGGCCATGTAGGAGCGAATCGCCCGGGCAGTTTCGGCTTTGATGACCTGTCTCGGAGCGCTGGTCTCAAAGGCACGCTCGGTCTGGCCATCCTCTGACCGGATCACGGACACCACCCGAGGCTGTACGAGGAGGCCGTCGTTGGCCACTGCAGTGGCAGCCTGCAGTATCTGGAGCGCGGATACCGCGATTTCCTGCCCCATGGCGATAGTCGGCTTGGAACGCGCCGACCACTGACGCGAACTTGCAAGCAAGCCAGCGGTTTCACCAGGGTTGCCCGCGCCGATTTTGCTGCCAAAACCCAAGTTCCGTAAGATCTGATAAAACGGATCGGTTCCAATTCGGTCAGATGCGTAGGCAATGCCGGCGTTACAGGAGTAGGCCAGAATTTCTTTGGCGCTTACCCTGCCATGAACATTCAGACAATTGATCACCACCCGTTCTCCCAGTGCGGTAACGTGTTCGTAGTGGCCGTTACAGACAAAGGTCGTGTTACCCATGATGGAGCCAGAGTCAAGAAGCGCGGCAATGGAGAAAATCTTGAACACCGAACCCGGCTCATACGACCAGACTGCCGGACGATAGGTCAGGGCGTTCTCGCTGGCTGATTGGATGTCGTTAGGGTCAAAGTCGGGCAGGGAGGCCGCGCCCAGAATATCGCCGGTACGCGGATCCATTGCCATAAACATGACAGACTCGGCGTTATTCTCGACCAGGGCAGCCCGCGCTATCTCCTCCAGCTTGTATTGGATGTTGACGTCTATGGTCAGAATAACCTGGTTCCCATTGAGGTTTCCCTGGGCGCGCAGGTCTTTCTCGAAGGCGAACTCAATCCCCTCAAGACCCATGCCCTCATTTCCCACAAGCCCCAGAATCTGGCTTGCCAGCGTTTTCTCAGGGTAGACTCGCCCCGATGCTGACTCAATGCTAACTCCCTTGAGCGGTATCTTCTGGAGTTCCTCAATTTGCTGTATAACCTCCTGATTAACCCGCCTCTTGAGATAGATAAAGTCTGAGGAGGAGTTAGTGATTCGGCGACGGATTTCCTCAGCCGACATCTCCAAGATCGGGGAGAGCGCCTGACTGAAGACCGTGAGATCGTTGATCTCAGGCCGCCATACCGTAACGTTGCCCTGACGGGTGGGCAAGGCGAGGATGTGGCCGTTTCGGTCGAGGATGGCGCCACGTTCAGCGTTGCTTTGCTCTGGAACCTCAGCTTCCTTGTTGTTTGGATCAAGCATCAGTCCCCCATAGCGAAACAGAACAAGCATCGCAAGCAGGATGAACAAACCCCAAAAGGCGCTAACCCGCCACGGCGCGATGATAAACTCTTTTGATTCTTTGATAGGCATCTTCTTATTTCCTCAATTTCCCAAAACTTTTCCTATTATGTTGTGTATCGGAATGGGGCCGTAAGAACGGGAGTCGTATGATTGCAGACTATTGTCCCCCAGCGCGATGAATTTACCTCCTGCCGTGATACCAGCACAACGCTTCACCGCGATATCCCCCATAGGCGTGTAAAAAATGACCACGTCGCCCTCCTTTGGCATGGCCCAGAAAAAAAGATAGCGCTCCGACCAGGGAAGGCGCAGACCATAGTAGCGCCGATCAACCATGAGAACCATACCCGGCTGTATAGACGGCAACATGGACTGTCCCTCCGTGATCACAAAGTCAAAGAGGAATAGCTTTATCATCAACGCGATGGAGAACGCGGCCAGAATTGCCCGGCCAGTTCCCCGCTCCACAATGTTTTCCATACGCAAACTTAGTTCCTGAGTCTAGTATAATCATTCCTTCTTTTATGTCGATAAAGTACCCATGACGCGAGAATTATTGATTCAACAACAAGTTAAGAGACACAGGTATGTTACCCCGCCCATTGGGGAGCAGCCACTTAAGGAACGCTCCCAGCGCCCCTCTGTGTATGCGCTTCAGCGTTATGATTTACCTATAGGTTCTAACACGAACCCGTTAATACAACAGATCAAACAAAACCCGATTTCGCCGGATCGATATAAGAGAAATAGTTCAAGCGGGGCAGTGTCCCGTGCATATACGCCAACTTTGGTACCGCCGGCAAATACGCGGGCAATCCATTCCGACATCAAGCCCGCACCACTTCCCCGTCAGGGTTTCCCCATGGCTCTGCTCGTACCCATATTCGCCATAGGCGGATTGGTCGCTTTCTCCATTATCTCGCTCAGTTGGCCGGAAGCAGGTTTTACGCAGAGACTGGCGCTTTTCCCCTGGAGCGCGGGCGCTGTTACCCTTAAACCCGGAACCAACGACAAGCAGATTAGTTCTAGTATGGAATCCTATGCAGGCCTGTCCACATCCACCGCAGGCGCCAATGAGATCATTTCACTTAACATAATGGAAACCTTTCAATGGGAGGAGTACATAGTCCAACGCGGAGATACTATCTCCGGCATTGCCCAAGACTACGCGCTTTCCATGGACGCTATCATTGCTTCCAACAACATCTCCAACGCCGGGCTGCTAAGGATTGGCGAAAAACTCAAAATCCCCAACATGGATGGAATTCCTTACACCGTTAAACCAGGCGATAGCCTAGAAAAAATTTCAAAGACCATGGGCGTTCCTTTTACAGCGATTCTGGACGCCAATGATATTCAGGACTCGAACATAAAGGCAGATACGGTACTGTTTATCCCTGGCGCGAAGATGAAAAAAGATGAGCTTAACAAGGCGCTGGGCATAAGCGTTGGAGGAGACTCCTTTATCTATCCGATACGAGGGCGGCTGACCTCACCTTTTGGCTGGCGGGACGACCCCTTTACCAGCGCCAGAATCTATCACGCGGCGCTTGACCTCGCGGCAACGCTCGGAACGCCAGTGAAGGCCTCAATGAAGGGTACGGTTTCCTCAGCCGGACAAAATGCGGTATATGGCAAATTCGTTATCATTACCCATAACAATGGCTATCAGACCATGTATGGGCATTTAAGCGCTATCTCGGTAGCTCAGGGAACCTCTGTGGAACAGGGTTCCAAGATTGGCGAGGTTGGCAGTACCGGAAGAAGTACTGGCCCACACCTCCATTTCGCCTTATTCAAGAATGGCAGGGCAGTTGACCCGCTTGAATACTTAAAGTAAAGACGTATATTATCGGGACTTACCAAAGTCCCGCGTGGAGGAATTATGCGGAAGTTAGTGTTGATACTTATTGCTTTGATTGCGGTTGTTACTTTCATCAGAGCCTTTGACCAGTCAGAGGAACTATCAGAGCAAGCGATGGTTCCCGCATTTGAAATCGAAACCATTGGACTGGAATAGCTGGTAGCCGTGCATGGGTTGCGGTACGACTGCGGACTTCGCTTTGCGTTTTACCATATTTTAAGTATGGTATTCCCATGTCAATACCTTGTTATCCTGAGTTCACTCCTATCAGCTTTGAGTTTCAAAAACTGATTCAGGATCAGCTTCACAAAACGCAGGATGGCGTTTCAGAATATACCTTTGCTAACCTTTACCTATTCAGGAAGCGTTATAACTATCAAGTCTGCCTGAGCAGAGACAGTGATTTACTTATCTCCGGTGAACGGGACGGACTCCAGTTTTTTATGACCCCGTGCGCCTTTCCAGACCGTGAAACGCTTGCCAGCCTCTTCGCAAGCCATGATTACTGGAAGAACATTCCGGACTCGGTACTCGCGGGTAATGAGGAACGCCTCGCAGAATGGGGCATCGAACTCAGCGAGGATCGGGACAACTTCGATTACCTCTATCTCAGAACCGATCTTGCCGAGCTGTCTGGCAAGAGGTTTCACAAAAAGCGGAATCTCGTAAACGCCTTTCTCAACGCCTATAACTATGAGGTAAAGCCCTTAGACGCGGGACTGGCGCCAGACGCGCTTAAAGTCCTTGAGCGCTGGCACAGGGATAAGGGTGAAGAAGGCGACTATGCGGCCTCCCGCGAAGTGCTGGAACACTTTGACGACTTCGGTATGCAAGGATCTCTGTACTATATCAATGGCCGTGCGGCTGGCTGGTGTCTGGGGGAAAGCCTTGCTAACGGCCTAATGTTCGCCATTCATTTTGAGAAGGGTATCGACGAATACAAAGGCATCTATCAGTTTATCAACCAAGCCTTTGCCTCGTCCCTGCCTGAAACCTACATCTACATCAACCGCGAACAGGACCTCGGGGACCAGGGAATGCGTCAGTCAAAGATGACCTATCGACCTGTGGGTTTTGTGCGTAAGCGTATTGGGCGCTTGAAGGACGGGTAACACCATGAACGCGCCAACCATGCTGGTAGTTTCTGATTCCCACAACAACTACAGTTCACTTGCCGCGATTCTGCGCTGGGCAAAGCGCCGCGACATTAGCGCGTTTGTTTTCCTAGGCGATGGAATCTGCGACCTTGCGCCCGCCTCGAAGCTCGCTGACTTTTATCCAACATGGAACATGGTTCGCGGCAACGGAGACTGGCAGAGCGACGTCCCGCTTTCCGCAACCATGGAATTTGCGGGACATACGTTTTTCCTCTCTCATGGGCATATAAACCGGGTTAAGGAAAGCCTTTCATCGTTGATTATTCACGCGCAGGCGGCGCGTGCGGACGCGGCTCTGTACGGCCACACCCACGTCGCCTTTTGGGACGAGATCAACGGCATCCTCGCGTTGAACCCAGGAAGCGCGGGATTCCCTCGTTCAAACGCGCCCGCGTCCTTTGCCACGATTAGCTGCCCCCCAGACGAGTGGTTTGTGATTCACTACTGGGCAATCAAGACCAGCGGCTCGGCGCCATTCTCGTGGGGGCGCAATTCTCTGCGTATATCTAGCTGGGACTTATCAAAAACGCCCTAAACCCCAAGCCTTTAGGCTTACTGAGTAAACAACACGTTACGGATTTAGGATCGCGCTTTGGACATATACTCGCTTAAATTGCGTGCTTTTTTATACATGCTAACCGAATTTATACCAAAAACGAAGGAAAATTCCTTGCAGGGCTTATTCCCCCGGAAAACCCACGAACTGCTTTTCATGTCGGCAAGTTCTCCCTTCATGTCGGCAGGTTTTGCCTTCATGTCGGCAGGCTCCACCTTCGTGTCGGCAAGATTTGCCTTCATGTCGGTAAGATTTGCCTTCGTGTCGGCAAATTCCGCCTTCGTGTCGGCAAGATTTGCCTTTCTAAAGGTCAAGGCGTGTACCGTCAAAGTGCCAGACGTACTTAACGCCGCCCATCATGGCGTCAATGTGACTGACTGCAGGAATTCCAGTTGGGACGCGACACTGACTTACTTAACGCCGCCCATCATGGCGCCAATGCGCCGTTCATCAGTCATGGCGGCGTTTACCACGCCTACTATAGCGCCTTTGGACAGCGCGGCAATGCGGTCGCAGAGGCTGAGTAACTCATCCAGTTCAAACGATACCAGTAAGACTGCCCGTCCCTTGTCCCGTTCTGCGATGATACGCTGGTGTATGTATTCTATGGCGCCTACATCAAGGCCGCGTGTGGGCTGCGCCACAAGGAGCAAGCGCGGTGAGAGGTCGATTTCACGGGCAATAATCACCTTCTGCTGATTGCCGCCAGACATACTCCGCGTCAAGGTGGCGCCGCCGTTTCCAGCCCGTATGTCGAACTCTGCGATCCTGTCTGCCGCGTGCTTGTATATAGTAGGAAAGCGCAAAAACCCAAAGCGGTTTGTGAAGCGCATTTCACGAAAGGTTTTGAGGATAAGGTTTTCGTCAACACGGAAGTCCAGCACCAGTCCATACTTATGGCGATCCTCTGGCACAAAGCCGATTCCTTCGCGGATGCGCCTACGGATGCTTTCGTGGCTGATGTCTTTACCATTGAGCAGGATACGTCCACTTTTCACCGGCTCCAGACCTGCAATGGCGGCAACGAGTTCGGCCTGTCCATTCCCGTCCACGCCCGCGATACCGACGATTTCTCCAGAGAGAACCTCAAGCGAGAGATCACGCACAGCCGGAACACCGCGTGCGCCCATGACGGTGAGGTTTTCTATCTGCAGAACCACGTCTCTGGGTATCGCAGGTTTTTTGTCAACGCGGAAGCTCACGGCGCGTCCTACCATCAGTTCAGCGAGTGCGTCTTCAGAAATTTCGGTGCCAGACATCTTTACAGTGGCGACATACTTTCCCCGCCGCAGTATGGTACACCGGTCAGCGATGGCTTTTATCTCCCTGAGCTTGTGCGTGATAAAGATGATGGTTTTGCCTTCACTTTTGAGCTGGTGAAAGATCGCCAGTAGCTCGTCGATTTCCTGCGGCGTAAGCACGGCGCTTGGCTCGTCAAAGATGAGGATGTCCGCGTTACGGTACAGAATTTTGAGTATCTCAACCCGCTGCTGCATACCGACAGTGATGTTTTCAATGCGCGCCTTTGGATCAACAGCCAGTCCGTAGTGTTCTGACAGGAATGCCACACGCTGGTATGCGCTTTCCATGTCGAGTTTGCCCCACTTGTCGCGTGGCTCCAGCCCCAGCACGATGTTTTCTGTTACGGTGAAGTTATGCACCAGCTTAAAGTGCTGGTGAACCATACCGATTCTAAGCGTGGTGGCGTCGTTGGGGTTGCGGATACGCGCCTCCTGGCCTCGTATCCTGATGATGCCCGCGTCTGCCTCATACAGGCCGAACAGTATGGACATGAGCGTAGACTTTCCCGCACCATTTTCCCCCAAGAGCGCGTGAATCTCGCCCTCCTCAACCTCAAAGTAAATCCGGTCATTGGCAATGACGCCCGGAAAGACTTTGCTAATACCCAACATCTCAATAGCCTTAGCCACAGTGTATCCTTTGTATTGGATAATAGATTACAAGAAGGTCTCTGACAAGACTTGGGTGCCACTTGGGTGCCAGACACGGTTCAGTGCCGACTAAAGCAAGAGAGCATCCCAGAGCCTTATCTTAGCTATGAGACCTTCAAGAAAACTTAAGGACGGAGCTATCTATCACGTTACCTCGGAAATTAACCGCTACGAGAG
>JAITIX010000073.1 GCA_031279205.1 Treponema sp. | reverse complement strand
CGGCATGGCCACCGCGATTGCCTTATTATCTATAAGAAGAATTGTTTGGATACTCGAAAGAGTGGATTCTGAATGGCGCTGAACCCAAGCTCCTGACCATAAACAGGGGACTCACGCCGCTCAAAAGATAGCTTATTGCTGATATTGAGCGCATGAGTTCCGAAGAACTGAAAGCAGTCTATATCTATATCAAAACGTTACGGCAGACCTACAGAGACTTTGACGACACGGATCCACCGAGTCAGAACGATATACAAGACTTACCGGTGGAGGTAGGTCTTCCCCTGGTAAAAAAACGCTGTCCCATAAGGAACAGCGACAAAAGCCGTAGCTCGTGTTTTTATGCAAAGTACCGCTTCAGCAGACCTCTGAAGCCACAGCCATGGCGGGCCTCATCGCGAGCCATCTCGTGAACCGTGTCGTGGATGGCATCGTAGCCACGCTCTTTTGCGAGCCTGGCGAGCCTGACTTTGCCTTCGCAGGCGCCCTGCTCGGCGGCACTGCGAAGTTCGAGGTTGCGCTTGGTGCTGTCGGTGAGGACTTCACCAAGAAGTTCGGCAAACTTCGCCGCGTGTTCGGCTTCCTCAAAGGCGTAACGCTTGTACGCATCGGCAATCTCAGGGTAGCCCTCCCGTTCCGCAACGCGGCTCATGGCAAGGTACATACCGACCTCGCTACACTCACCGTTAAAATTTGCCCGAAGGTCATCGAGGATGTCTTCCTCAACGCCCTTGGCAACACCGACCACATGCTCTGCAGCATAGGTGATTCCCACCCCCTGCGCCTTAAACTTGGACGCAGGAGCCTTACACTGGGGACATGCAGCCGGCGGCTGATCGCCCTCATGTACATAACCACAAACTAGACAAATAAACTTCATCTTCTTTTCTCCCGTATTTTGAAATATTCCTAACGGCTTACGCCGGTAGTTTCCGTTTGGGCTATCGGAGCTTCACAGCTCCGATAGTTTAGACCCGATGCTTACCCAGCATTTTCCTGCAAGGCCTTCGGCTGCTCCACACGCTCCGTGACTTCAACGTTTTTCGTGCTACAATCCTCACAGACACCGTAGAAGATTACCTTCCGGTAATCAATATTAAAGCCATGAGGAATTAACCGCAGTTCCTGCTGTTTTTCAGTAATGACCTTGAGAAGCTCCATGTTGGGATTCGGGACATCAATGACCCGCCCACAGTGAGTACATATCAAATGAGGACGCGGATCAATAAAACCATCGAAATGTTCTTCTCCATTTACTACGCCAACAGAGATAATAGTTCCCTCTTTCAAGAACAGACTGATATTCCGGTACACGGTGGCAAGGGAAAGCCCAGGTATCCGATCTTTGAGTTGCTCGTAAATCCAACGAGCGCTCGGATGTGACGAGGTTGATTGGATAAGCTCCAAAATAGCGTCACGCTTCTTACTATGTTTCTTCATAACCCGACCTTTTTTATATTAAGAATGATTCCTAATATAGGTAATATACTCATAAATATCAAAACCGACAAGAGAAAACCGAGTGCCTTTGTCAGTAACCCCATGGCTAAAGGCAAGGGGTTTATAGCGGTTTTGATAACCAAGCTCACGAAGTGTCTCTTGCGCCACCGCATAATGGCCATCCAGATGACAGGCGCGGTGTGCGTCGGCAGTGATGATGAGCGGTACATCCCGCTCCCGTAATAAGCGCAGCAACGGCAGGGAAGGATAGGTATCTCGTGTCTTCCCTCGGTTAAGGCCGCCGGTGTTGACTTCGACTACAAACGGTGAAGTCCCATACGTCTGCGCGATACAGTCCACGATTCGCACAAGATGGACGCAGTAGGTCTCGGACTCAAGCGAAAACCAACGCTTATCTTGATTGTTTTTTTTGATAAGATCGATATGCCCCAGAATATCAAAACCTCCGGCGCGAATGAGTGCCTCTTCCGCATCCCAGTAGGCGTCCACCATTGCTTCGGCATCTCCTGAAAACCCTTCTTCAATGCCTCTGGCAAATTTTTCAGGGGAGCCATCAACCTCGAAAGGTTCTCCACGTGGTGGAATAAGGTAATGAACTGAGCCAATACAGTAATCCAGTCCCAGTTCACGATAATCTCTGTCTGCAGGACCTATAAGCCCTGAGATAAAATCGATTTCAAGCCCGACGAATACGCGGAGCCTCCCTTCCCAGCGTCGTCGCGCCTCCCGTACCGCGTCAAGATATTCAGAGAGCCGCTCGTCCGGCAGGTGCCAGTCCGATGCCCAGCCAGTCTTTTTCCTGATAGGCGCATGGGCACTGAAACCCAGGCTGTCAAGTCCTTTCTCATAAGCAACTTGACAAAAAGTTTCAATATCATCCTCTCCATCACAAAACGTGGTATGGGTATGCAAACAAGAATAACACATAAGGTATCATAGCCTATTTCTAATAAAATATGCTATAATTTATACATGATGCAAACAACGGTTATCAAGTATGGTGGAAGCGCCATGATCAACGAGACCCTCAAAACTGCGGTTATTGAGGATCTAATCCGTATGGCGAGACAGGAACGGGTTATACTGGTTCACGGCGGCGGCCCGGAAATCGATGCCATGCTGAGAAGAGTTAATAAAGTAAGCCGCTTTGTAAATGGCTTGCGCTACACGGATGAGGAGACTATGGAGATCGTACAGATGGTTTTGTGTGGTAAGCTCAACAAGGAAATTGCCGCCCTCATTCAGGCGTGGGGAGGCAGGGCCGTAGGGCTCTGCGGTATTGACGGTGGTCTACTCAAAGCGCGGCGTATCAAGAGCGTAGACCTCGGTCTTGTCGGAGAAATCGAGAACGTGGACATTAATGTGCTGAACCATGTCATGGACAGAGGTTTCATTCCTGTAGTGTCCTCAGTCGCGCTGGGCTTGGGCGAGGATGCAGGGCGAAGCCTCAATGTAAACGCCGATACCGCAGCAGCGGAGCTTGCCGTTGCCACAAAAGCCGCCCGGCTTATCCTTATGACCGATGTACCCGGACTCTTGCGCGACCTCAGAGACCCATCCTCGCTTATCTGCGAACTATCGCGAACTGAACTGGAGCAACTCAGGCGAGACGGTGTGGTAAGCAAGGGCATGATCCCAAAGACCGACTGCTGTATCAAAGCACTGGCAGGAGGTGTCAGGGAAACGCGCATTGTCGATGGCCGTCGCCCCCACGCATTGCTCTCGGCGCAGAATCTTGGAACTGTGATTGTGTAAAATCGCAAGGTGGCAAAAGCCGCTATTATTATCATGAATAAGGGGAAAAAAATGACTGATATGTTTATGAATACCTATCACCGCTTGCCAGTAACGTTTGCGAGAGGTGAAGGGTCGTATCTTTTTGACGTGAACGGTAAGCGGTATCTGGACTTCACCGCTGGTATCGCGGTGAACTGTCTGGGACACGCCTACCCGCCGCTGGTGAAGGCTATAACAGAACAGGCGGCAAAGCTCATCCATGTCTGCAATTATTACCAGAGCGACGTGTCGGATGCGTTTGCTGAAAAACTAGTGGCAGCGTGTACAGGCATGAAGCGAGTCTTCCTTGCCAACTCCGGCGCGGAAGCCAACGAGGGCGCCTGCAAGATTGCGCGAAAGTATTCGCTGATGAAACATGGCCCCGGACGGCATACGATTGTCAGCCTTCGGGGCAGCTTTCACGGGCGCACCATTACCACGCTGTCGGCAACAGGTCAGGATCAGTTCCACAAGGACTTCGGCCCCTTTACCGAAGGCTTTGTGTATGTGCAGTCTGGCGACCTTGTTGCGCTGGATCAAGCGCTGAACAAGCACACTGTCGCTGGCATCATCATCGAGGCCATTCAAGGCGAAAGCGGCATCCGGCCACAGGACAACTCGTATATCGCGGCAGTGGCAAAACTCTGCGCCGAACGGGACATACTGCTCATCTTTGACGAAGTCCAATGCGGCATAGGTCGCACCGGAACTTTTCTGGCCTGTGAAGCCTACGGCGTGCAGCCCGACATTGTTACGCTGGCAAAAGGCTTGTGCGGCGGTGTGCCTGTAGGCGCAGTACTTGCAGGCAAAAAAACAGCAGACACACTCAACACCGGCGATCACGCCAGTACCTTTGGCGGCAATCCCCTTGCCGCTGCCGCCGGCCTGGTAGTGCTTGAAACCGTAACAAACCCCCTGTTCCTCAAGGAAATAACACAAAAGGGAGACCTAATACAAAGCACCATTCGCGACTGGAAACATCCGAAGATCACGGAAATACGGGGACGCGGCCTGATGATAGGCGCCGACATCACGATTGAGGCATGGCCAATGCTGGAAACCTGCCTCGCCCAAGGATTGCTAGTGCTTTCAGCCGGCAAAAATACCCTGCGTTTCCTCCCGCCGTATACAATAAACAATGCAGAAATCGCTGAAGGACTTGCTATACTCAAAACAGCTCTGGCTTAATGGTGATTTGATAGAGGTATGAGTAGTCTGAACCAGATTACCCATACCATAGCGGCTAACGTGAGTCCAACAGCACTATCAGGAAAACACCAGCACCATCAAGTTACCATAAACACCCCAAAGAAACAGTTTACACGGCAAGAAACGATAAGCCGACAGCGCCACAAACAGATTCACCAGAAAATTGACAAGACTCAGACCTCAGCTATGCTCCTCCCGGCCAATGTTCTTCAGTACATAGTTAACCAATGCTGTCTCCGCGCGTTCCCGTAACAACAGCTCCTCATCCAGTCCCATAAGCTTGTTCTCCACGTTCTTTCTCAACACGCTTATCAGGTTTAGACCCAGTGAAGACAGCCGTTCAAACCGTTCTTGCTATATATATCCACAGCCTCCAAAAAGTTTTCCCCACAAGCCCCGGCACAGAGAGCCTAGCGCTACTTCCCGTCAAACCCTCCTTAGCTAGAACTCCACCTGCCCAACAGCGCGAGGATAAGGAATCACATCGCGAATGTTCGCCATGCCGGTAACGTACTGGATGAGCCGTTCAAAGCCCATGCCAAAACCCGAATGAGGAACTGTGCCAAAACGCCGCAGGTCAAGATACCACCAGTAATCTTCAAGCCGCATACCCAGCTCGCCCATCCGCGCTTCAAGCCGCCCAAGATCAGCCTCACGCTCAGAACCACCAATAATTTCGCCCAGCCTTGGTACCAGCACATCCATTGCCCGAACCGTCTTGCCATCATCATTCTGCTTCATATAAAAGGCTTTTATCTCCCTAGGATAGTCAGTAATAATCACTGGTCCATGCGCCGCCTTTTCAGTCAGAAACTTTTCATGCTCGCTCTGGAGATCGCAACCCCAGAAAGGCTTAAACTCAAAGACAGCGGCGTTCTTCTCAAGCTCAACAATGGCGTCGGTATAGGTGATATGGGTGAAGTGGGCATCAACAACAGAACTCAGGGTATTAATAATGCCCCTTTCAATGCGCGCGTTAAAGAACGCCAGGTCATCAGCACAATCATTAAGAGCAACAGTGAACAGCGCCTTGAGAAAATCTTCGGCAAGACTCATGTTATCTTCCAGTTTGGCAAAGGCGATCTCCGGCTCAATCATCCAGAACTCAGCAAGATGGCGCGTAG
Source organism: Treponema sp. (assembly GCA_031279205.1). Classification (GTDB taxonomy): domain Bacteria; phylum Spirochaetota; class Spirochaetia; order Treponematales; family Breznakiellaceae; genus JAIRMT01. Next base: position 42,048 of record JAITIX010000073.1, on the reverse strand, counting down.
TGTTGGACTTCTCCGCGCGGAAGGTCGGCCCAAAAGTGTAAACCCGCGACAACGCAGTGGCGTAAGTCTCCGCCTCAAGCTGACCAGACACGGTTAAAAAACTCTTTTTGCCAAAAAAGTCTTTGTGAAAGTCCGGAACCTTACCACTTTTGGCAATAGAATCCATATCCAATGTTGTTACCTGAAACATGGCGCCCGCGCCTTCAGCATCACTAGCAGTGATAATCGGGGTATGAATATAACAAAAGCCTCGCTGTTGAAAGAATTCATGTACCGCGAGAGACAATCTGCTCCGCACCCGCGCCACCGCTCCAATAGTGTTGGTACGGGAGCGCAGATGCGCAATGTCACGCAAAAATTCAAGCGAGTGCGCCTTTTTCTGAAGCGGATACGTTTCCACTGGCGCGGCTCCAAGCACACACAGGCTTACACCCGCAAGTTCGACTGCCTGGCCTGACGCAGGCGACGGCACAATCCGCCCCTGTATCTCCACAGAACAGCCCGTGGAAAGCGTCGCCAGCCCTAACTCGGTCTCTGGAGATAACGCCGTGGCACGATCAAACGTACACTGGATACTGCTAAAACAAGAACCATCATTGACATCAACGAAGATGAGGTTTTTGAGTTCCCGCTTGCTTCTGACCCAGCCGCGAACAATACAATCATGAGTGCCATCTGATGGCGTCTGTCTCTGGGACAGGATTTCTTTGATAAGAGGTTTCAACATAGGAGTATGATAGCGCTACTATACCCTAATAGGGAAGAACACTGAAAACGCCACGGTAATATCGCTTACCATCTTTCTTACCACCGGGAATTCAGTATACGAATGATACAATTCCTGAAGTAATTGATTTGTAGCAGTCAAAATAGCGCGCCGGCCACTTTCAGCGCGGCGCCCGTGCTATTCTGACTTGTATATGGAAAGAATGTGCCATTCCCCCATTCGTAATAGTGATGAGCATATCAGCGCATCGTCTTGGTAACTTTGGGTTCACTTTCGCTGGATTCGGGTAATCAACAGAGCAATCAAGCGGGAATTGAATGCCACACAAGCCCTTGATACAGAAAATGACTGTGTAACTGGATATACCCAGCAAGCATTTTGTAAGTTTATCAGAAAGTTGGGGGGATGGATCACTGACTGTTCTAATTCTCTTGATCGTTTTTGTTTATACTCAAGCTGTTTTTCCACATCATTCAGCAGTTTTTGTTTATACTCCATCGTTTTTTCCCTGAACATCAACGGTTTTTCTCCGTCATTTAGCTTTCTTTGTCTGCGGCTTAGCGGTTTTTCTCCGTCATTTAGCGGTTGTTGTCCATGATTTAGCGGTTGTTGTCCGCGGCTTAGCGGTTTTTGTCTGCGGCTTAGCGGTTTTTGTCTGTGATTTAGCGGTTTTTGTCTGCGGCTTGGCGGTTGTTGTTTGCGGCTTAGCGGTTTTTGTCTGCGGCTTGGCGGTTGTTGTCCGTGATTTGGCGGTTGTTGTTTGCAGCTTGGCGGTTGTTGTCTACGGCTTAGCGGTTGTTGTCTGCGGCTTGGCGGTTTTTGTCTGCGGCTTGGCGGTTGTTGTCTACGGCTTAGCGGTTGTTGTTTGCGGCTTGGCGGTTGTAGAACCTGTTAAAGGCATATATATTTTATCCATGATAGAGATTCAGGAACTTACCAAAAAATATGGCAAGACCTTTGCCAATGACCGCGTTTCCCTGCATGTGAAGGCGGGAGAATTCGCTGTCCTACTGGGACCGAACGGAGCGGGCAAATCCACGCTGATTAAGTCAATCTGCGGCTTACTGCGCTTTCAAGGACGGATTACTATCAATGGCTTTGACAACCACATGCTGGAGGCGAAGCGGATATTGGGATATGTGCCGGAGATTCCTGCCCTGTATCCGATGCTGACCCTGCGGGAGCATCTTGAATTCATTGCCCGCGCTTACCGACTGAACGCCTGGGAAAAAACAGCGGATGCCCTGCTTGAGCGTTTCGAGCTGGGCGATAAGCAGAAAAAGCTGGGTAAGGAGCTTTCCAAAGGTATGCAGCAGAAGATAAGCCTCTGCTGCGCCTTGCTGCCAGAGCCAAAGGCGCTCATTCTCGACGAACCGCTGGTGGGACTTGATCCTCACGCGATTCGGGAACTCAAGGCGCTGATTCCTGAGCTGAAAAACAAAGGCGTGGCAGTGATGGTGAGTACTCACCTGCTCGAAAGCGTGGCTGATGACTGGGATACCACGCATATTATGATGGGCGGTCGCCTCGTCCGCAGTTGCGAGCGTCTGGCACTCGGTGGAACCAATGGCGAATCGCTGGAAGAACTTTATTTCACCATCACCGAAGGTCTAGGCGCAGCCCCTGACACTGCCAATGGGAAGGAAGCATAGCGCATGGGCTGCATTGTCTATCTAGCGCGGAAGCGAATCAAGAACACCCTCGCCGAATTTGTCCGCGCACCGGCGAAACTGGTTATGCTCATCATCAGTGCGGCGCTAATCATTGGCTTAATCATACTTGGCGCTTTCATCAGAGCCGGCCGTGAGGGTAGCTTTGTCAGCATAAACTTCTTCAAAGGCATTTTCTTCGCCTATACCGCTCTGTTTGTAATCATCACCGCGCAAAAAGGGCTGGACAGTGGCGGAACCATCTTTGACATGAGCGACGTAAACCTGCTTTTCACCGCGCCAGTCAGCCCGAAAAAAGCGCTTATCTACGGTATGGCGTTCAACATGAGCAAGACCGCGCTTAGGTCGAGCTTTCTTATCCTTTTCCAATCCGGTTCGTTATCCTATTTTGGCATTGGCTTTGGCGGCTTGCTGCTCACGTTGTTTTTCTGTTTCTTGGGGATGATTCTGTCTTTTACGCTTTCTCAAGTGATTTACAGTTTCAGCAACAGCAATGAAAAACGCAAGCTTGTAATAAAAATCATCCTGGGTGTGCTGTTTATGCCGCTGGCGATTCAGGCGCTGATGCTATGGCGGACGGGGCTTGCCGTCATGGAACTGCTGGAGCGCCTGTGCGATTCGCCGTTTATGAGCGCGATTCCCATCGCGGGCTGGGTTACTGCATCGTGCGTGGGTTTTTTGTCGGGTAACATTATCAGCGGGGTTTGTTTTCTGGGACTGATGGTATTGGCGTTCACGGGTTTCACGCTTTTTCTTGTGTTCGGCAAAGTCGACTTTTACGAGGACGTACTTTGTGCGACTGAGAGGGCACGCGATGCGCTTGAGAGTAATATCAGCAAGGCGATGGAGAGCGGTAAAAAGGTAAGGGTAAAAAAGACAGGGCTTGTCGGCGTGGGCGCTGCCGCGTTTTTTCACCGGCACCTGCGCGAAGCTTCCCGCCGCAACATACTGGGGCTGTCAAGCAATGTTTCGCTACTCTTAATCGGTGGTTCAGTCTTATACGCGCTCATACTCAACTCCCTACTCGGCAATGACACATACAGCACCTTTATAAATGTGTTTTCGGCATTGTTATTGATGCAAATTTTTACTGTTCTGTACAGCGAAGGTTTGAAAGAACTGTATATGCCATACATTTACCTCACGCCGGAGCGTTCTGTAAGCAAAATCTTGTGGAGTAACATGACGGCGTTTCTGCGCTCTTTGATAGAGGGCGTGTTTATATTTGTCGCTGTTGGCGCGATTCTGCGGGCGAGCGTTTCTGTGGTCTGTATTGCGGCGTCAGGCTATGCCCTATTCTCGCTGAAACTGATCGCGTTTAACTATGTTTCGCTCCGCTGGGCTGGCTTTAACATGAGCGCGGGCGTTCTTCGTCTGCTCTACGCATTCATAGTAGCCCTGAGTTCAGTTCCGGGTGTAATCATCGGGATAATAGTGGGTGTAACAATCGGCGGCGTGTTGGGAAACTTCATTGGGCTGCTGATCTTCTGTGCTTGGGAATTGCTTGTTGGGGTTGTCTGCTTCGTCCTTTCCGCCGGTATCCTTGATAACTGCGATATGCCATTGGTGAAGAACTGGAAAGGCTAACGCTAGGTTCTGCTGTACCGTTCTTTGTTCAGAGTTAAGTCTATCCGTGTTTATACTCGTCAGAAACTTACGGATAGGGCATGGGTTGTTCCTTAGCCTTTCTGGTTTGGCCACTGATGGTTGAATTATGAATTACCGCCACGTTTTGTTAGACGCTTGACACCGTTCTGTGCCATTTATAGAGTAAAAAAGTTTATCAATCAGGAGTATATTATATGGAATGGCGAGCGAGTCATATACTGGTGAAAAGCAGATCACAGGCGGAGGAGCTTTTGAAACGGATTAAACAGGGTGCTCAGTTTGAGTCGCTGGCGCGGGAGTTTTCCACCTGTTCATCGAAGTCTTCTGGCGGGGACCTTGGCTGGTTTGGGTCTGGAAAGATGGTCGCGCCTTTTGAGGCGGCGGTGAAGCGGCTTTCCCCTGGTTCAGTGGGAGATGTGGTTCAGACCCAGTTTGGGTATCACATCATCAAATGTACCGGACGGAAGGGTTAAGCATCCGCGCGAGAATACGGTCGAAACTGTCGGCAAAGGCTTTGAGTTCCTTGTTTCCATACTGGGCGACTCGGTCTTTGCCGAGGCCGTTTTCCGCAAGTCCAACCATAAAGTCGCGCAGGGACAGTCGTTCTCGAATATTTTCTGGTGTATACTCTTGTCCGCGATCGTCCATAACCATAACTGAGGCTTTCACCAGGCGCTGTGCGAGTGGTATGTCCCGTGTGATCACAAGGTCGCCTGCGCGAGCAAGCTCGACGATGCGGTCATCAGCCGCGCCCTCACCGGGAGGACAAAGCTCCATCAGCGTGGTTGGGCTACTTATGCCCGGAATTGGGCGGTTCGCTACGAAAACTGCTTGAATACCGGTTCGTGCAGAGGCGCGTAATACCGCTAATCGCGTGAGACGGGGGCAGGAATCCGCATCAACAAAGATTCTCATCCTGTTGCCTTTTCAGGCTGAAAGGTTAGGCGTGGCGCTATAGAGGGTGTAGGTTCCAGTGATGGCAAGCGGCGCTTCCACATCTGCCGGAATGAAGGCGGAGTCGCCTTGACCAAGCGCAAGGCCATCAATGTTAGCAGCGCCTTCGGTAACAATGACAATGGCCGGGCCGCATATAGGCAGTTCACGGCTTTGACCGTTGCCGCTTAACACGGACAGGGCGAACTCACGACTCGACGTCTGGTAAGTATTCCCTTGAGGCGTGAGGATTTGCGGCTTAAACGCGGAGAAACGCAGGATGCGGAGAAGTTCATCAATGGCAATGTGCTTGGAAGTGAGGCCTCCGCGTAGGACATTGTCTGAGTTGGCCATGAGTTCCACGCCAAGTCCTTTTATGTAGGCGTGTAACACGCCGGAGGGAAGATAGACTGCCTCGCCTGGCTTGAGTTCAATCACATTGAGATAGAGCGGCGCGATTATCGCCGGATCGCACGGGTAGAGTCGCGCAAAAGAGGCAATGAACTCATGGGCTTTGGCCTGCATCACGTGGTTACACGCGTCATGTTTTTTACACGTGGCGAACTTGCTCAAAGCGCTTCGCACATTAAACGAAAGGCCAAAGAGCGCCTTGAGAAAGCTGCTCAAGGCCGCGCCTTCGTCGGGGTCTTGCAGCGGTTCACGCAGGATGTCAAGCGCACTGACAAGCACAGGGGGCATTCCGGCGGCAAACACCGTCAGTCCCGCGTCGATATCTGCTGGCTTTTTAAAGCCACACATTGCGGTGAATGGTGTGAGGGCGCAGAGAATCTCTGGCTTATGGTTTGCGTCTTTGTAGTTACGGTTTGGCGCTTTAAGCGGTATGCCCATCGCGTTCTCGCGCTCAAAGCCAATCTGCGCCTGTGCCTGCGTCGGGTGCGCCTGTATTGAAAGGGGTCTGCCGGCGGCAAGCACCTTGAATAAAAATGGTATGGTTCCAAACACTTTTTCAGTATTCTCACCCAGGTAACGGCGGGGATTTTGGTTTATCAGCATGGAGAGCGGAATACATGCGCCTTCATACTCAAGCGACGAAGGCCCTTCCGCATGAACCCCCATCCATAACTCGGCCCATGGCTGTTTTTCAGGGTTATCCTTACCCAGTAAGCGCGGAATCCAGTCAGGCGAGCCCCAATTGTAGTACTTTACTTGGTTTTTCAGTCTATATAAGCGTGTCATGCCTTATATTCCAGAATCTTATCAAGGCGGTCGATCAGATCACGGGCAATTTTTTCGGCTTCCCGTGTTTCGTACGCCCGTGCTTCTTCTTTGGCCATTTCGCGGTTATACATCCGCTGAATCTCATCACAGAGCAAAAACCCTGTGAGAACTGCGGTTTTAAGCGGATCACGAAGACCGTAAGACTTTTGAATATGCTCAACAGCCGTACGATAGTTAGCTAAAAGGCCTTGGAGATATACTGGTTCCTCTTCTGCTGAAATGAATAAAGAGGTTCCCAATATATCAATGTACAAATCACTCTTTTTTGAACTTGAGAGAACTTTTTTCTTCATGGAAACCACTTGAAACCAGCCATAGTTCCGCGTTACTGCGGCTGTGCCTCACCCTCTGGGGACTGCTGTTTCTGAACCGGAGTATCTATAATTTCGACTCCGGTAGGTTCAGAACTTTCGGGAATTTCCACTGGGGCCAGAATATCTTCCAGAGCTTCTAAGATATCAGTCGATGGAACCTCGTCATCTGAGGGTACGCTTGCTGATGGCGAAAGGCTCTTATCAATAGCATCCTCAAACTGGTTAAGCCGGTTAAGCGCGGAAAGTATCCCGTCTTCAATGCGCCCCTGCTCTTCCTTGAAGCTCTGAATCAGAGCTTCAAGCTCATCAACCCGCTTCTGGTATGAGTCAAGCTGGTCTTTAAGCTGATCGTTTTCTTCGGTGAGGCGTTTTACAAAATCAATCGCCTTAACAACTTTTGATTCCAGAAGTTTCACATGGTCAAATGTTTCCATATCTACGCCTCCAATGCCTGTCTCGCCTGTACGACAATCGCCTTGAACGCAGTAGCATCCTCAAGCGCCAGAAAAGCCAGTGCTTTTCGGTTAAGAGTTATACCGGCCTTGTTCAGACCTTCGATAAACCGCGAGTAGCTCATACCTTCACTGCGGCACGCCGCATTGATACGGACGATCCAAAGTGCGCGGAAGTCACCTTTCCGGTCTTTCCGATCACGGTACGCATAAGTAAGCCCCTTGGCGACTGCGTCCTTGGCAGTCTTATAGTTCGAATGCCGACGTCCCCAGTAGCCTTTGGCCAGTTTTAGTATCTTTTTCCTGTGGTTCTTTCGTTTAGAACCATCCACCGCTCTTGACATTTTCGTTATCTCCTTTTAGACGTGTCTTAACCGTAAGGCATTAAGCACTTTTTGATTGACGGCGTATTATCAGCCGACAGGATACCCGCGTGGCGAAGATTCCGCTTCCGTTTGGTGGACTTCTTAGTGAGAATATGACGCAGGTTCTGTTTCTTATACTTCACCTTGCCTGTCCCCGTGAACGAGTACCGTTTGGCCGCGCTCTTTTTTGTTTTCATTTTTGGCATGATATCTATCCTATTTTTTGGTTTTGGGACTCAATACCATGGACATGAACCGACCTTCCATTGCCGGTGGTTTATCCATCATATAGCTTCCCTCAATTCGTTTCAGCATATCCTTGAGAACCTCTAACCCCAGTTCGGTATGAGCAAGCTCACGACCTCTGAACCTGACCGTAACCTTAACCTTGTTGCCTTCGCCAAGAAACTCCTGAATATGTTTAGACTTGAAATCCATGTCATGCTCATCAATCTTGGGTTGCATACGAATTTCCTTCATCTTCAACAGCTTCTGTTTCTTCTTTGAATCCCGGACTTTCTTTTCATTCTCGAATTTGAACTTACCGTAATCCATAATCTTGACAACCGGTGGATTGGCTTGTGGCGCGACTTCCACAAGATCAAGATTCTGCCCTCTCGCGATTGCGAGCGCTTCTATAGTAGGCATAATGCCCTGCTGTTCATTCCCATCCCGAATGAGACGAACCTCCCGCACTCGAATCTGTTCATTAATCCGTAAATCCTTACCCGACAACTGACCTCCCCGTTGGTTTCCAACAATATAACTAAAACTAACAAATCAGTATAGGCGAAAAGTGTGCAATTGTGTCAAGTAGATGGAACACGACGTGGTATTCTTTAGTCATTCTTTTCAAAAAGGTCCTGTAGCTCCGCCTTGATATCCTCTGTGGGTCTTGAGAATATGTCCACCTCACTCTCGTCGCCGACCATGCTGACCTGACCCTCAAAGAACATCTTATCTGCAATCTGCAACCTGCGGGTCTTGATGTCGCCTTTGAGTCTACCGCCTGGACAGATCACAATCTTGTCCGCAGCATCCACCGGCGAGGTTACGGTTCCGCGAATAACAAGCGATGTTACTAGAATTTTCGTGGCTTCAACATCCGCACCCTCTTCAACAATGAGGTCGCCATGCTCAACAGCCTCAATCGTTCCCTGAAATCTTCCCTTGATAGAGAGCGTTTCCTTAAACTTGAGTTCCCCAACAAAAGTGGTACCGGAACCAAAGATTACATGATGGGACCCATCTTTTCTCAGTGTCATGATTCTTGCCCCGCGCCATAAACCTGATCTTCCAGAACAGTCAGCCCTATCTCGCTTCCTTTGAGGTTTTCCCGCTGAAGGTCTGTCCACTCGGTACGCTTAGTGAGCGTGGACATTCGGTTCCTTGCATCCTGAGTCTTGCCGCGTATAAGGGCTAACAGTGCGTTAAAGGTATCGCGATCGATTGCGTTACTAGTTCGCGTGATAGCCACATCAAGCTCGTCGAGGCTTTTCACAAAGTCCGCTATGCAGGTCTTGAGTTCAGCGTTCAGACTTTCGGCAAGGCGCAGGCGCGATTCACCGAGGCTTATCTGATCAAATAGCTCGCGATTACGGAGTACAACCCGAATCCGTGCCAACACTTCGGAAAAGTTAAAGGGCTTGGTGATGTAGTCATCAACACCCAAATCAAAACTGTCAACCTTGTCCTTCACGTCATCCAGCGCTGAAAGCATGATGATAGGAATGTTCCGAAACTCAGGATCACTCTTGAGCATTCTGGTAACTTCCCAGCCAGACATCTTAGGCATGATGTTATCCAGTATGATGAGGTTTGGGCGGAACTCCGCCACCTTTTCCAAACCTTCCTTACCATTACGCGCCAGTTCAACGCTAAACCCTAACTTTTCAAGCATCAAATCAAAAAACTCAAGATTTATATTTTCATCATCAATGATGAGAATCTTCTGTTGTTGCGCTTGCTGATCCATACAGACCTCCCTTTCGCCTTTTTTGTTTAATTATAGCCCTAGCGAACCTTATGAGCAACAGAGAAATCGCGGCAAACAGCGTTACATGGGGGAAAAAATCGCCATACCGTGTGTATAGCGATGTAGCGGTAACAATCGGTACTGTGGCGGTAAGCTGGGCCTCGACAAAGGGCTTGGTCATGGCTATGACCTTGCCATTAGGGTCTATTGCAGCAGTCTGTCCGGATGCGGTGGCTCGCACAAAGGAGCGGCGATTTTCCACAGCCCTGAACACAGCCATCGAAAGGTGCTGTGTCTGCGCCGGCACGCTCTTCGACCAGGCGTCATTCGATAGGTTAACGAGGAGTTCTGCTCCGTTACGCACAAACTCGCGCGAAAGGTAGCCAAAGGTATCCTCAAAACAGATAGGGGTTGAGAACTTGAGGCCGTTTATTTCCATAACCGTGAATTCGGTCCCCTTCTCCCAGAAGTGAGTGTCAGCATTCCTGAGCATGTCGTAGATCATGGGAAACTGCTTCCGATAGGGGAACGACTCGGTGAATGGCACGAGGTGGAACTTGCGATAGATGCCAGCGGCAACGCCTTTGGAGACGTCGCCCTTGTTATTGGCAAAAAGCATAACCGCATTATAGTCCACGCGATAGTTTTCATTGGCGTTGGGGTTTTTGTCTGGCTCCCTGCGGCCATCGTCATTGCCGATTACAAAAGGCACGTCCTGCGACGCGATGTAATCCAGCAGTTCCTGTATCAGACGGTACGATTCCTGATGATCGCGGTAGGTGATATGCCAGTAGATACGGGGGACAAAGGCGGTTTCAGACCAGACCACGAGGTCAAGGTTAGGAGTCTTGGCGATGGCCTCATTAGAAAGCCGCCGCAACACTTCGTAATTCCTCCTATATTCTACCATATCGCCACGCCAGGGGTCAGTGTTGTGCTGGATGAGGGCAACTGTCTTGGTAGGTGCGTCCGTGTAATCAACGCGGGATGCCGCGCCATAGACCAGAGTTCCGATCAGCGCCGCAATCCACACCACACTAATGACGCTATCAGCCCTATCAAACGGCATAAAGACAAACACATTTCGCTCTTTGCCTTTATTCTTCAGCTTGAACGTAAACGACAGCTTGAAAAACACCGCCGAGTTTAAGCCATCCGGCAATCCGCCCAGCGGCAACAACTGCGCCCTGTTCAAGGCCGCCGCCAGATACAGCGAGGGGAAGATCACGAGGGCAGAAACGCCCCACACGCCGAATATGTCCGCGATCTGGATGATAGGAATCATGCGCCATTGGGAATAGCCTGTTATGCCGTAGGAATAGCCCAGAAAGCCCAGGGTACGCAGGTACTCAAAGCTGATCCATAACAACCACTGAAGGATATAACCGCGTTTGGGAAAGAGCATGACCGAGAGCTTTAACAAGGGAAAGAAAAACATGAAGTAGACAAGGTAGATCATGCCCACCGCATCATCAGCGAGCGGGTGGAACACGCTTAACCAGTAGTTAAACAGACCATACGCCCCAAAACCAAAGAGCGCTCCCCAGAAAAATGACGCGCCAAGCGAGACGCGGTACAGGAGCCAGACAAGCGGAACATAAACAACCCACGCGAGAAAGGGAAGGCCATTCTCAAACAGTAGATTGGGGTGGGACGCGGCAAAAAGTATGATTCCTGCTACGACCACAACCAGATGGGTTAAAAAAGCTCTTAACCTGTTTCGGCCATTAAACAAACTCATAGGCTACAAGGGCTTGCCGAATCACTCCGGCAAAGCCCAATCCTTTTTGATTGGCCTACTGACTGACTGCTTATTCGGCTCCCCGGTAAGGTTCCACACATCCTGCCGTAGTTCCTTCCCTGCCCTGAAGATAACCCTTCCATGATCATCAACCGACACAATGTCTCCGGTTTTTGGGTTTCGCGCCCGCTTACGACCCTTTCTTACCTTTACTTCAAAGGTTCCAAACCCCCGCATCTCGATGACCATGTTGTCAACCAGGGCTTTTTTTATCTTATCAACAAAATTGTCAATGATGAGTTTGATATACTCCCTATCTATACCCGTGTTTTCATACACAGCGTCAATAAGATCAGCCTTGGTACACTTGTTTTCCGTCATAAGCCCACGCGCTACTGCGCCGCCTTGATGGAGTTAAAAAGCCGCTGCATCCGCGATTTTTTACGAGATGCCGCGTTCTTCTTGATGATGCCCTTCCGCGACGCGGTATCGAGCTTCTTGATCATGTCTTTCAAAGCTGTTTCAGCCTCTGACACCGTTTTCTTCTTCTTCTGAGCCAGAGCCACAAACTTCTTCGCACTCGTCCGCACGGAACTTTTTACCGCCTTGTTCCTCATTCGGCGATCCTCACTCTGCCGATGCCGCTTTTCAGCGGAACTACTTTTACCTACCAAATTGTTACTCCTATTAAAGCGCGCTGTTTCCCAGCGCACCGTTTCTGAAACACTACTCCTCCACTGTTTATCAGTGAAGAAGCGCTTACCACCTACTTAAAGTCCGAAGGACGACGTTCAACACGCTTACACTTCTGACATTCCGCAATGTTCTTTGCCTTTCCCTTTTCAAAAAGCGTTTTCACCTTGACTTCACCACCGCAGGAACAAAAGAACTTCTGAGTAGCGCTGCTGGTACGGGAGTTCTTACTAATCGAGCTCTTGCTAACCGCTTGTGCCATAATACTGCCTCCTTAAGTACAAATAACCCCATGCCTAAAGGCCGGGACTTGTAGCTCAGGCCGATTGCTCGGCTTGCTCTACAAGGTTTCTGCTTCTTTCCGTTATCGGTCTTTCCACGATAGTTTCACTCTTATCACCAAGAGCCAGCGCTATCCTGTCCACAGACGTTGATTCCCCGCACCACGCGGGTACGAGAGTTATACTAAGGTATCTTTATCTCCATGTCAACAAGGAGGTTCCTATTCCATCTCTTGCCGCTGGCTTCCATCCAGTATCTTTGAGGGGGCGCTGCCGGGCTTTTTAAGAAGCAGAGCAGCGGAATCGCTCTCCGTTAAAGGGGACAAAAAGATGTAGCGCATGTTCTCCACCATCATGTCAAACGCTTCCCAGCACTGAGCGCTAATCACCGTTGGCGGGCCTTGTATCAACCGGAGCTTATCCCTTATCTGGCCCCGCTGATAGTCCCATGACCCACCTGTTGACATTGCTCATGTAGAAAATGCCGTCAAACCATGAATTCCAGTGACCTATCATCGAAACAACGTCATGCGGCTCCACCGCGTCATGCGCGTCTCTCACTGCCTCATGCGGCTCTCTCTCCGCCTCGTGTTCCCCGCGCCAGACGGAATCACGGTGGTTGCTCTATGCACATGGTTAATACGCCACATTCCAGAGGAAAAGGCCATGCGGCGGGACTGTGGGACCGGCCTGCTTACGCTCACCAGAAGCGAGAAGCGCTCTGAACGCATCGGGCGATACATCATGCTCCTCGCAGTACAGCAGCGTGCCTACAATAGAACGAACCATCTTCCATAAAAAAGCATTGGCCGTGATCTCAAAAACCAGCGTATCACGCTCAACAAAAAACAGAGCGCCAAAAAAATAGCGATTCCGTGAATGACTGGGGTCTTTGGACAACGCGAAGACTGAACAATCAAGTTCTCCCCGTAGACAGCGGGCATAGCTATTCAGGCATTCAACGCGGGGACGCCGCCAGAGCTGGAGCGCGTAGCGCAATTCATGGGGAAGTGCATGACGTTCCCCGATGATATAATAACGATAGGTGCGACTTTGGGCGGCAAAGCGGGCGTGAAACTCAGAACTAGTCTCTTGGGCGGCAAGCACTCGCAGGTCTTGCGGCAAGAGGCTGTTAAGCGCCGGCACAAAACGTTCTGCCGCCATGTTCTTGATATCAGTATAAAAGTTGGCCACTTGACCCGCCGCGTGTACACCCGCGTCAGTTCTGCCCGCTGCGCTCAGATTCACCGGCCTCTTGTGCAGCCTCGCCAACGCCGCCTCAAGCACGCCCTGTACAGTGCGTCCCTTAGCGCTGTCCTGCCTCTGCCAGCCGGAAAAGTCTGTCCCATCATAAGCCACCAGTAACCTGATATTCCTCTCAGTCCGACTCATGGAGTTCTTTGTTGATGTTGAAGAAGAGGCTTTTGGCGTGTTCCAACAGCGGGCTTGGTCTGTTTCTTGACGCTTTACCCAGACCAAATATCCTGGCAATGTTTATCTTTATGCCTGCTAACTGTTTCGCACGCAACTCACTATCACTCTTGGGACCATACTTATAAGTAAGCAAGCCCGCGAGGTAGATGACTCCTTCATAAGCGTAGTTTTTATCCGTATCTGGGCCATAGTTCTTGATCCCCGAAAGCAACTCTCTCTGGTTCTGCTCCCGTTCCAGAGCCTCAGTGTAGAAAAACTGCGCCTTACGTTTGAATAGTTCCGATAGCCAGTCGTAATGCTCATTCGGAAACTTGTTGTGAAGCTCATCAAGTAACCAGCCAGTGCGCAAGGACGCGATTCCCTGTTTGATAGTGGGCGAAAATTCCTTGGGAAAGTAATCGTAACAACGGGTTACCAAGTACTGAGACGCTGCCCCGGACATGAGGGTTCGCACTGCGCGGAAATCAACATCAGGGAAGATGAGTTTAGTATCCGCCATCCGTTTTGTTGCATCCGCTATTCCCTTATTCACCCTGTCTTTAGGCAAGTCCATAAAGTCCTTGTCCATCGCTGCATACCAACATTCAGGACACACGGTTGCCTGATATACCAATGGATACACATCACCGTACTTCATCGACGGCTCGTAAAGCCGGTGCAGTTCGTCTGTGATGATTCCCGCGATTAGCCGCCCACTTCCCGATAGCAATTCTTCACGGTGAAAAATTGCCGAACACAAAGGGCAGGTGATTTTGTTCTTGGATAGGAAAGATACCTTCAGTTCCCGTTCTTCAGCCATGTTCTGATTATCGGTCAAGAATTCAATAGAAGAATCCACGAATTATACGAATGAACACAAACACGAACACGAATAGTGTTGATAGCTATCTTACAGCTATTCGTGTTCGCCCCCTTATTCAGCCAGTCCGCATAACTTGAACATCATTCGTAAATCTTCCGGCCTTTGGCATCAGCGACGCCAGTCTTACGCCAGAAGTACGTGTTGATCTGGTCTCGCCACTCACGGGCATTGGCAAGCTGGCATTCAAAGCGGGCAAGCACCTGCGAGTAGGTGGGTTCATCGATCCAGTCTTTGAGTCCCTTCCACAGTTCAAGCATTTGTTTAACCTCGTCATAACCCTCGAAGTGGGTATCGTAGATGTTCTGGAGCAGAGTCTGCCCGTTTTTCATAACATAGTCATAGCGAAGTCGGTGGAAAAATAGAATGAGCTGCTCAGGACAAGTCGCCGGATCACCAAAGAGCGCAGCGTTTTCAGGCGCGTATTGCGTAACATAGCCGGTTCCTGTTGCAGTACGGTCAATGCCAATCGCAAAACGATCCGCGCGGTGGTAGGTTCCCCAGAGAGAAAACTCGTAGCCCTCAATGTTCGGACCATAGTGCCAAGCCGGTGTTACCATGAAACAAACGCCAAAAGGCGCGTTGTACTTTTCATAGGCCGGATAGGAACGAAGCAGAAGCCCTGATACCGTATCCGCAACGCGCGCATCAACAAAGGTGAGCGCGCTCCACTCGCGGGCGATTAGTTCCGCGCTGAGACATGGATCCCAGCACAGACGACCATAACCATACAGATTCGCCTGCGCCAATGGGTGGCCAGTCCAGTTATGGTCAAGGCCAACATTGGGAATCGCGCCAACGCCAGCAATCTCGCCATCAACCAAAAGCTCCCGAAGCGTGGAACGCAGACCATAGCGCGTGTCAAAGCCAAGGATACGTTCCCAATTATAAGGAAGATAACAAAGATCAATCTGCTGACCCGTGTACTCCTGCGTTACCTGCAGCTCAAGCGTATAGCGGGTTTTACTCAAAGCGCCGAAAAGCGGGCTGACTGGTTCCAGCACTTGAAAGTCGTAGGGACCAAACTTTACCTGAAGCAGCACATTACCGGCAAACGCCCCATCAAGCGGTTTGAATATATCGTAGGCCGCTCGCGCCCTATCAATAGACCGATCCCGCCAGTCCTGAACGCAGTTATACACAAAACAGCGCCATACCACTTCCCCGCCGTGGGGAGCCAGAGCAACGGCTAAAACATTAGCGCCTTCCGCATGGTTGCGGCCATAATTAAAAGGCCCAGGCTCCAGCTCAGAATCAGCCTTCACCACAAAACCAGCAAGATCAGGAATGTAGCGGTAGATCAAGTCAGCGCGCTCTTTCCACCAGGCAGCAACAGCCGCGTCAAGCGGGTCTGCCGTAGCCAGCTTGCCCAGAGTATAGGGCGCGCTGAACTTGACGTTAAGCAGCAGCTTCACGCCAAATGGCCGGAACAGAGCCGCAAGCCGCGCCACGTCAGGCAGCATGGCCTCGGTGATGAGAAGCTGCCCAGGGCCAGTCCCAAAAATTCCACCAATGGCAAGCCGGTTGATACCAACTGAAGCCAGAAGCCGCGCATAGTCAATAACGCGCTGTTCGTCATAATCAACACGGCCATCCTTATAGAAAAGCGATTTACCCGCGTAACCACGAACCACATCGCCGCTGATGTTGTCCCAGTGCGTGAGCGAGCGGAACGGCGTCGCGGGCGCGTCAATAATCTCGATTCCCTCATCAATCTTGTCCAGCGCCAGCAAGGAGAGAAAACGGTATATCCCATAGAGCGCGCCAGCTTCATCCTGTCCCGCGATGATTATGCGGGCGCCAGATACCTTAATCACAAAGCCCTCAGCCTTTGTTGACGGCAGTTCAAGCCCAAGCCGCGCGTTCAGTCCGGCAATTGTCCCGATCAGCGTACCAGCGTCTTTGCCTTCCGCCGCCAAACTTAACACCGCAAAGTTTTTGGTCAAAAGCGCCCTCAGTTCCATTGCCGCGTTCTCCAGAATCAAACCCTGCTCTAGCAAACCAACGCTACTCAGAAGCCGCGCGAGCGGCGCGCAGGCGCGGCGTTGAAACCAACAATCATATTCCTTTAGGTTACAAATCATTCTAGCCTCCGTGAACAACATACCATGAAGCAAGCGCTTTGCGCACAACACGAGTTTGCACTATGATCATACCATGATCAGGTTAATGATGATTGAGGACTATGAAGCGGTTTCCGGGCTTTGGCATACCACCGCGGGTATGGGGCTGAGGAGCCTTGACGACTCAAAGGAAGGCATCCGCAAGTTTCTGGAACGGAACCCGCGCACCTGCTTTGTCGCGGAATCATCGCTCGCTATTATAGGCGCCATCCTCTGCGGTAACGATGGCCGTCGCGCCTACATCTATCACACTGCCGTACACGTGGAACACCGGAATCGGGGCGTCGGCGCTGCGTTAGTTGCGGCGGTGGAGCAAAGTTTGCGGGATATGGGCATCAACAAAGTCGCGCTCGTGGCATATACCACAAACACAGCGGGTAACGCTTTCTGGGAACACATCGGCTACACTCTGCGGCATGACCTGACCTACCGGAACAAGACGCTCATGGAACAGTTCTAAACGCCGCAATGTCTGGGTCAGCCGCCAGACTCTTTACCCCCAAAGTTATAACTTCTGAGTCAATAGTTATAACTTTTGAGTCTCCCGTTATAACTTCTGAGTCTCCCGTTATAACTTCTGAGTCAATAGTTATAACTTTTGAGTCTCCCGTTATAACTTCTGAGTCTCCCGTTATAACTTCTGAGTCTCCCGTTATAACTATTGAGTCTCCCGTTATAACTTCTGAGTCAATAGTTATAACTTTTGAGTCTCCCGTTATAACTTCTGGGTCAATAGTTATAACTTCTGAGTCAATAGTTATAACTTTTGAGTCAATAGTTATAACTTCTGGGTCAATAGTTATAACTTCTGAGTCAATAGTTATAACTATTGAGTCTCCCGTTATAACTTCTACATGCACGGTTAACGCTTTTACAGTCGAGGCGCAGGCCTTTATGAAACGTCTATACCCTTTAGTACCTGGCGTCATTGCGGGATCCGGCAATGGCATGCCTTTCACATTGACAACGCTTCGTAAATTCTCAATAGTAAACCCGATAAACGTATGGCGGATTGTATTCACGTTTCTGGTAATGTTGTATATCTCACCGTTAAGGTGCTGCCTGGGGCGTCGCGTTCCCAGATACTTGGCGTGAAGGATGGCCGACTTCGCGTTAAAGTTGCGGCAGCGCCGGAAGATGGCAAGGCCAATGCCGAGTTATGCGCGTTTCTGGCAAAAACGCTGGGCTGTCCCAAAAAAGACGTGAATCTGCGTACTGGTGAGAAGTCCCGGCTTAAAACCGTGAGTCTTCCCCTGCGCCTTCATGAACAATTAGAACATATTTGTTGTTAAGGTGGTATGAATGGCGACTATGTGATACTTCGCCATACGCGAAAACGCGGAGGAGGATTTTTGATCTTCCTCCGCGTTTTTGTGAGGGGGCGGCGCTTAACGCTTGAACCGCATTGTTTCCATAGTTGCAGAGTTACGAATGATGTTAAACCAAAGTTCTTTGTCGGTTTTATCACGCAGAACTTGATAGAACGAGGCGAGGTCTTTAACTGGCTGGCCATTGATGCCGGTGATCAGGTCGCCACGCTGCAGCCCGATGACGGCTGCTGGAGCTTCGGCATAGGTCTGATACACATAAACGCCTTGAGCGTTCTGGTCAAGTTTAAGGCTGCTGCGTCTGGCGTCGGTAAGCGGAACCACATACACGCCTGGCCAGAGGTTTTTGCTATCGGCAGCCGCCTCGTCGGTTCGCGCTTCGATACGCACTGTGAAATCACGGGGCGTCCCGTCGCGTATAACGGTGAAGGTTGCCTGGTCTCCGGGCTTAAGCTCGCCAACGAGCAAGGTTACTTGACTTGAGCCGCGTGCTTCTTTGCCATTCACGTGGGTGATAAAGTCTCCGGGTTTGATGCCGCCCTTGTCAGCGGGCGAGCCGATGAAGACCTCTGCTGCCAATCCGCCGCGCTTGCCGTCGAGTTTCAGCGCCTGAATTGAGTCGCGGTCTGGCTCGATGAGAGAAACTCCCAGCCAGCCGTAACTGATCGTGCCGGTATTGATGAATTCGTCTATGGAGCGTTTGGTGTTGTTGATAGGAATGGCGAACCCAATGCCAATAGAGCCGCCGCTGCTGCTGCTATTACTGACGATCCATGTGTTGATTCCGATGACTTCGCCCCTGATGTTCACGAGCGGCCCGCCTGAATTCCCCTGATTGATGGAAGCGTCGGTCTGGATAAAGTCGTTGATGTTGTTTGCGGGACCATCGGTGCGTCCCACTGCGCTGATGATGCCCATTGTAACTGAGGACATGAAGCTGAGCGGGTTGCCCACCGCGATAGCCCAGTCGCCAACTTTCACTGCGTCTGAGTCGCCCAGCACCGCCAGTGGATAGCTGTCGTTGCTTTTGAAGGAAACCATTGCCAGGTCTTTGCGTTCGTCTGTGCCAACCAACGATGCTGGAGCTTCCTTTCCGTCATCGGTTTTTATGGTAATCTCGGTAACGTCTTCCACCACATGGTAGTTGGTTAACACATAGTAGGTGTCCCGATCTTTTCGGACTATGATGCCGGAACCCAGTCCCTGTGAGCGGTACTCGCTCTGTCCCTGATCTTCCTGCGGGCCAAAGAAGAATTCCCACGGAACGCCGTTGTAGTTCTGGCTTTGCCGCTGAACCACAGATACTGTGTCAATCTCGACCACTGAGGGAACGACTTTTGCGGACACGGCTTGGATCGCGGCTTGGAGGCTTTCCGCCACAGCCAGAGCGCTTTCAGGGATCATCACCTGATTCTGCTCCGCTTGAGCGACCTTTCCCAGCTTCGCCATGGGTCCAAAGAATGAGAAACAGGCGAGCGTAAAACCAAAAATTACTCCCACCAGCACTAAATTGAAGAATAAAAAGCTCTTCGAGGACAATTTCTTTAAAAGATTCATAGCATACACCCCTTTTTAAGTGAGAAGAATAGAAACACTTGGTCAAATTTGTTACAAAATCTGTTTTGAATCGCGATTTATTCAGATTTTTACGTTTTTTAACTAAGCTATATCTATAATAATAAAAATTTTTCTGAATAGTTACAGGATTATACGTGTAATTCTACTTTGATGGCCAGATTTTTATCACGGGTCGACCCTTTCGGTGAGTATCTCGGTTTGACCGTCAAAGATTGCCACGGTGTGTTCCCAGTGCGCGGAAACCAGTTCGTCGGCGGTAACAACGGTCCAGTTGTCGTCCAGCAACCTTACGCCGGCCTTGCCCATGTTGATCATGGGTTCGATGGCGATCACTAGTCCGTTGTTCATGCGGGGGTTTGGCCCGTGCGGGTAGTTGGCGACCTGTGGGTCTTCGTGCAGGCTCAGGCCGACTCCGTGTCCGCAGTAATCGCGCACTACCCCGTAACCGTGGGCGAGCGCGTGTCCTTCCACGGCGCGCGCGATTTGGAGCAGCCGGTCGCCAGCCTTTGCCGCCTCAATGCCCTTGTACAAGCACTCCCGCGTAACGACATTGAGCTGGTGAACCGCGCTGCTCACCTTACCTGCCTCGATGCTGATGGCCTGATCGCTGATATACCCGTCCAGCTCAATGCCGCAGTCCAGCGAAACGAGGTCGCCTTCTTGGATACGGCGTTTGGAGGGGATTCCGTGAATCACCTCGTTGTTGATGGAGACGCAGATAGCGGCTGGGAAGGGGTTTTTCTTGGGGCCGTAGCCTAGGAACGCGGGTTTGCCGCCTGCCTTCTTGATCCAGTTTCGCGTCCAGAGGTCGATTTCAAGGGTTTCAACTCCTGGCTTGACCAGAGGAATGAGTTCCCGATACATGGCGCTCAACATATTGCACGATGAGCGGATGCCTTCAATTTGTTTTGCGTTTTTTAAACGAATCATGATATGCCTTATACCTTGTTTTCTGTGTCTCTGATTTGCAGCTTGCGCTTGAGTCGGACTGTGTTAGGGAGATGGGGATCGCGCCGCAGCGCTTCTCGAAATACGCACCCGGCTGACTTGAGTTCACCCAACTTAACCAGGCTTTCCGCCATGGAACGGAGCCAGCGGGCCTCATCACGCGAGGGAAAGCCTAGGTCGAGCAGGTTTTCCATACAGAGGATATACGTTTTCTCGTCCAGCGACGATTTGAGCCGTAAGCGAACCAGTTCTTTCAAAACCGCCTCCACCTCAATAATGAAGTGCCGGAAGTATGGCCGGCGGCGTTCCTCCCGCACAATATCCACCAGAAGCATGAACGCCTCGTAGTAGCACTGTCGTTTTTCCAGTTCCTCAGCCAGCAAGAAAGTGCAGTCCATCCAGTCTTCCTGATCCAGATACTTTTGCAGGGGAAAACCCAGTCCGCCCTGTCTGCGCCATATCTCCAGAGCGCGTTCTTCTTCAAGGTGCATAAGGTCGAAGAACACGAGTTTAGCCTGACTTGCCGGATCATCGTGTTCCTGCAAGAAGGTTCGGTAATTGAAATCTCCTTTTTTAAGGATACGGTTAAAGGCGCGGTCGTACTCGTGGCGCTGGTCTGGTTTGGAAAGTACTTCATAAGCGGTGAGCAAGCGCCGCATTTCTGCTGTGGCGGCATTACCGGCAATGTCGGGGTGCAACTGTTTTGCCCGCTCACGAAATGCTTTTTTTATCTCACGTGGGGAGGAAGACTCGTTGACGCCGAGAAGCCGGTAATAGTTTTCCACAATGCCAGCGCGTCATGCCCCGATGTGCTTGCCCAGAGCCTCAGCCTGAGTTGCCGAAAGGATGATATCGCTCCAGTTGACCATCATGCCTTCTTTTTCCATGGCCTTCATGAGGTTAGAGAAGGCCTTGCCGGTGAAGGGGCCGGTTTTCTTGAGAAAGCCCGCGCTCTTCTTGCCTGAAAGCCCGCTTCCTGTGGCAAGTATCTTAGGCAAAGCCTCTGGCATTTTTCCGCCGAAGAGGGATATGGACTCGGCGCATACCACAATGTATTCATAACCTGGCAGACGAAACCCATCCTCAGTCCACGCATCAATCACGTCAACGCGATGCCCCATAGCCTCCATACCTTTTTGCAAGGCTTTTATATAATCGGGAATCCCCATCCGCCGCGCCGTAGCGCTGACAATCGCTATTCTCATTCCATGCCTCTCTGTTCAGGCTTGCCTGAAAATTTGATCTATGTTTGGTTCTTTGACCAACATTACCGAACACTTGGCGTTATTCATAATCTCCCGATGGGAGTGAGAAATGATGTCCCGTGCGCTCCGGTCTTTCTCCCATCCTCCTAAGATGATGAGATCAGCTTTTTTTTCTTCCGCCAGTGTCAGGATTTCCGTATACACTGCGCCACTGCGTATCGCCCGCTCGATCTTGACGCCCTTAGTACGCGCCAGCTCATCGACAAAGGCGAGATAACGCTCGCCATTAGCCTTGAGGCTGACAGCATACTCATTACCTTCGTCTTGGATGAAGATTTTGCTCAGGGTAAGTTGCCGTATCGTGGCGATATCAACGACATACACGGCTGTAAGACGGCAACGATACATTTTAGCCATGACAATGGCATACTTGGCCGCCAGTACAGAAGCGTCGGAACCGGTAACCGCGACAACAATGTTAGAAAACAATGGTTTGATCATAGCTTCACTCCTTGCCGGCTTTCCTTTTCAGGAGCTTACTGGTAAAGAAGGCATCTCTGTCCCGCTCTTCCAGCGCCGATTCGATATAAACTTTTGTTTCTCGAGCGGTTGGGATTACCATTTTTTCAAGTGCGTTCACCCGACGCTGGGTTTTACGAACCTCTCGCGCCAAACGCCAGGTAATCGTCCGTACCGCTGCCAACTCAGTTATGATTTTTAGCAACTTAAAGAATTCTAATACTGTTTCATCACATTCTGCAAATGAATTTGTAGTGGAATACTTCAATTCCGCATTAGGCATGGTAATTTCAAGGCTAGGAAGACTCATGCCCGCAGCGCTCACCTTTTTTTCGTATATCTCGAACTGGTATCTGATGTCACGGGAGAGCCGGTCAGACCGTTCCCGCCCCACCACAATGAGCATACGCTTGAGCGCTGGATACGCGACGGCAATCTGTGCGTCCATGTCCCGTTCCAGGAGTTTCACATCCTCCACCTTTTGCATAAGCTCCATCACAAGAATTTCCCGCTTCTGCTCAAGCAGGTCATAACCTTCCTCAGCAGTAGCAAGCCGCTCTTTGGTCCTGATTAGATTGCTCTTGGTGGGAGCAACGCTTTCTCGCGCCATACCTACCCCACCATCCGTAGGCTATTGGCCATATTGTTCATATTGTCTGACATCTCCTTGAACGCCAGAATCGGGTCAAGGTACTTTTCGATGAGTTCCTGCTTGATACGCAGGAGTTCGTCGCGTGGTATCTCGGTAAGCGTTTCCCAGCCAATGTTCAGGGTACGCTCAATATCACGGTTCTCAAAATCCCCCTGGGTTAGAAACTTCTGCTCAAACTTCTCGCCAAAGCGCAAATACTGCTTATCCGCCTCAGAAAGCTCCTCCTCCCCGATAATCGACGCAAGGTTACGCACCTGCTTAACCTTTGAGTAGGCTGCGAAAAGCTGGCTGGCCACGTCCTTGTGATCATCCCGCGTCATGCCCGGCCCAATCCCGTCCTTCATCAGGCGCGACAGACTCGGCAGACCAGCTACTGGTGGATACACGCCGCGCTGAGCTAACTCCCGATCAAGCACGATCTGCCCCTCGGTGATATACCCCGACAGATCAGGAATCGGGTGGCTTATATCATCATTCGGCATGGTAAGAATCGGAATCTGCGTAATAGACCCGCTCGACCCGCTAATCTTTCCAGCGCGTTCATAAAGCGACGCAAGGTCAGAGTAGAGATACCCCGGATACCCCTTACGGCTCGGCACCTCACCCCTAATTGAAGATACCTCGCGCAAGGCCTCGCAGTAGTTGGTCATGTCGGTCATAACGACCAGTACGTGCATGTTTTTCTGGTAAGCGAGGTATTCCGCCGCAGTCAAGGCGCATTTCGGCGCAACCAGGCGTTCCAGCGACGGCGCGTCTGCCAGCGAGAGGAATACAACAACGTTTGCCAGTACACCGGACTTCTCGAAGTCGTCAAGAAAGAAACGCGCCACATCATACTTAACCCCCATGGCGCAGAACACCACGACAAACGGCTCATTAGCGTTAAGAATCTTAGCCTGTCGCACAATTTGCGCGGCAAGCCGGTTATGCGGCAGGCCATTCCCGGAGAAGATTGGCAACTTCTGTCCCCGAATCAGGGTATTCATACCGTCGATAGCTGAGATGCCGGTTTGGATAAAGTCTCGCGGGTAGGTGCGGGCATAAGGATTGATTGGCTGACCATTCACATCAAAGCAGGTTGAGGAGAAGATGTTCCCGTACCCATCAATAGGCTCCCCCAGACCATTGAAAATGCGCCCCAGCAGCCCCATTCCCACGCGGAGTTCCATAGGTTTCCCCAGAAATTCGACCCGCGCCTCGTCTGCCGAAAGCCCCGTGTTACTGCCAAATATCTGAATCGCGGTCCAGTCCTCGCTCATATCAACCACGCGCCCCAGCCGCCGGCCTTCTTCGCGGTCATACACTGCGACTACCTCATTAAAACCCACG
Organism: Treponema sp.; assembly: GCA_031279205.1. GTDB lineage: Bacteria > Spirochaetota > Spirochaetia > Treponematales > Breznakiellaceae > JAIRMT01. The sequence continues at coordinate 18,075 of JAITIX010000073.1, read as the reverse complement.
TTCTTGCTTCTCGCTGTAATCACCACCGGTCCCTCGATACGGGTCAGCCCTCGGTATTCAATACCTTTCATACACCTCACCTACGAAAACAGTCTGTATAAGTAGAATGCCATAATGCAACAGGAAAAACAAGTGGGAACAATTCTAAGAGTTCAGTATATTAAGTATTTTTATCAAAATCGCCGCAAAACCCCTGTCTTTGGGCATGGGGATATGAGGCGGTACAATAGCAAAAGATGGAATGGGAAATCTCTTGTTGACATTGAGATTAAAGATAGCTTAGTATGCACTCTCGTACCCGCGCAGTGCGGGGAATCAACGTCTGTGGACATGAGAGCGCTGGCTCTTGGTGATAAGGGTGAAACTATCGTGGAAAGTCCAGTAACGGAAGGAAGCAGAAACCTTGTAGAGCAAGCTGAACAATCAGCCCAAGCTATAAGCACCTGTCTTTAGGCAGGGGATTACTGACAGGTATTCTGAACTATGTTTGAAACCATTGTGGGACAGGACGCGGTGAATCAGCTTGTCCGTGATAAGGTCGCCGGAAAGCTGGCGCCGTCGTTTCTGTTCGCGGGGCCGCCGATGTCGGGTAAGGGAAGCACGGCGCTTGAGCTTGCCCGCGTCCTGTCCTGCGAACAGACCAACGCACCGGAGGATTGCGTCTGCGCTTCTTGTGCCAGACACCGCGTACTTGCGGACCCCGACACATTGCTACTTGGGTCGCGTCCATTTTACGCTGAGATTGCCGCCAGCGCCGCCGCGTTTCAGCGCGATACAGCGGCGGGGCGAATCTTGTTTATCCGCTCAACGCGCAAACTCCTTGCCCGCTTTTCGCCAGACCTGTGGGAAGAAGACGCCAAGTTTAACAAGATAAGCGCGTACCTCGTTGCTCTGGAAGAAGATATTGACGCGCTCAACATAGCCAAAACCGAAGCCGTGATCAAAAAACGGGTTGATTCGATACTCAAGAACGCGCTGAAACTGGAAAGCGAGGGCATGAGCGACCTCATACCTATCGCCCAGATCAGACGTGCTGCCTACTGGAGTCATCTTGCGCCATCCGGTAGGCGGAAGTTTCTACTCCTTGAAAATGCCGACCGTATGCAGGAAGGGGCGCGTAACTCGCTGTTAAAGCTTCTTGAAGAACCGCCTGAGTCCTTAACTGTTGTGCTTACCAGCGCCCGTGAGAGAACTTTGTTACCCACGATACTATCGCGTCTGCGGCCATACCGCTTTGTTCAGCGTCCGCCGGAACTTGAGGAACAGATCATACAGCGCTTTTTTCATGAAGAAAGCGCCAAGGGCATTGGCGCGTACCTTGATTCATTTCTGCCGGTGTCAGCCGAGAGCCTGCAACTGCTTGCCGCGTTTCTGGCTGCTTCGGTTGCCTTTAAAACAGCGCGGCTTTTGCGGCGCGAAGATCAGCCTTTGCCCGAAGAACTGGTGGCACTGGGTAAAATAAGCGCGCCTATAGCGGAAAACGCGGGTTTGGGCAGACCAGACACTGACGCCAAAACACTTATTGCCAAAGTCATTGACGGCGCCGGCGGTTTTGAGCCGCGAAGCCTGTTCCTGCGCTTCCTGAGCAGCCTGCTGGCGTTGGTTTCTGAAAGCGCCGCCAGGGAACTTGCTAATACCCCGAATATTGGACGCAATATTTGGCGAAAATATACAGGAGAGGCGGCAAACGCAGTGGGAACCTATAACCAGAGTCCAGCACTGGCGCTGGAACGTTTGGTAAGCGCCCTACCCGTCGAACTTGCGCGGAACTTTGGGGTATAAAGAGGATGCTATGCGACAATTCATCAGACGAACCTTGCAGAAACTAAACAAACTGACAGTAGAGCAAATCCGTGATCTGCTCTTTTCAGCGGCTGCTGAAATCGACCGGCTGGAAACTGTGCTTGATTCCCTCATCGAGGGGATTCTGGTCTGCGATACTGAGCATAACCTGGTTCTGGCAAACAAATATGCGGAACGTTTCCTATCGTTGAACGCAAGCGAGGGAACCAAACCGATCTGGACCCAAATTCAGGACGATATAGTAGCTATGTTCTTTGAGACCACGCTCCAAAACGGGGATCGGGTACAGGAGCAAGAGTTTGACGTGGAGGTCAATGGTAAACAGCGACTACTCTCCTTCGATGTGTTACCGCTCGTGCGCAACTGGCAGGTCTGTGGTTCCCTGATTTATATAGAAGATATTACCGAGAAGCGGAGTAAAGAGGCGCTTATGCGGCGCATGGAAAACCTCGCCAGCCTCACTACGCTGGCAGCAGGCGTCGCGCATGAGATAAAAAATCCGCTCGGCTCGCTTTCGATTCACATTCAGCTTATCCAGAAGGCGACCAATACCAACAAAGAGGCTTATTTCAAGGAGCATGGGTCGGATGACAGTACCGAAATGGCCAGGTATTTCAAGCTCTTGGATAAATACCTTGCTGTGGTGAACGAGGAAATTGACCGCCTGAACCATATTGTCGTAGACTTCCTCTTCGCTGTGAGGCCAATGGATATGGACCTGCGCAAGGGGGACATCAACGAGATCATCAGGGAACTCATCAGTTTTGTCGGCGTTGAACTGGAACAGGCGCATATCGCCAGCGAATTACGGCTCGCCAAGGACCTGCCAGCCATTAACTTTGATGAACGCCACATAAAACAGGTTTTGCTAGACCTTATCAAAAATGCCATAGCAGCCATGTCCGAGGGCGGCGTACTCACGGTTATAACCGAAGCGACTGATACAGAGGTCTTTATCAGCATCAGCGATACAGGAGTCGGGATTCCAGAGGAGAATCTGTCAAAGATTTTTGAGCCGTACTTCACCACCAAAGCAACCGGTTCGGGACTTGGTCTGACGCTCGTGTTCAAAATTATCCGTGAGCATCAGGGAGAAATCACGGTTAAGTCCAGACCCAGCGAGGGGACCTGTTTCACCATTTCCCTGCCTGTCCCTCAGAAGGAACGGCGGCTCATTGGCTATGGCAGCGACAAGGAGGACACCGCGTATCATGGGGAAACTTCTATTGAAGAATTACGCCGACTGAGTAGTCTTGCATAAGGAGCGCGTAACAATGAAATTTAGACTATTGGTAGTTGATGACGAAAAACACATACGGGAAGGCTTGGCCGAGTACCTTGAGATGGATGGCTATGAGGTTATAACTGCTGCTCAAGGTAACGAGGCGTGGAAACGCTTCCAGAAAGGCGACATTGATCTGGTTATCACTGATCTTCGTATGGACGGCTTAAGCGGGGAAGAACTGCTCAAGTCCATTGTTACGGAAGCCCCGGGTATGCCGGTCATCATACTCACTGGCCATGGGAGCGTGGACAGCGCGGTCGCAGCCATGCGGAACGGAGCCTATGATTTTCTCACCAAGCCGCCCAACCTTGAACACCTTTCTTTTATTGTCAAACGAGCGCTCCAGAATCAGGAACTTGCCCAGAAAAACCGGCGCATGGAAGAAGAACTAGAACACCAGAAGCAGTTTGAAACCATCATCGGTACCAGCGCTCCCCTGCAAAAAGTGTTTGACATCATAAGCCGTGTTGCCCCGTCCAAAGCCTCAGTTCTCATTACCGGCGAATCCGGCGTGGGCAAGGAACTAGTCGCCGACGCTATCCACGGCTTGTCGCCGCGCGCCAAAAAGCCGCTTATCAAGGTACACTGTGCCGCGCTTTCTGAAAGCCTGCTTGAAAGCGAACTGTTTGGCCATGAAAAGGGCAGCTTTACTGGTGCGGCAAGTCGCCGGCGTGGACGTTTCGAGCTTGCCAATGAGGGAACACTCTTTCTCGATGAAATTGGTGAAATCGATCAGAATATCCAGATAAAACTTCTGCGCATTTTGCAGGAAAAAAAGTTTGAGCGGCTTGGTGGTGAGGAAACCATTGAGACCGACGTGCGTATCGTTGCCGCCACAAACCGCGATCTCAAGACGGAAATCGAGAAAGGTAACTTCCGTGAAGACCTTTATTTCCGCCTTAACGTGGTAACGATTCTTGTCCCTCCACTGCGTGAACGCAAGGATGACATTCCGCTCCTCATCACCGCGTTTTTGCGGGAGTTTGCCCAGGAAAACAACAAGCGAATTGAAGGCATCAACGAGAAAGCCCGCGCCGCGCTCTACTCTTACGACTGGCCGGGCAATGTGCGGGAACTGCGGAACTGCATGGAAAGCGCCGTGGTTATGAGTAAAGGCAGTATCATCACCGAAGACGACCTGCCACCCACACTCCGCGCCCAATCAGACGATGGCTGGATACGCATCCCTCTGGGTACAAGCCTCGAAGAATCCGAGCGTATCATCATCCGCGACACGCTTTCGTTTCTCAAAGGTAACAAGAGCCGTACCGCTGAAACACTCGCCATAGGCCGCAAGACCTTGCACCGCAAACTTGCAAAAATGAATGGCGATACCAACAGCAATGATACTGATCGGGAAGATTAAGCTGTCTTGCTCATCCTGGCGCCCGCGCCTCTCACGTCAGAGATTCAGCGACGGGGAGCAGTCCTGTTTGGTACGGGTGGTGTGGCAGTTTTAGCGGGAAGGCCGCCGGCGTGTATGGTGAGAGGGACACCGGTGAACCCCATAAAAGTCGCTCACCGGCGTAAAAACTATCAATGTGCGCTGTCAGTCCAATGGAAAAGACGCGCCACGAAGTCAAGGTTTTCCTGATCAGGCAATGCTCCTGTGGTTACTTCATTATCAAAGAAGATAACCTGAGGATCCGCCGGATCATACAGGGGCCAGACAGTAGCCGTTGGCGGGTTCGCGCCAACATTCGGATCGCCGTTCTTGATAAAGTTACTCAGGCGGGTGTGAAATTCTCCTGCCATCTTTATACTTTCCGGAGCAGAGCGTCCCGTTATGTCAAGGCTGTTGAACGCATACGTCAACTCCGATGAATGATACGCGCCAAAAATCGAAGTCCTCGGATCGTCAGGCGCCACAAAGTTGTAGTTGTACAGATACACTTTGTTATCCGTGGCAAGCGTATCTGCAAACACCTTTTCGCAGGCACTGAACAACGCATAGGCTGTAAGCTGCTGGGCTCTTTGCGCCGCCGAATGCTGCTCGTCAACCGGGAAACGCTCCACAAAGGCGCCGTAATCTTTCATTAGTATACGCGCCGCAAAATTCTTGTAGATTTTCTCATCCACCGCACTCTGAATAAAGAGGCTCCCTTCATCGCGGTTAAACCCTATAAGGATAGGCACCTGATTGAAGTCGCCCGCTTGCAAGGCCGCCACCGGATCTTTCGGAATCACATAGCCGTCAAAGATCGGCGTCATAAAAAACGCATGCATTGGAACTTGATCTGCTGCAAAGGGGGCAAAATAGTCCAGAACTATTGGGTCTGCCTGCCTCAAAAGCTGCAATCCTTCGGGAGTATCCTCAGCGCCAAACATATCTGCGATTTGCTGCGATGCTTCTATGGATTTTTCTAAGTTGCCCCGATGCGGGAAAAGCGCGTGCAAAGCAAGGACAGTCCCACTTTCCATAATCGCGCTATGGAACAAGCCCTTCGCCAGCGGACTTAGGATAAGCGCTGAAACACTCCAACTTCCAGCAGACTCTCCTCCAATGGTTACCTGTGAAGGGTCTCCACCAAAGTCCGCAATATTATCGCGGACCCATTCCAGCGCCTTGATCTGGTCAAGTATCCCCCAGTTGCCGGTCGTGCCGTACTGCTTGTAGGTCTCCTCTGACGCAAAGAAGCCCAGCGTACCAAGCCGGTAGTTCACGGCTACTGTTACAATACCATTGCGCGCAAAACTCGGTCCCCCAGTAGTCTTGTCATTACCCGACCCTGCTCCAAAGCCACCGCCGTGGATATACACATAGACCGGCAGTTTCTCGCCAGAATTCGGCGCAGCAGGAGTCCACACATTCAACGAGAGACAATCTTCAGACTGCTCATCCGTGTCCAAAAACATAGCCATAGCAGGCTTCTGGATCGATAGGGGACCAGTTTGCGTGCAGTCGCGAACCGCAGTCCACGGCTCAACATCTTGCGGTGGAGCAAACCGTAAATCACCTATCGGCGCCTTTGCATAAGGAATCCCCTTATACGCATACACCTCATCCGCATAAAGCCCTTCTATAGGACCACTCTTGGTAACCAAAGACACGCTAAGAGCAGGAGCAGGAGTAGAAGCAGGAGTAGACGACGTTTCCACAGGCGCTCCAGCCGATGTACACGCCATTCCTAGCAACACGAGGCACAACACCAAGGCTATTCCAATACTTACTTTTCGATTACTCAACTTTATACCTCCTTAAGGTACATAAAAAATGATAACTAAAGGAAACTTCCCTTTACCAAATACACTCTCTATCCTGAGAGAAAAACACACCTCCTTTGATCTTCCGCTGATCTTTATTTTGATACGCGCCTTAACGCTTCGTAGAGCTAAGGTGCATATTCACTGAATGAGCCTAAACCTTCGTACATTCACGCTCATTCTTGCATACCGACCGCCCGACCTTATCTCAACTCACCTTAAACCACAACGCCTCGCGAGTCAATATTTATTCTGCTCCTTGTTTTCAACATTTATATCATTCACCCTATGAATAGTGCGGTTTATCTGCTCGGCGCCACTCTCTTGCACCCTGTTCCGTCTCTCTGTTTACGCATGGTAAAGAGGCTAGTTTACGGATCTAACGATAGACCCAGAAGTTATAACTATTGACCCAGAAGTTATAACTATTGACTCAGAAGTTATAACTATTGACTTAGAAGTTATAACTATTGATCCAGAAGTTATAACTATTGACTTAGAAGTTATAACTATTGACTTAGAAGTTATAACTATTGACCTAGAAGTTATAACTATTGACTTAGAAGTTATAACTATTGACCCAGAAGTTATAACTATTGATCCAGAAGTTATAACTATTGATCCAGAAGTTATAACTATTGACTTAGAAGTTATAACTATTGACTCAGAAGTTATAACTATTGATCCAGAAGTTATAACTATTGATCCAGAAGTTATAACTATTGACCCAAAAGTTTTAACGAGAGACTTAAAAGAGCGTGAAGCGGCTAGTTTATGGAGCGTAAACAACGTTGAGTTCGATGAGATGTATTGTCGAACTCACGTTTTATATCATCTAGTTGTCAACCAAATTTTCCCTGCAGCTAGGCGTGGCTTTCAGCCGTGTTGCTGTGTTGTCGTGGACAGAGCCAGCAGGCACGCGCCCTCAAGCGCGTTTCGGCGAGGGGTAATGGGCGCTATATTGGGATATTCGGTGACTAAGAGCGTTGTTAGGTGTTCGCGGACGATTTCGTCATGTTCCATAACGCCGCCTGCGAGTACCAGTGTCCGGTTCGTTATATGCGGGGTGCGGGCGATGAGCGAGCGTACCAGAAGCGCCAGTTCTGCGGCGCCGCTTCGTAGTATATCGAGCGCTAGCGCATCGCCATTGTGGGCGGCGGCTGTTACGAGCGGGGCAAGTGCCGCGATGTCAGCCTTGTTCGCGTCGTGATGGACATAGCGGATCAGGTCTGAGCTGTTACTGAGCTTACAGGTGGACAGGAGCGCCGCTGTCATACACGTGGGGAGGTCGCGCGCTTCTTCACTTCGCAGGCAACGGGCAATGGCGCTCTTGCCGATCCAGGCTGCCGCGCCCTCGTCGCCTAAGAGGTAGCCAAAGCCGCCAGCCCGCGTGAGAGTTCCGTCGCGGGAACGTGCCAGCGCCAGCGAGCCGGTTCCCGCGATGAGGCAGTAGCCTTCAGGTCCGTCAAGCCCGCCGTATAAGAGTATTTCACCGTCAGTGCAGAACTTTACTGGGAAATCCGCGCCTAGGAGTATATCGAACCAGCCGCGAAACAGTCTCAGCTCGTTCTGCCGGGAAAGTCCCGCGCTTCCGATGCAGCCCCCTGCAAGCGCGTCGCGCGCTATGCCCGCCTGCTGTAACGCGCTATTCAGCAGCGTCGCGAGGTTTTCAAAAACCACGGCCTCTGACACTGAGTAGATGTTAGTGCTGCCCGCCTGACAAAAGGCAAGCGTCTCCTCGGCGCGGTTAATAATGGCAATACGCGAGCGTGTTCCTCCGCCATCAATGCCGAAAAAGTAATTTTTCATAAGGCTCTATTTTTTCTACCTTTTTTATTTTTTATCATCCTCTTTATCATCCTCGTTCCTTGTTTTTGCGGGCTTCCTCTCTTTGCTGAGTTTAGGCATTTTTCTTACAGGCGAGGGGCCGCTTACACGCTTGCGAAAACGCGCTACATAGGAAACCAGCATAATATACAGAATCGCCACAAGCACAACCGCGATTACTTGCCACGAAGTCAGGATACGAATCAGAAAATCTCTCAATTCTTCGGAAAGCATGGTCTTACTCTAAGGGATTAATGGTAAATTCTCAAGGGTAAATAAACTAGGTTTATCCATGAAAGGGCTTCGCAACTGATTCACGGAGCGCTTACTCCATTCGCCCGCTTCGGGGTGAAGGCTCAAAAGGGTCCAGAGCCGCCGTCCGAGAACCGGCTTTCCATCAGCATAGAGCGCGGCTGCAAAGTAATAGATAGTCTTAAAGTATTCGCAGTCTGCCATGTATGCCACGAGCATCGGGTTATGGTAGGCGTCAGTGATGAGGGCGTCGAGCGTACTAAAGGCAAAGTCATACTGGTGGCGGATAAGTTCCTGAATCAGGATCGTGTTCTGGGTCAGGAACGCGATCATAAGGTGTTCAGCCGCTGGACTAAGTCGGCCTGCAGCATAGTCTTTGGGTCTGGGCGCTTCTGTGGCGTAGTAATACATGCCCAAGAGCCGGTATGCCCATTCTGTTGCGGTGTTATTATGCCGGTAAATCGACAAGAGCTGGTTAATGCCGCTCTCAGTCAGCATTCTGCCCATGGTGATCAAGGTAGTGGCGGGGCCTGAGTACAGGGAATCCTGCGCGAGTATCTCTCTAGCCTGCGCTTCCATCTCGTCATATTGCTGCTTGATTCTGAGGAGTTCCACTATTTTATCAAGGATATTCGTATCAAACGCAGGGTTTTCAAGAAAAGCCCGCTGTTCATGGGCTTTCTTGTACTGTTCAAGGGCTACTTCAAGCTCGCCTTCCATGCGAAAGGTCTCCCCGATCCAGTATTCGGCTTCAGGGAAGGCTTTCAAATGGTCAAGTTCCTCAAGTACCCTATTGGCCGACCCGTTGATAGCTGCTTTAGACACGCGATAATAGACTTCCTCAAGCGCGGCGGCGGCGTTTATATGATAGCGTTCAGCTATGTATGACTCGATAAGTTCAAGCGAATCTCCCATACGTCGCACTTCCGGGATTGAAAGCACTGTGATCATATCGTCTTTCATACGAGTATACATATCACGGCGGTCCCGCCTTGCGTCTTCAAACGCCATGAGCGCGTTTCCATAGTCTCCGTTGCGAAAGAGCTGTTTCCCCCGCTCAAGGCTATACCAGTATGGCCGCTCGGCCTGCCTCTGCGCCCACAGGGGTAAGCTATATAATAAAAGAAAAACGATAGGTATGACTTTTCTCATAAAAATCACGGCGTGGAAACCTGAAACACCGTCTACCGTCAGGCAGACCTCCTGATAAAAATAGCTCGTCTGTCCGAACTGCCAAGCGTCTGTCCGCTTTGTCTGATCTCGTTAGAATTATCGGCAAATCACTCCCAACCCGAAGGGTTCTGCGATTCATTAGGACGCTGCGTTCCGAATGAATCGCGCACCCTATTCTATGTTCAGCGTATGGTGCAGAAACCAGCCGCAGAGCCAGAAGTACAGCCCCGCAAACACTATTCCGATAGCTCCCTGTCCCAGCAGAAGGCTGTAAGTTTCCTGCGGGAGACGCGGTATAATAGCAATGGTTATCCGTACTTGAACATACATCAGCAGAATGTACACGCCAAGCGCCGCCAATACGCGGAAGCGCGGCAGTATCTGACTGCCCAGCAACACGGCGTAGATAAGGCAGATCTGCTGAAATGTCGTAATCAGCGCCACCAGCACTGCGAACAAAAGCGTGGCAATGTGGTCTTTGTAGAGAATCTCCTGAATCTCCTGCAGCAACTCGGAGAGAGTCTCCACTATCTGGGGTCCATCAAGCAACATTGCTGACAGTATAAACGTAAGTCCACTTATGATGAGCGACACAAGCGCGGTAAGCGCCTTTGACGCTAGCAGTTGCCACTTTGTTACCGGTAGGGTGAACATCAGATAGCCTTCATTTTTAAGCAGGTTATCCCGGAAGCGCTGGACAATCATGATGATATTCACGGTTAAAACCATGGCCAGCGCAATGCCCCAGATCATAATCAAAGGCGAAGTCTCCGCGGTTAAATCAACTGCTATCCAGCCTTGGAGACCAGCAAGTAACGACAGCGCCATCAACGCCAGATAGAATGGCAACATGGTTCGCAGAAACGCCTTGAAGTCGTACTTTAACAATTTCCCTAGCATTTAAAAACCTCCCGGAAAAGCATATCAATGGACATGCTCTTTTTTGAGCGAATATCATCAGTCGCGCCGCTCAAGATCACTTTTCCTTCTTTTAGAAATATGATGTCGTCAAGGATGCGCTCCACGTCTTGAATCAGGTGTGTGGATATGAGTAAGGCGGCATCCTCGCTGTAGTTGTTGAGGATGGTGTTGATGATGTAGTCCCGCGCCGCTGGATCAACGCCGCCAATGGGTTCGTCAAGCAGGTAGAGCCGCGCCTTTCTCGCCATTACCAGCACAAGCTGGATTTTTTCACGGTTACCTTTGGATAGGGTTTTGAAGCGCTTGTTCAGGTCAATTCCCAGGTTAGCGAGCATGGTTTCAGCGATGCCGCGCCGGAAGTCAGCGTAAAAGTCAGCATAGAACGCCATCAGGTCGCATATCCGCGAGGAAGGGTCTAGGCAAACGCGATCCGGCAGATATGAGACGATGGCTTTAGTCGCGGTACCTGGTTCGTCGCCATTGATAAGCAGACTGCCGCTAGAAGGGCGTAGAAGTCCATTCGCCAGCTTCAACAGGGTGGTTTTGCCGCTGCCGTTTGGCCCCAGCAGTCCGATGATGCGTCCGCTGTAAAGGCTGAGGTTAACCTGGTCCAGTGCCATCGCGTCGCCATGGCCGTAGCGTTTGCTCAAGCCGCGACATTCCAGTATTGGCTCACTCATAGATCGCCTCCTTTTGCCGGCGCTACCGGCAGAGAAGATTGCGCTAAAGCCTGGGTAAGCAGTTCGCGGGTTTCTTCCACGCTAAAGCCCAGGGACTTCATGACGGCAAGGAGTTTGTCGATCTGCTCCTCCGCCAGCTTTGAACGTAGTTCTCTAATCACGTTTTCGTCCTCCGTAACGAATTTTCCGCTTGCCCGTTGGGTGGAGAGCAAGCCTTCCCGTTCCAGTTCGAGCAATGCCCGCTGAACCGTGTTGGGATTGACCGCGTAAAAGGCGGCAAGGTCGCGTATGGAGCCTATCTTTGCTCCAGCCGCCAGCCGTCCTGACACAATCTGCCCTTTGATTTCATCCATCAATTGGGTATAGATGGGCGTAGTTGCTTGAAAGTCGAACAACTCATTGTTCCTCCTAACTGTGTTATGTCTTTCTGTGTTAATAATATAATACAGTAAGACATAAAAAACGGCAAGAGGAATTTAAAGATTAGTGTTTATTTTTTTTCTTGAAACGCGGGGCAATGCTGACCTGTGGCGTGGAACACCTCATACGAGGGCAGGTTCCGACTTTTGATTCCAAACATCAGGCAGGAGCGGGGCCAGGCTGGTTCCCAGGTGATCTTGAAGTGGACGCATTTCAGGCAAGCCGGCGCTCGCTGGGGAGTGCCGGCTGGAGTTTCGTTGCTCATTGCTTCTTTATGCGTGGTTCCTCAGACTTTAGGTAGCTTTCCGCGTCAAACACCTCAAGCAATTTTTCCATAGAACTATGGCTCACAATAGCGCCGATAACATCGGCGGACAGTTCCGCGGATGAAACCACCTCAAGGTTGGGAATGGTCTCTGGCAGCGAACCCGGGCAGTATACCGTATCAGTTACCATAATGTGGCGCAGCAGTCCTTCCTCTGAAAGCTGCTGTAAGCGCTTTGAAGCTGGCGGCGATAAGATGGGGTGAACCGCGATGATATTGATCTCAGCAGGCTTGAGGAGTCCCAGCGCCCGAATCAGGCTGTCCACTGAACCAGCGGTGTCAATCATGTCGTCCACGATCCACAGTACCTTGCCTTCGATGGGAACCGCCGAAAGGATGTTGATTGATTCGATCTTATTAACCGTGGAATAGTCCCGCTGTTTATGCGCCACAACTAGGTTCGCGCCAAAGGCATTGGCGAAACCGCGCGCCAGCTTCTCCCCACCCGCGTCAACGGAGCAGAAAGCCCAGTGAGGACGCACCTCCTGGGTCAGGGTCTCATAGTCGTGGATATAGGCGTCGCAGAGGTAGCGTTTGAGCAGATTCAGCGCTGGAATGTCATCAATCACGCAGCAGGTTGGGTCAAGCATGGACTTAGACTTGTCGGAATGGAGCTGGTAGGTAACGATTTGCTGTGCGCCCAAGCCGGACAAGGTTCTGAAATGCACCCAGAGACCAACGGAACCGCGATGGTTTGTTCTGTCGGAACGCGAACACGAAACAAACGGCTCAAACACGATAACTTTTTCCGCCTGAGAGCGTTTCAGGGCGTCAACCGTGTGGAACAGTTCGATTTGCGCCTCGGTAACGCTGATATTTGCCTCGTTGCGTGAGCAGCCTGTGAACAGAATCACAATCTTACCCCGAATTGATGACTTAACCACTACTTCTAGCTCGCCGTCCGCGAAGCAATCGGTATGAAGCAGGTCAACGCCATTGATAGTGGCTGCCGCTTCCGTAAAACCAGGTAACTGGACGATATGCTTCACAACCCGTGAAGCATACTCCCGTGTTGATCGTGTGGCTGTAATGACAAATTCTTGCATGACTAAAGTCTAGCGGAAAGGCGGATTCTGGCATAGTGTCTGTGATTTAAACCGCAGACCCCCGCGTGTCTGACACCGGCGTCATAACAAACTCCCTTGCCAGCAAAACACCTCTCTAACATTAGGGAGTGGCTCATTATCCTTAATGAAGCAGTCATTGGCTTTAGGGAGCGGCTCATTATCCTTAATGAAGCAGTCATTGGCTTTAGAGACTTATTTGCTGAACATCGCGTTCATTAGGATAATTCGCAAACCTTCTTCTTCGTTGTAAGAAGGAAGGAAAAAAGGGCAAAAATGCCGCCGCCCAAAGGAGGTAAATGGCGGCGGCAAAGGAGAATACGTTGTCAAGCAACGTAAAATCGCTTCTTTTATAGCACGTCCATCACGTTTTACCCAGTAGGTAACGGTCGATCACATCGGCAACGCCGTCATCGTCATTGGACTTATCGGTAACTATGGAAGCGATGCTCTTGATACGCTCGTCGCCATTCGCCATGGCAACGCCAACGCCAGCCCAGCGGATCATGGTTTCGTCGTTCATGGAGTCGCCAATGGCAAGCACTACCTCACGGTCGATACTGATCATTTCCGCCAGCTTCTCAAGCGAGGTTCCTTTGTCGGTCTGCGGCGGCAAAACCTCCAGAAAGTAGGGCTTACTCGTAAAAAGCGTTATATCAGAGCCAATGTAGGTACGCATCAGGCTTTCCAAAGGGGCAAGTATCATGGGATCGCCGGGTATAATGAGCTTGTAGCAACCTGCGGCTACCATATCACGAAAGTTTTCGACAACGACCTGCCGAAGGCCAGTGAGCTTCTGGTCGTAATCGGCAAATTCATTGGAACGGGACACATACATGACATCGCCTTCGTAGATTTGTACCGGAAAGCCTTCAGCCGTTGCGAGATCATACGCGATGAGCGCCACTTCTGGTGGGATACGGATATCGTAGAGGATTTTACCCGTATGGCTTTCCTGTATGAGGGTCCCGTTGTTGCAGATAAAATACCCGGGGCGTTTGTGCATACCCAAAAGCCGGGCAAACCGTTCAATGGCAGCCGGAATCCTGCCGGAAGCCAGTACGACAATGATACCTGCGGATTGCGCCCGTTTAACCGCATTCCTTGTCCGGTATGAAATGCTCAAGTCAGACCGGAGAAGAGTATCGTCTAAGTCCAAAGCTATCATGCGTATTGAAGTCATGTCCGTAGTATACTCTTTCAATACCCGCTGTTCAATGGTGATGTTTCAACTTCTTTTCCGCAGTTCAGGAACTGGCACGCCTATTGCTCTGGTTTATCATTCCATGCTAAATTTTTTTAAATTTTCTAAAGGAGGCGTCTATGGCGTTTGCTCTGCATAGTTACCCGGTGGTATACCGGTCGAAGTTCAGGAAAGACAGCGGGTGGGAGGCGGAATACCTCGAAAAGCCCCACAGGACCGCGCGGGAAGAGGCCGCGATGGAAGAGGCGGAAAGGGAGGCGCTCACGGTATCCCGAAACTTTTATGATGATATGCCTCTAGTCAGTTACACTACCCAGTATGGGCTTGGGTGTTTTGAGGGACTCAAGGCTCTGCCCCAGAAGGATGGCGGTCTCGCTATCTTCCGGCCTGACCGGAATGCAGCGCGGTTCTATCGCTCCATGAAGGGGTTGTATATGCCGCCCTTCCCGGAGGCCGATTTCACCACAGCCTGTGTGGAAGTGGTGAAACGGAACGCCCTACTTGGTTTTCGGCCTGCGTATAAGCCGGAATGGGAGAAGGATTCCTTCATGAACGCTGACTCCATCTACATCCGCCCCTTCACCTACGCTGAAGGTGGAATTGGTGTAAACGCGAGCTATGAGCCATGGGTCATCATCGTTAGCTCGCCGGTGAGCGCCTATTTTTCCAACGATAACTCCGATGCGGTGATTACTGACCGCATCCGCGCCACGCCCAAAGGCACAGGCTGGATCAAGGCTGACTCAAACTATGTTATATCCATGCTTGCCAAACATGAGGCACAGGAAGCGGGTTTTATGGAATGTATCTATCTGGACGCGACCCATCGCAGGTATGTTGAAGAAGGCTCGTCCTGTAACATTTTCTTCCGATTCAAGTCAGGCGAACTGGTAACGCCGGACCTGGGCGACACGATTCTTCCTGGCATCACCCGCGCCAGCATCATAGAGCTTGCGCGGGATCGCGGCGTCAACGTGTCGGAACGCAAGGTTGCTATTGAGGAAGTTTTGTCTGAAGCAACCGAGTGTTTTGTCAGCGGAACCGCCGCTGGCGCCACGCCCATTTCCTCCCTCACCTATCAGGGTAAGAAAGTAGTCTTTGGCAATGGCAAAATCGGTGAGCTTACCGCTGAACTGCAAAATACGCTCAAGGGCATACAGTATGGAACCGTGCCTGACACCAAAGGCTGGATGCTGAAAGTCTTATAAAGAAACGCCGTAAAACCCCCGCCCTCTAGGGTGGGGATATGAGGTGGCGTAACGGCAAAGAGCGGTAGGGGAAGCTCCTTGTTGATATGTGGGAAAGGCAAATTAAAATAAACTTACCATCCCATGTAGCGCGGGGAATGTGGACTTAAGTCCGAAACGTCTGTGGATATGACGGTTCTGGCTCTTGGTAATGGAATGGCCGGTAATGGAATGAAGCAGAAATCTTGCAGAGCAAGCTGGGCGATCAGTCCAAACTACAGCCACTGGCTTTAGATATGGGCTTGCTGATACTTAAAACTATGAAACTGTGGATGAAGCAGGAGAATAAGTCTTTCAAGCACGGTGCATCAGGGCATTCGAGCTGTCTTCTGCCAATGTTTTTTCTGTTTATTTTCTCCTGTTCCAGAAGCAACCCTCCATTGGCAAGCCCGCCAGTTGAGCCTGTCCTCCAGTCGTCTAGCACTGGGGAGTTGTTTCTTGAAGCAATACCTGAATCGCTCGGCGTGCCGGTTCCTGAGCTGTTCATGGATCAGCCGCTGGAGCTTGCGCCGGCTGTCGTGCTTCCTGACTGGCCTCAGTCGCTGGCAATCATCAAAAGTGGGGAACATCCACTTTGGTTTGAGTTTATCAATGGCGTATCCGAGACTGGTCTTGACGGAATCAGACTAGTTACTGCGCCTGCCGACGCCTTGCTCAATGATTTTGTTCCTTGGCCTCTGGCGCGGAACGCCAGCGCCATGCTACTCCATGACGAGCGCCTTGTTCTGGTGGTAAACCGCGAAGGCTTCTTAGTCGCGCAAGCTGCTCCGCTGGCTATGCCACAGGTCGCTGATGTCGCCCTGTATCGTATAGCCGACCGCACGTATTGGGATAAGTACACTGTTGACGCGCTCTTCCTGTTTGAGGGAAACCCGACAGCCTTGCTCTACCGCGATAGTTTCTTTATTGATTCCACAGTGAATGTCCCAGACCCCCGTTCCTTTGCCCTGATACGTGGGAATCCCATTCCTCTGGAACAGGAGGTTCCGGCATTCAGCCTCTTGCCTGTTGCCGATGACTGGGATTTGGATAGTTTCAGGCAAGGGCCTAACGGCGCGTGGTACTTTCGGGGACTTCAACAGAACCTGTCCAAGATTCAGTATTTTTGCGCACAGAGTCTGAACATGCCTGCTGAGGCTGTTTCACTTGGCGTGTTCATGAATTCGGCGAGACCTGAAACCCTGGATGCTGCCCCGCCTGTGCTGGGCGCGGCGCTGGAAGCTGCGTTTAGGCAGAGCGACAGCTCTATGAACATCGCCACGATCATCAGCCCTGAATTTGCCTATCCCCGCCACTTCTCAAGCGGCTCAGACGACGTAGAAAACCTTGTCGAGCTTTCCGGTTATATGACAGACAAGATCGCGGTGGCGCTTCTGCCTGATGGTAGGGGCATTGGCGCCTGTATTGATGGCATAAGCATCCGTGTTACACCGTTTTCTCTGTCGGCGCTTCCCCAAGGCTTTGTATACACCGGTGTTGGTCCTATAGGAGACAGCGCACTCCTCGTTTCATGGGAAGAACAACAGGACTTAGGTATCGGTGCCGCAGGCTTCATGCTTATCAAAATGCCGGAGTTTTAAACAACATGAGTTCGACGAGTTCCTAAAACAGGGAAAGACACTTTCCAACTAAACTATGTGTTAGAGGTTCTCCATACCACGCGGAGTTAGAGACACGCACGACGCGGAGAGCCACACACCAGAACGCATGTGGGGTGTCATGGAAATCAGGACTTGCACGGCAAGCTAAATATATGTATTATATAGAGTTAAAGCTAAACTGGAAAAGCGACAAAGTGCGAAAAACCCACGCAAACTGCCATAAAACTGCGAAAAGCATCTGACCCTTTAAGACCCTTTAATCATTATATTATATAGACTTATCCGAAAGAAGGCAGCTCCGGAAAGCCATTGATTACCCCAAAAAGTGGGACACAACGGCTGTGCAATCGTAAAAGTGGGACATCAGCATATAACTCTATGTAATACAAAGAAATATGTTACCAACCGATAGGAAAAGTGAGACAAAAAGTGGGACAGCGATTTTTTGTAAAAGTGGGACACTTACCCGATTTCTCGGACAACTGCTCTAACCCGTCCTATAGCTACAAAGGTTTCAGTATCGTAGGCAACCTCTGCATCCGGTTTGACCTCGTTTGTTGTGCGGTACTGCTGCCCTTTGACTAGCTGGACATGACTGATATGCAGGTCTCCATTGATCCGGTATACATAGACCCCATCTCCAAGCCAGCCTGTAGCTTGGAATACGGCGACATCCCCCGGAGCAAGTAACGGCACCATGAGACCATTGAAGACCACCATAGCCCGGAGGTCTGTACTGTAGTCCTGAAACCTTCTAGGCATGGGTACTAGGGTGTAATCCGGGTAGTTTCCTGAATGAGCCTTCGGGTCAGGAATTTCACTGGCCGGATCAAAATGAAGGACTTGCTCTTTAGTCAAAAGCGGAATTTCAAAAACGGTCATAACCTGTTCTAGCCGACTTACTTCTTCAGGCTCTGTCGCCGGTATTGCCACTCCTTCGGAGGGGAGCATCGTTACTCGATTGTTAATACCGACTTGGGCGACACTATGGGGACTGGGTTTGTTGATGATTACCCCTCTGTTGGCTATGATGCCTTCATCTCTGGCAGGAGTCTCTGGAGAATCATCG
>JAITIX010000053.1 GCA_031279205.1 Treponema sp. | reverse complement strand
TCACTGGTTTCTTTCACCAGCAGCCCCAGCTTCTGGCGGGCTGCCTCGTTGATGACCAGCGTCCACGCGCCGGTGTCTACCACGGCGTTCACCGTGAGTCGCCGCACTTCGGACTGGGGTATGATCCCGTCCACCGCTTTACCCGCATCCCTGGCGTTGACCAGGGTGATTTCTGTTCGTACTTCGCCCATAATGTTCTCCTTATAAAAATGACGCCCTCATGATAGAGGGTGTGTTTGCATACTCATACCAGAAACGCGGTGCCTTGCTGAGTTCCGGCAGCGAGTGCCTCAAGCGCCCGTTCTCGTCCTCCGTGGGCAAGGATCATGGGGATGCCGTAAGACACAACCTGCTCCGCCGCGTCCAGCTTTGTGGCAATCCCGCCCGTGCCAAACATATTCGCGCCGCCCGTGCTGACGCGCGTCTTTGTGGCTGCGATGTCGCTCACCTCCTCAAGAAGAAGCGCGTCAGGATGGTCTTTGGGGTTTTCGCAGTACAGGCCGTCAATGTCGCTGAACAGGATGAGTAAATCCGCGCTCCAGAGTATTGCTGACTGAGCCGCGAGGGTATCATTATCGCCAATCTTGATCTCCTCGACGCCCACTGTATCGTTTTCGTTTATGATAGGCACGATGCCTTCATCAACTAAGGTAAAGAGGGTGTTACGCATATTCAGGGTACGGATTGAGTCGCCAAAGTCGTCTCGCGTCAGCAGTATCTGGCCAATATGAAGGCCATGTGTGTGAAAAGCGCGTCGCCACGCGCCCATAAGTTCCACCTGTCCCACCGCGCAAAGCGCCTGCTTGTAGTGAATATCCTGCTTTCGCGCCCATTTGCTCATGGTAGACAGTCCCGCGACCTGAGCGCCTGAGGACACAAGCACGATCTGTTTTCCTGTGTTGATGAGTAACGCGGCCTGTTCCGCGAATGTGTTGAGAAAAGCCTCGTTGATGCAGCCTCTGCCGTCCGCGAGGGTATTGGAACCGATTTTGATAACAATCTTGCGTGCCTGCCTGATGAGCCTTGCTATTGTGTTCATGCTTTACTGCCGTATGTGGCCTGCGCCGGAGATGCGATACTTCACGGTGGTGAGGGCTTCAAGTCCCATTGGCCCGCGTGCGTGGAACTTCTGGGTACTGATGCCGAGTTCCGCGCCAAAACCGAACTCGCCGCCATCGGTGAAGCGCGTGGAGGCGTTGACATACACGCAGGCCGCGTCGACCCGTGCCTGAAAGTCCTGTGCCGCGTTCAGATCGCTGGTAAGAATCGCCTCGGAATGGCGGGTTCCATAGTGGTTGATGTGCGCGATAGCTTCATCGAGTGTATCCACTGTTTTCACCGCCAGTATGTAATCAAGAAACTCGGTTTCCCAGTCTGTTTGCGCAGCGTCTTTCAAAATCAGCGCGGCAGGCGCGGCGCCGATAGCCGCCTTTGCCCGCTCATCACAGTGCAGCTCCACGCTTCCGGCAAAGCGTGCCGCAAGAAGGGGCATCAGCGCCGGAACCGCGCTGCTATGAACAAGCACGGTTTCCACCGCGTTACAAGCTCCGGGTTTCTGTACCTTAGCGTTTTCGATGATGTCAAGCGCGTTCTGAATCTTCGCGCTTTTGTCCACATAGATATGGCAGTTTCCTTCTCCGGTTTCGATTACCGGTACGTGCGCGTTATCCACCACCCGGCGTATGAGTTCCCGTCCGCCACGCGGCAGAACCACATCGACAAAGCCCCGCGCTCCAAGAATCGTGTCCACATCCTCATGTGTGCCGGAATCTGCCAGAGCCACGGCCTCGGCTATACCGCCGCCCTGTTCCAGCCCTTGTCTGATGAGCGCCACCAATGCGCGGTTTGATTCCAGCGCTGACGAAGACCCGCGAAGCAGGATAGCGCAGCCGGCCTTGTACGCGAGGCTGAAGGCGTCCACTGTAACATTGGGACGCGACTCGTAGATGATGGCTGCAACTCCCAGCGGCACGGTTACCTGCTCAATAAACAAGCCGTTTGCCGTAGTCCAGCCCGCGTGAACTTTACCCACTGGGTCATTGAGCTGTATTACAACGGCAAGACTGTTGATGATGCCGTCGATCCGTTTGTCATTAAGGCGCAGGCGGTCAACGAGCGCTTCTTTCATGCCATTGCTGAGAGCCTTTTCCACATCAAGCGCATTTGCCTTGAGGATAAGGCCACGATTTGCGTCTAGCGCGCGCGCCACGGACTCAAGCGCGGCGTTTTTCTGCTGGCCATTGTGCTGGGCTAAAACGGCCTGCGCTGTCTTGAGAGAAACAAACACTGGTTTCAGTGAATTCATTAACACCTCTGAACTATTCCTGATGATAAGATTAAGATAGTGAACTACCGTCCACCTAGATAAAACGTGGCGGGCTTTCATCCTCCGGCCTAATGCGCGGAGGGCTTGTCCGCCCGCCTTTTGTAATATACCATTCTTTCAGGTGGCGCCGCCAGCCATCATAGACCTGTGGCGGCATGTCCACCTCGAATAAGGAAGCGGTAATGAAAACCATGCGTTCTTTTCTATATATAAGTATCTTTGTGTTGCTTGCGTCCTGTGCCAGCAATCGAAACGCAATCAGGCTGGAGCCTGAGACGATTCCCCGTACGCCTGTGGAAGAGTTGTCGCCAATGGACCTGGCAACGCGGCGCGTAAAGCAGAACCAGTCTGACATACACAAATACTTTGCGCTTGACGAAGTCGCCGACATCATCGTCATGGCCGATATCACCGAGCAGTCGGAAGACTTCCATGTGGTTTATGACCTGGTGAACGCTGCTCCCTCTGCCGATGGCTCTGGCTTTACGGTTAGCTTCTCCATAAGCGGCAAGCAGAGCGGCGAGACCCGCGAGGATACCCTTGAATGGCTCATTCGGGAAGACAAGGCCGGCCTGCTTCTCGCGATGGACGACGACTATCAGGACGTGTGGACTGAGTACCTCGACCTGTTTGACCAGTACGGCGCAAAGATCACGTTTTTTGTGCAAGGCCGCCTCGATCCTTTCTGCGCCCTTGCGCTGTTGCGTGGACACGATGTTGGCTATCACAGCATCAATCACCTCAACCTGCCCAAGGTATCGCGGGAGGTGTTTTTTGAGGAGACCACCTCAGACCTCGGCACATTCAGGGATGCGGGTATTCCGCTGAATTCCTTTGCCTACCCATTCGGCCTTTCCGAGTCGTGGATGCACGAGGAACTGCTTCACCATTTCAAGATACTGCGGGGCTACGGCGTTACGTTTCGCGTCTATGACAGCGCGGCAATCCGGCGCGGCTACATTAGTTCCAAAGCCATTGATAACACGCTTTACAAGCAGGATGCGGCTTTCGAGGCCATCATTAGCCTGATGCTCCGCACGATCAAGTTCATAGGCGGCGACATAGTGTTACCCCTAACCACGCACACTATCGCCGATGATGCGGACTGGGGCATAAAACCGGCGCGGCTAGAATACCTGCTTGGCATGGCCGAACAGCTCCAGCTCAAGTTTTACCGATACAGCGATTTTGAGTCGTTATAAGGCAACAAAGTCGCTATGGCATTGCTGTCCGGTTTAATCATAACAAGCCTTCCAGAAGGAGTTGAGGTGAAGAAATTGTGGGTGATGGTGTTTTTGTATGGATTAAGAAATCGGGCAAGGCGGATTTGAACCGCCGACCTCTTGGTCCCGAACCAAGCGCGCTACCAGCTGCGCTATTGCCCG
Source organism: Treponema sp. (assembly GCA_031279205.1). Lineage (GTDB taxonomy): Bacteria > Spirochaetota > Spirochaetia > Treponematales > Breznakiellaceae > JAIRMT01. The sequence goes on along the minus strand of JAITIX010000053.1, from coordinate 11,621 downwards.
TGTTTGTATCAAGATAGTCTGCTTGAAACACTTTGTCAAGCAGTCGTATAGTTAAAGTATCATCATGCAAGTTGAAGTTGAAGAGTCGCTTTCCATTCTTGATGAAGAGGGTCATCCACTGAATTTTGGCTGGGCGCGTATGCCCTACTTTATCTATAACCCTGAGCTGATTCACATAAGCCGCAGGCGGCTCAGTGAATCCGACCGGTATATTATCTGCTCGACAACGCACATACTTATCCTTGAGGTGTTTGACGATGGCTATTTGGGGTATATCGGGGTTGTTGTCCTTTCTCTCAAAGACAAGAAGTGGACAGCACAGACCTATACCGTGCCTTTCCCGATGGGTAGTTTCGAGATGCCGGTCAGCAGCGAAATCGGCACGGTGCGTATGCAGCAAAGGCACTCGCTCATTGACTTTATCTCCATGAAAGACGGGATTCGGATCATCAAGACGGACATTCCCCAGTTTGGGCATCACCGCAGGCTGCGCGGGGAACTGGTTCTGTTCCCACCGGAGGGGGCGCAGTCGCTCTTTACGCTTATGCCATGGCGTGGGGAAAAGAACGCTTTCCGCTATTCGCGGCGTTCTCCCTGGTTCATCACCGAAGGCGTGATGCAGTTTGGTACCACAGACCTGATATTCACCCGCGGCAACGCCTGGGGTATCTTTGACTGGAACCGCGTCGCCCGCCCCCGCGCCGATATGCAGTACTGGGCGGCGGCTTGCGGAATAAGCGACGGGCGGCAAGCCGGTTTCAGCGTGGGCTATGGGTCGGTTGACTCAAGTCAGGGAACAGAAAACGCCTTTTTTGTGAACGGCAGGTTACACAAGCTCGATCAGGTTACATTTCACATCTCCCCATCGAACTGGCTCCTGCCGTGGCGCTTTACCAGTAACGATAACCGGCTGGAAATGGACTTTACGCCTTCTCAGGAACGGGTGGAACATCACCGCCTGGGCTTCTATTCCATAAGAAGGCGTCAGGTCTGCGGCATGTTTTCAGGCAAGGTTCTGCTTGATGACGGCGCTGAATTCACGTTTCAAAACCTCGCGGGCTTCGCGGAACGGCGCAAGACTCGGTTTTAACGTTTAACAGTTCCCCCAATGCCTTTTCCGCCTCGGCAATCTCGTCATAAGGCTCGGTTCTATCCGCGTAGATGATCGAGTTCTCGTGGCCTTTGCCCAACAGAAGCACAAGATCACCGGCTTGGGCAAGGGAAAGGGCTTTGCGTATAGCAGCAGGGCGCTCAGGAATGAGGAAAAGGTTTTCGCCTCGCCTGCCCGACGGAATCCCACGAGCAATATCCTCAAGAATCGTCATTGGAACTTCGCCACGCGGGTCTTCGTCCGTGAGTATCACAAGGTCGGACCATTCTGCGGCAATGCGCCCCTGCTCGCTCCGTTTCTGGGTGTCTCGGTCTCCGGCTGAACCAAAGAGGCTGATGATGCGCCCGCCACGCGCGCTAATGCGCTTACGCAGAGGTGGGAAAATGGTCTCAAACGAGGAAGGCGTATGGGCATAATCCACTATAAGCTCGAAATCCTGCCCCTTCTGAATCGCGGTCATGCGTCCACGAACCGGCTTACAATCCCGCGCAAAGGGAACAATGTCTTTAATCGGAATAGCCAGTAAGCCTGAAACCACCAGCAGGGCGGCAAGCGTGTTGCCCGCGTTAAACGCGCCAGGGAGCTGGTCTTCGATGACTATGGTTTCGCCGGTTTCGCGGATAAGCGCTGTATAGCGGTTCCCCTGAGCGAGGCTTTCGATTGCCTGCAACGCAATGCCCGCGTCGGCTCCGGCTGTACTGTAGCTATAAACCGGCTGCTTTGTGGCTGCGGTGAAATATGCGGCACTCTTGTCGTCAGCATTGACTACGCCGAAAGACGGAACATGGCCGACAGAACCTTTGCGGTGATCCACACGATTCAGAACGCGGAAAAGATTCGCCTTGTCAAAACGGTACTGTTCCCACGTCCCATGAAACTCAAGATGCTCATGGGTTACATTAGTCATAACGCCAACATCAAAAGCCACGTCGCCCAGACGCATGGTTCGCTCGGAAAGTCCATGTGAACTTGCCTCCACCACCGCGTACTCCGCGCCGCTATCGCGTATTCGGGCGAGGTGTTCGTGAATAATCGGAGCCTCTGGCGTAGTCTGATGTTCGCTGTTCCATTGAACATCGCCGCCGTCGCTGTACTGCACTGTGGAGATAAAGCCCGCCTTCTTACCCAAGAGTCGCAGAAGCTGGTAGATGAGGGAGACCGTGGTACTCTTTCCCTCGGTGCCAGTTACCCCAATCAGTGCCAGACACCGGGAAGGCGATCCGTAAAAGGCGTCGGCAATGGGCGACATGGCGAAGCGCGAATCTTTCACGCGAAGACACGCCGCCTGCCGGCGCACCTCCAGCGGCAATTCGTCCTGATGAACAATGAGCGACGCGCCTCGCGCTATCGCGTCAGAAACAAAGCGGTGGCCGTCCACATGCAGGCCGCTTAACGCAAAGTAACAGTTATCCGCCTGTACTTTGCGCGAATCGTAGACCAGACCACTCACGAGCGGGTTACTCGCAGACAAGCCGTCAACGCAGCCCACACGCCGCGCCACGTCAGGGGTAAAGAACTCAGACATTTTTTTGATATAGCTCATAAGTGAAACCTACCGCGCGAGAAGCGGTCTGGCAAGCACGAGTGTCTGGCACCGCGCTGACGCCGGCACGCACGAGTGTCTGGCACCACAGGCGCGGCCTGACACCAGCGTCTCTGACACCACGCGGACGCTGGGTCAGCGAAGGAAGCCTGCCTCGACAAGAGGAGAGACGCAAACTTTAAGCGGCTTAACGGGAACATTGCCAGTATCGTCTACAGCGGGGAAACATCCGCAAGACTAAAACTTAGTGTTTTTTTTCTAAAACTCAGTGAGATTTACATAAGAACTCAGTGAGTTTTACTACAAAACTCAGTGAGATTTTTCTAAAACTCAGTGAGATTTACATAAGAACTCAGTGAGATTTACATAAGAACTCAGTGAGATTTACTACAAAACTCAGTGAGATTTACTACAAAACTCAGTGAGATTTACATAAGAACTCAGTGAGATTTACTACAAAACTCAGTGAGATTTACATAAGAACTCAGTGAGATTTACATAAGAACTCAGTGAGATTTACTACAAAACTCAGTGAGATTTACATAAGAACTCAGTGAGTTTTACATAAGAACTCAGTGAGATTTGTATAAGAACTCAGTGAGATTTGTATAAGAACTCAGTGAGATTTTATCATAAAACTTAGAGGGTTCTTCTAAGAACAGCGTGTCTCAGAGAAACGCCGTGCTGTCTCAAAACAAAACCAAGCCGAAAGGTCGCCTGAACTTTGGGATGTGGAGTGCGATAGGGCGCCTTGCTTACGGAACATTCGGTGAGAGTCTCCCATGACAGGAGCAAGTCGAAATGGAAGCGTGCGGGGTTACTTTTAAAGGCCGGCGGATGCGCTGGAAACACAGACTCAAGTCCGCGCGACCGTTTGAATTACCGCTGGGTCGAAACAAACAATTGCGCAAACTGGCAAGCGGGGCTAGACTGGAGTAAGTTCTACTTTTAATGAGGTATATATGAGTTTTGATCCAAATGTTCTGACTGATTTTGCCCGATATTACGGGTTCCATTATGACCACGTTGACCCGCTGGGTCTTGTGCAAGACATGCTTGTTGATATGGAACGGGGGTTAAATGGCCAATCATCGAGTCTTGCCATGATTCCCGCGTACATAAGTCCGGTCTCCCACGTGCCGGCAGGGAAAACCGTGATTGCTTTGGACGCGGGTGGAACCAATCTGCGCGCCGCGTTGGTGCGCTTTGACGAAAACGGCAAGGCTATTGCCGAAGATACGCAGAAAGTTCCCATGCCCGGAACCTACGGTCCCATAAGCGCCGACGCTTTTTTTGATAAGATCGCGGAGATTACGGCGCCGTTGCTTGAAAAGGAGCCAAACGTCGAAGGGATTGGTTTCACTTTTTCTTATCCCATGAACATAACAGAGGACGCTGACGGTATTCTGCTTGGATTCAGCAAAGAAGTTGAAGCGCCTGCGGTGATTGGTAAGGCGGTTGGGCATGAATTGCGGGCTGCGTTGGCGCGGCGTAACATAAAAGCGCCGGAACGTATTGTACTTCTTAATGATACTGTGGCGACCTTGCTTTCAGGCGTTGTCGAGATTCCTGCAAGCGCGGGACGCGAAGGCGCAGACACGTACGGCGTCGCGGGCGGGCCAACGATTGGCTTCATTCTGGGAACTGGCTTTAACACCGCGTATCCTGAGACGAATATCCCCAAAATCGGCTTCCAATCTGAAACCCCGCAAATCGTGGTTTGCGAGTCTGGCAACTTTGCCCACCGTTACATGGGTTATTTGGATAAGGAGTATGATGCTATCACGAAGAATCCGGGCGCTTATACCCTTGAAAAGATAAGTTCTGGCGCGTATCTGGGTCCGCTCACCTTCACTATGCTGAAGCAGGCTGTGAAAGACGGCTTACTCAAGTTTAGGAAGGCGGACGAGTTCCTGAGCTGGCCAACCATGCAGACCAAGGACTTAAATGCTTTCATGCGCGCCCCGCTTGCCGGCGAAGGCCCGGTTGCGGCGCTCTTTGGCCCTGATGAGTTGGACGCGCTCACCACGTTTGCCTATATCACGTCAATCGTTACCCAGCGCGGGGCGCTTTTCTCGGCGGCTTTTGTCGCGGCTATGGTTGAGCGGGTTAATTACTGCAACCCGTTTGCGCCGGTTCGCATCGCGGTTGAAGGCACAACCTACCGGATTTACAAGGGTATGCGGGTTGCGCTGGAATCGTATCTGCATACGATGCTTGTTGCCAAAAAGCCCTGTCCATACCTTATCGCGCTGGTTGAACAGGCGTCGTTGTTTGGTGCGGCTGTTGCGGCTTTATCGAAGTAATGATGCGCGTGATTGCCGATCTCCACATTCATTCACGCTTTTCCCGTGCCACCAGTCCTCGCCTGACGGTGCCTCATCTTGATCGCTGGGCGCGTATCAAGGGCATTGATCTGGTGGGCAGCGGGGATTGCACTCATCCGGCGTGGTTATCCGAACTACGGGAACAGCTTGATGAGGGTGGGTCAGCGGAAGAAGGCTTTTTCACGCTGAAAGAAAACATCAGGCGCGAGTTTGACGCGGGTGAGGCGCTGGTTATGGAGCTTCCCAAGCTGCCGAATCACCCGGCGGCCTCGCCTCGCTTTGTGCTTACGGGAGAAGTCAGCACGATCTACAAAAGCGGCGACAAGACTCGCAAGGTGCATCATCTGCTTATTCTGCCTGATTTTAAGGCGGCGCTACGTTTTCAGACGCTGCTTGAGCGGCATGGGAAGATTACCTCAGACGGGCGTCCGATTCTTGGGATTGGTTCTCGTGAGCTTTTTTCCCTTTTGCTTGAGGCTGATGAGCGCGCGCTCCTCATTCCCGCGCATATCTGGACACCGTGGTTTTCAGCGATGGGGGCAAAGTCTGGTTTTGATTCCATTGAGGAGTGTTATGGAGACCTTGCCTCGCGCATCTTTGCGGTGGAAACTGGCCTGTCCTCTAATCCGCCGATGAACTGGGCTGTGAGCGCCCTGAATCGCTTTTCGATTATCTCCAACTCGGATGCTCATTCGCCTGAAAAGCTGGGGCGGGAATGTACGATTTTTAACATGGATATGTCTTTAAGCGCCCTGAGCGCGGCGCTTCATTTTGATAGTGATGGCGCGTGTGTTGAGGCGACTATCGAGTTTTTCCCTCAGGAGGGGAAATATCATTACGATGGGCATCGCAAGTGCGGGGTTTTCTTGACGCCGGAAGAAGCGTTGGCACAAGCCGGCATCTGTCCGGTCTGCCACAAGCCGCTCACTCGCGGTGTGATGGGGCGCGTGATGGAGCTTGCCGGCGGCGTGGTTGATGAGACTCTGCCCTGTCCTTTGGAAGAGGCTGAAAAGAGTAATCGGCGTCCCTATTACTCGCTTATTCCGTTGAAGGAACTGTTGGGAGAGCTTCTTGAAACTGGCGTAAACTCCAAAAAGGTTGATGCTGCGTATCATGCTCTTATCGAAAAAGCCGGGCCTGAGCTTCGGTTGCTGATGGAAACTCCGCTTGACGCTATCGAGAGACTTCGCTGTCCGGGCGTGGCTGGTGAAACGCTGGCCGCCGCGCTCAAGCGGATGCGCGAGGGTCAGGTCTCCATACAGCCGGGTTATGATGGCGAATACGGGGTTATCCGCGCCTTCCCACCGAAATCCACACGGCGTACCGCGCCTCAACGTGCCATACCCCAACAACGTACTGCGCCCCAACAGAGCCATGTTCCAAACACCGTAGGAGTACGGCACGCCGTATCCCTTTCTCCGGAACAGCAAGAGGCCGTGTTATATGAGGGAAGCCACGCCCTGATTATCGCGGGTCCGGGTTCCGGCAAAACCGCGACCCTTGCCGCCTGTATTGCACATCTGGCACAAGGCGGCAAGGCCGACGGCATTGTTGCGCTGAGTTTCACTGTGAAAGCGGCGCTTGAACTGCGGGAACGCATCGCCAATACCGTTGCCGACACCAGCGCCATTACCACCGCAACCTTTCACTCGCTCTGCGCTTCGATACTAAGGGAGCAGGCTTCGGCGGCTGGTGTTTCCGCCGAATTCAGGATACTCAATGACATGGAACGGGATGCGGTTCTGCGGGAACTGTGCGGCCAGGAAACAGGCCGGACACGAGCCGAAGGATTGGGCAAATATATTGAGGCGCGTAAACGCTTTCTGCTATTGCCTGGGGAACACGAGCCGCCTAACCTTCCGCTGCTTGCGGAGCTTGGGCTTCCACCCATGAAAGCCGATGAAGAGCGCCTTTATATGGCATACCGTGAACGGCTTCGTGCGTCTGACACTATGGACTTCGACGACCTGGTTGTTGAAACCGTCCGTCTTCTTGCTAGAAACCCAGACCTACTCGCCCAATACCACCAACGCTTCCGCGCTGTGTTTGTTGACGAGTATCAGGACATTAACTTTGCCCAATACGCGCTTATTCAGCTTCTCGCACCCAAAGGCAATGGACGGTTGCTCCGCGTTATCGGCGATCCGAATCAGGCTATCTACGGGTTTCGCGGCTCGGACAAGCGTTTCATCGACCGCTTCCTCACGGACTATCCCGGCGCCCGCTGTTTCCGTCTGAGCGAGAGCTTCCGCTGTGCTGCGCCGGTGATTGATGCGGCGCTCAGTCTCGTGGAGGAAGGCGCGGCGTTCCGGGGCGCACAGCGAACCGTGCGGCTGTTCCGCGCCGAGTATCCCACTGAAAAATCTGAGGCTGAGGGAATTGCGCGGCATGTTTCACGCCTCATCGGTGGAACCACGTTTTTCGCCTTTGACAGCGGCATTGCTGATGACGCAGCAGCCGTTACTTCGCTGGACGAATGCGCCATCCTGCTCCGTACCCTGAGCCTTGCTCCGCCCATCATCAAAGCGCTTGGGGATCATGGCATTCCCTTTGAGTTAAGTGGTGAAACACCATGGTGGGAGAAAGAGCCACTAAACGCCCTGCTTACGTTTTTGCGGGAACACAAGCCAAGCGCCCATGTCCCGCCTGACAAGGCGATACAGGCGGCGTGGAAACAGCTTGCTAAGAACAAAGCCGTCAAAATCCCGCGTGGAAATCGTGAAAGCGTAGACGTCGGGGTCAATCGTCTGAGCGATATGGCTCGCTTCTTTGACACGCTCCCGGCCTTTCTGGACATACTCACGTTAAGCGATGCCGCGACTGGTGAAGGCATGACCCACAGCGGTGTCGCCCTTATGAGCATACACGCATCCAAGGGGCTTGAGTTTGATCACGTTTTTGTGGCTGGTCTTGAAGAAGGTTTCCTGCCATTCACCTTGTATGAAACAGAACACATTCCACCGGAGCGCCTCGACGAAGAAAAGCGCCTTCTCTACGTTGCCATGACCCGCGCCCGCCACGGCCTCTATCTTTCCTGCGCCCAAAAACGTCTCTTTCAGGGCAGAACACTCAGCGTCGGCAAGAGTCGCTTCTATGACAGCCTTGAATCCTTTGTCCCCACAAAAAATGCCCTCCCTGCCCGCAAGCGCGACCAGCAGCTCAGTCTGTTTTGAGTGCCAGAGACCGGTTTCAGAAGTTAACCGCAACGAGATGGACCTCCATAAGTCGGAGATCAAGGAGCAGTTCTTGACCTACATCAACAAAGCGAAAGAAAAGTACCCGTTTCAGCTTTTTGACTTCTGTATCATGGATAATCACTTTCATCTGCTGATTAAACCGGAAGACGAGCAAGCTCTTTCCAAAAGAATGCAGTGGATCAAGGGTAACTTTGCCAGATACTGGAACAAAAAGCATAAGAAGAAGAATGGTCATATCTGGGGAAAGCGGTTTTTCTCGAAGATTATCAAGGATGTACAGCATCTTTTTGAGGTAATTGACTATATTGACGAGAATCCCAAGAAAGCCGGCATGGTGAAACGTGCGGAAAACTGGAAGTTTGGCGGCTTATACCACCACCTGCACGGCAAGACGGATGTGGTAGAACCACGGAGCGCTCTCGTGAAGTTATTCTTCATCGGCAAGGTTGTTGCAGATACCGCATAGGTGAAGCGGGTCAGACGCTTTTCTTTGCCAGTAGCCTCATCAGGAAACAGCCGCTTACGCTGCCCAGTATCGCGCCGCCTACATCGGCCAGCCAGTCGTACGCCGATACCTCCCTATACGGCGTAAAAGACTGACGCCATTCGTCAAGAATACCGTATAGGGCAACACCTATGATGCAGATCAGTATGTTACGCACGGAATGTTTCGTCCAACTATTCACTGGAAACCAAAATGTCCAACTCCCCGCAAGTCCTGCAAAGCAAACCAGATGGATAAGCTTGTCCGAAAGCTGCATACCGGATAGCACCGGAATATGAGGCAGAGACGAAAGATAGATACTGGCTACCGTGATCAAAAGTGCAGGAATCCGAACTAATACACCGATAGTCAAATCTTTTTTATTGATACTAATACAAATACTCCTTAATCTTTCTGTCGCTCCACACGTCTTCCAACTCACTACTGGGTGAGTGATCCTCTCACGAACTCACGTTAGTTAAACACCCCTAACGAAGTCATCAGTACAAGCGTTGTCGAGATAATCGACAGTATGGTCGTAACAACGGGCGCGAACCGATTAAAGCCATACAAAAAGCTGTTCGATTGGGCTGTTATGGTGGTTTCCGGCACTATGGGATCACCCTTGCTCATCTTCTTTCCGTTCATGTCTATAATCGTAATCGTGTCACCGGCGTTGTTCTCCGTAAAGCCACCCGCCAGACCTATGTAATACTCCCAATCACGATCAGGAATGTACGGATAGCGCCCCGGAGCGTATACTGCGCCGGCAACGGAAACAAAGTATTGCCTGAAAGGAACAATGAGCGTATCGTTCTCTTTGATTTCAATATCGCTCCTATAGCCGGCGTCATAGAGCAGCGGATTCAGGTTTATCGGAATATGCGTGTTCCCCCGAATGATATAGGCGTTCTGCGTGTCTGACACCGCCGAAAACCATCCAGCGCTCCGGCGAACCAGCGCCCCATAGGTTTCACCTTGGTTAAAAACCACAATGAGCCGATTGGACGCCCGCAAGTTTTCTACGGTCTCCGTCGAATCCGACTCAAGCGACTGTACCGCCCCTTCCACAAAAAGCACTGGACGCAGGTTTATTATGTTTGGAACACTCAGCACGTCATAGTTCTCAAGGGCAAAGTTATCGGTAATGTCTTGTTCGTCGAGCATTATCTTATCCCCGGCAAGGGAGTTCCGGTTTATATAACGCTCCAGCTCCATTCTGCTAGGGTCGGCTGTAGGTGCAAAGCCATTGCCATACCGGTTAATAAGCTCACGGAGGTTCTCTCCCCGCAGAATCTGGTATGTTCCGGGACGCTCAACCGCACCTTTTATCGTAACACTACGCTCAAAACGATTCACCGTGATAATATCGTCGGGTCGTACAAACGGGTTCTGACTGAGATCGCTGGCGCGAGTCGCCTGAAACAGATCGTAGGTGCGTACTTGCCCATTACTTGAACGTATCTGCACATTCCTGATTGACGAATACGGGGTCAAATTATCTTCTTCCAGCATTGTGGAAAGCCGCAATAATGCCCATGCTTGCATCTCACGCGGGTTCTGCACTTCTCCCCTGATGTATACTTTAAACACCGCAGGCTGCCGAAGCACAAACTGAACGCTCCCCAGCGGATAGTTGGTCGAAACAATCGTTTCCACCTGGGTTTTGAGCTGATTAAACGTTTTACCGGCAGCTTCAACCATCCCCAGATTTGCGATACGTATCCGATAAGAACTGTCTACCATTATGCTAGACTCGACCGCGCTGCTACCGACGAAATAGGCAAGTGTATAGATATCGCCTGCGGTAACTAGATAGTCAGGCGTTGATAGGGCTAGTTGGGCATTTGGTACCAAAGCCGTAGCGGGCGTCTTTTCAGCTGCTTCGTCTTTCTCGGTATTTGTTTTCTGTGTAGTATCGGTTTTCTGCGTATCTGTTTTGGAAAGGTCTGTCTGCGCATCAAGCCGCGCTGTACCACCCATAAACAGTAGCAACAATAGCAATATGCTTATACACCGGTGTCTGACACCAGTCCGACCGGTGTCTGACACCAGCAAAGTGTCTAGCACTGGTAATGCCTCTGGCACCGGCTGCCCAGCGCAATACCCAACATTGGCAGCAAAGCTGCCGCACTCAGCGACCAAAACCGCACTCTTCATGCCTATTACTCCTTCTTCAGATGTTTAATGGCGTGGGATGTGTAGTGAATGATTGAAAAAAAGATAACCATGGCGAGAAGCGCTACTAACAACACCAGAAAACCGCGTAAACCATCAATCCACAGCATCACAATAAGCGAAAGTACGCACAAACCTACCTGAATCACTACCAGAAGACCCAGAATACTCAGCGGCGTATAACCCATGTTCAGTAGCTTGTGATGCAGGTGCATCTTGTCCGGTGAAAAAAAGGAACGCCCTTCCCGCGTCCGCCGCCATATCGCCGCAAAGGTATCCAGAATCGGAATCGACACAAGCACAACCATCATTGGAAACATATTATAGTCAAGCCCAGGCGCGCTCTTGAACAGAGGAAACGCCGCAATCATAAAACCCAGAAACTGACTCCCCCCATCTCCCATGAAAATCTTCGCCTTTGGTTTGTTGTATACCAGAAACCCAAGCACTGCGGCGGAAAGAATAAACAAAAGCGCTGTATAATCAGAGTTACCCCGCAACTGGAGTACCACTCCCAGGGTAAGCAGTATGCCCAGTGAAATCGAGCCGCACAGCGCGTCAATCCCGTCAATGAGGTTCAGCGCATTCGTCAGCCCCACAAACCAGACAAAGGTGATGATCTTGCCCACAAAACCTAGCTGGAGGGGTCCAAACTGGGTGAACTGAAACCCAAACAGCACTGGAATAAGACTAGCAACACACTGCCCAACCAGCTTGGTACGCGCCCGCAGGTCGCGAAAGTCGTCCACCACGCCCATAACAAACACGATGATTGCAGAAA
>JAITIX010000007.1 GCA_031279205.1 Treponema sp. | reverse complement strand
AAAGTGCATAATAAGCAGGGAGGCCATCTCTGGGGGAAGCGGTTTTTCTCGAAGATTATCAATGATGTCAGGTATTTTTTGCGGGTATTTAACTATATTGATAAGAATCCTGAGCGTGCCGGCATAGTTGAATGGGCGGAGGCCTGGGAGTTTGGCGGCTTATACCACCACCGGCACAGAAGGATGGATGTAGTGGATATCCCACGGAGAGCTATTCTGGAGCTATTCTTCCTCGGCAAGGTCGTTGGGGGCTAGGGAAGAGGGTCGGAAGAGGGTCAGACACTTAGCTGGTTCAGACATTATCGATCCGGTGAGAGGATTAGACATCAGGAATTGACATAAAAAAAAATTTGTGTTATGTTAGAATTGTCTTGGGGCGCTTGGCTCAGTTGGTTAGAGCGCCACGTTTACACCGTGGATGTCAGAGGTCCGAATCCTCTAGCGCCCAAGTCGCCCTCAGCGGGCATAAAGGGGGAGTATCTGTGAAGTGGCTTTGGCTTATCATTGCCGCGTTGCTTGTCATTGGGGGGCTTTCCGTAGTCTCCCACATGATCGGTTTCGCGTTTGGTATTCTTGCGTGGGTGTTTCATCACCCCTTTATCTCCATCGCCTTTATCGGGGCAGGAATTGGGATAACAAAGCTCATTGCTCCAAAATAGATTCAGATTTTCATCCAGAGCAGGTCTCACCATCGTAGCAGCTATCTGGGTACGTTGGTTCGTGCGTACCTGCTTTATCCCCTGCCGGCGGAAGTGTTCAATCGCAAAGGAAGGAGTATCGCAGGCATGATCATAGACGATAAAAAATATTCCGTTACTGAATTTCTAAAGGTTTTAGTTCCAAGAATTAACGCGACATTGATAAGCGAACCGGAGTTTGAGAATGTTGGATGTATTATATTCAAGAATGGTAAAAAAGAGTATTATAAAAATACCAGTTTTAGTTTAAATTCCTTTGCTTCTGCGGAAATCGCAAAAGATAAAAATTATACAAACTTCTTCCTCAAAAGAATGGGTTATAAAGTTCCTGATGGGCAAACTTTCTTTAGTAACAAATTGAACAGTTACTTGCAAATAAAAAGAACCATACATGATGGTTTTGAATATGCCAAATCCATTGGATTCCCTGTTATCATAAAACCAAATAATCTCAGCCGAGGCAGGCTCGTAACAAAGATATTTAATGAGGAGGAATATTATGAAACAGCAGAGAAGATATTCAGTATTACTGATGTAATGCTGGTGGAGCGGTTCTATTATGGAAATGATTTCAGGGTATTGGTTTTGGATGAAGACATATTTGCCGCCTATCAACGGGAACCATTAAAAATTGTTGGTAATGGCATATCTCGAATAAAAGAGCTAATCGTAGAAAAGCAAAATAATTTTGTAAAAGCTGGACGAAAGGTGGACATTGATTATAATGATTACCGCCTGATTCACAACTTAAAGCGAAACAATTATACTATAGACACAATTCTTGATAAGGGTATCGTCTTTCAGATTCTGGATAACGCCAATCTTTCAAGCGGCGGGACGATATATGATTTTACCTCTAGAATACATCAGGAGTTTAAAAAACTTGCGGTTAATATTACAAAGGATATGAAATTAAGATTGTGCGGGGTTGATTTCTTAACCGATGATGTTAGCAAACCTGTTTCAGACTATACGCTCCTTGAAATTAACGCTTCGCCAGGGTTAAATAACTACGCTTCATTGGGAGTGAAACAGTTGGCTATAGCTCACAGTTTCTATTTCAGAATCCTTGAATTACTTGAAGAAGAATAAAAGCAGGGTGGCTATTATAATGAGGCTATAGAAAATAGAGAGTGTGAAATTATGAATAACAGAAAAATGGTAGTCCTTATAACAAATCTTGTATTCATTTTGTTTGTGTTGTCATTATTGTATGGAATTATTGGTATCATCTTTTCTTCGCTTGGAATAACTCATGTTCATAATCTTATCTATAATCGTTCGAATGAAGAATACATAAAGATAGTTCTGCAAAGCCTCATGGGGATGATTCTTTTATTCCTGCCGTCAATCTCCCGAAAGCAGATAAGAATGACCTTTACCGATGGTATGCAGATTATGTTCGTTCTGTTTTTATTCGCCGCAATTATTCTTGGGGAAGTACGAAACTTTTACAGAAAATTTCAGCATTGGGACACACTTTTGCATACTTTCAGTGGTGTTATACTTGGCACGTTTGGTTTTTCATTTATTGATATATTAAATGAAAATGAAGAAATAAAGATAAAATTGAGTGCAAAGTTTGTCTCGGTATTTTCATTTTGTTTCGCGATAACCATTGATACCTTTTGGGAAATTCTTGAATTCATTATGGATTTGCTTATGAACCTGAATATGCAACAATATATGCTGCATGACGGAACCGTTCTTATTGGCAAAGTCGCGGTGTTTGATACTATGAAGGATTTAATTGTTGATACGCTTGGCGCGCTCCTTGTTTGTACCATTGGATACTTTATGATAAAGAATAAAAATATCGCTCGTCACAGTACAGACGCAAAGACATAAAAGTGTTTTGCCGAAGACAGGCTTACCATAATGCGAGGGTTTCTTCGCGGGTGTGGCACCGCCAGTACCACGCCCCACTGAAAAAAAAGTAGAAAATCGCGCGCTTCAAGCGTTTCAACTTCGTAACGTGTGCCGTCTTCCGCGTTGACAATGTTTCCGCCGCCCCAGCGTCCAGCTTTCTCCACGCGAAAGCCGAAGAACCACGGTGTGCCAGTCCGTGTTGCGATGTTTCAGAGCCGTTACCTTGCCCACCGGAATGTGCGTCCATGTCCCGGCGGCAACTCTGGCGTCCACGTCCCGGTTAGATTCGCCAGCCAGCCGTCAAATTCAGCGTCCCACGCGGGGGATAAAATCTTGTGTATGGGCCATATAAACGCCTCTTTGTTTACTAGATAGTGTCTGTCTATAAAGTCAAAAAATGCGATGGAAGGAAATGGCGAATGCAATGGAAAATGCGGAGAATTGACAAAAAGTGGCGGGTATATTACGTTAAATTACCATGAAAGTATTTGAACCTTTAATGTTAAAGTTTAAAAATCCCAAATGGATTAACGATCCTGAATTAGGATTAATTGATACGGTGTTAGAAGAACATCCTGAATTAATAAAAATACTTGCCGGTGATATAACAGCCGGTTAAAAGGACAGTAATTTCGGGCATCAGGATACGCCGAGTGTTGAACAGATAGTTCGATCGGCGATATACAAGGGGATAAACCTCTTGATTAGCGGGCATTGGAATACGCGCAGGAAGATTGCAGAATATGCGAACAATTTGTGAAAATAAATCCTGAGCGGCATCAGGTAATGCAGAAATATATATCAGGGATGAGGGTCTGAAAAAGTTTATGACCAGGCTTAACCGGATAGCGATAGAGGAGGTGCTGGAGGCTGTGAAGGAGTTGAGACAGGACAGCACGGTAATAGGAACAAACATACATTATCCAACGAACAACAGCCTGGTGTATGACTGCATAAAAGAGAGGGAGAGGTTGCTTGAGCATTTTAAGGAGGAGTTAGACGGGTTTAGCTATGAAGGATACAAGGCGAAGTGGAAAGGGACATGTTTTAAGATAAACGAAGAAAGAGATGAGGAGAAGGGGGTAAAACTGTTCAAAAAGCGTTAAAATTGTTTATGGGGAGCATAAACCAGGTATCGAACATCGTAAAAAAAGGTTCGAATAGGGAAGGACGATAGTAGCGGAGGTATATCTCAAGGAGCTTTAAGGACAGTATCCTGTAATGGAGAAGGAGTGACAGAGCGGCATGAGATACTGAGGGAGAAAGTACCTGTGGAGGAAAAGATATTTTCGATATACGAGCGGCATACGGACATAATCGTGAAGGGGAAGAGGGGAGTAGGATTCGGGCACAAGGTGCAATTAAGCGGAGGGAAGAACAATTTGATATTGAGTTGTGAGATAGTGGAAGGGAATCCGAAAGACAGCGAACTGGATGAGGATGAGGGGACGATAGAAGGAGTAAAGAAAGGATACGGGAAGGCACCTGAGTCGAGTGTGGCGGACGGAGGGTATGCGAGTAGAGGGAACATAGAGTACGGGAAGGGGGAAGTGAGAGTAAACATAGTATTTAACAAAACAGTTGGGAGGATACAAAATGTATGTACGAGCAAGAGGAAAGGGAACCTGTTAAAGAGATGGCGAGCTGGGATGGAGGCGGTAATATCGAACTTGAAACGTGGGTTTGATATAGGGCGGTGTAGTTGGAAAGGCTGGAAACATTATAGACAAAGAGTATTCTGGAGTGTCATCAGTTATAACATTAGAGTTATGACCGATGCCGTGATTGCAGCTACTTTATAGACAGACTCTATATACATAGTATGCCACAGCAGACGCGTGTGTCAAGAGGATAACGATCATTTTTTTAGAGAGGCTGAGCGTTTGTTTGGCCTGTGCGAGGATAGACCTGTTGCCGGCAAGCGGCAGCGGGACCGTTGGTGAGGGAACGGCGCACAGCGCGCATGACTGAACTGCGGCAAAGAACCAAGGACTTGAACCTCGAAGCGCATACAGTCCTGTTAGGCGAGGTTTTTGCTTTTATATTATTCCTATAAATTCTTCCATGAATAATTCTTTTCTTCTTTCATAATCTTCTTTTGAGCCTATCTTTTGTTCAAATAACTTTATCAATAATTCATCGTAATTCTTTGGTAATTTTTCTAATTCATAAGTATAATATAATTTCCTATCATCCGCGGGTGCATATTTCCCATTGAAATAATATAAACAGCATATTCCTAACTCAATTGCTATATTTAAATTATTATGCATGTGCGGGTATGCTTCTCTTATTTCCCATCGTCTTTCTTTTCCTATGATATATTTTAAATACCCTAATGTCTCTTTCAGTTTATTTCTCAGGTCTTTTTCAACATATTCTTTTATTTTCTCTAATTCGTTTTTATATTTTTCATTTGGATCATACAGTATCTTTGATTCCATTACTGAAAATTTTCTTGGTTCGTTTAATTTCTCAAACGCATTACGATCAATGAAATCTGTAAATAGTATTGCAAACCATTCCCCATTCCATCTTACACAATGGTATGGAATAAACGGGGCTTCATCTTGCCCAAATATTTCTTCAGCGATAATTTTTGATCCTTCTTTTTTCATTACGATTAAATCAATCATTCCTCCTTTTTCCCCAGGACAATAATCGCCACGGGATACACTACCGGATAATAGTATTGTTTCAATTTCTTTTTTATCTAGTGAATTTATAAAATTATTAGCGTGATCTCTCATTTTCTGTATGTAATCTTTCTGTTTTTTAACCATTGCCGATAATTTGAACATATTAGTTACTCCTTATTTTCAATTATACTGATTTCTTTATTTACGCCAAGTCATGCGGAACTTCCTATGTTTGGAGGCACGGCTCAGCAGTGCAAACAATATAAGCACTGCTGAAGCGGCTGATTGGAGTGGCGCACTGTATTCCAGTGAAGACTTGTACCCGCGACGGAACAGCGTGGCCGCTTAATCAAGTATAGGGCGGAATTCTAGCCCGCCTGAGAGGGCTTGTCAATGGCGTTTCCACGGAAATGACTTCTGAGCTGGGCAAAGAAGGTGGCGGTGGCTTGCGCCTCGTGTAAGAAACTGGTGGCAACTTGCGCTTTGTCTTCCGCGTCTCTTCAGGCGCGTTTTCTTCTATGATAGATGGCCGGGCTGCGGTGGTGAAATTAAAGAAAAATGCCAATCCCACGCCTCTGGTTACGGTACATATTCCTCAGCTTGCCGTAAACACGCCGTGGTTCCTCGTGCTTGAACGCGCCATGTTTGCACCCGAAATTTATCACATTAGTGTTGTCAGATGGTACAGTACAGGCCGCCCGCCAGTTTCCCGCACGATCACTCGCGATATTGACATGGCTGCCCAAAGTCTAACACCCTAAAAGGATTAAAGAGGAGCGCTGTATGAGCAAAAACTAATCATAGAAAGATAGCGAAAAAATCGCTTAAGTAGTGGCACGGGATTCCGATACTTGTGAGAGGATAAGATGATAGGGGCGTTGTGTTTTGTACATGAAGCGTTTGCTTAGAAGACATAAGTATCGTATATATTTCTTGTCGCCATAGTTATAAAAAAGATTTATGTTTATAATAGAGAATTGATATAATAAATATATTATGATAATTAATGTGAAATAATAGGCATAAAATATTCGCCGCTTCTATTTCACTTTTAGGAGTACAGTGAATTATGAGTACTGAAATTGAAGCATTGTTACCGCACCGGTCGCCGTTTCTGTTTGTTGATGAGATTCTCAGTGCTGACAGCACTAAGATTGTTGCCCGCTATATGTTTACTAAGCACGAGTTCTTCTTTGCCGGACACTTTCCCCAGTATCCGGTGGTGCCGGGTGTTATCCTCATTGAGACAATGGCGCAATCTGGTGGCGCGGGTCTGCGGTTGCTGGGAACGCTTGGGGCTGATGCGCTTTTCTTTCTGGCGTCGGTGGATAAGGTGAAGTTCCGGCGGCAGGTGCGTCCGGAGGAGGAAGTCCGTTGCGAGATTGAGAACCTGCGGGTTTCCGGTAAGATGATTAAACAAGCGGGTAAAGCCTACGTTAGCAAAGAACTTGCGGCA
Organism: Treponema sp.; assembly: GCA_031279205.1. GTDB lineage: Bacteria > Spirochaetota > Spirochaetia > Treponematales > Breznakiellaceae > JAIRMT01. Next base: position 7,568 of record JAITIX010000007.1, on the reverse strand, counting down.
GAGGCGGAATGGCTCTGTCTCGTTGGCGCAGGCGCATAATCCATTATATATACTATAGGAGCATAGGATGCTTATAAAACCAATGGTGCGAAACAGCATCTGCCTCAACAGCCACCCGAAGGGGTGTGCGGCGGTGGTAGAACAGCAGATCGCGTATGTGAAGCGACACCTTAGCGCTGGCGCGGGAACCCCGAAGCTGGCGCTGGTGATTGGTTGTTCTACCGGCTATGGGCTGGCGAGCCGTATTGCCGCGGGCTTTGGTTATGGGGCCGCGACAATAGGCGTGTCGTTTGAGAAGCCGGCGTCGGTGATCAAGTCCGGCACTCCGGGCTACTACAACAACATGGCCTTTGAACGCGCTGCTGCTCATGGCGGTCTTGTTGCCAAGACGCTTGACGGCGACGCCTTTTCCAACGAAATGAAGGTGGCAGTTGTTGATGCGGTGAAGGAAGTGGCAGGTACAGCAGGGATACCCGCGAAGATCGACCTTGTGGTGTACTCGCTGGCGTCGCCGGTGCGTACCGACCCCCGTGATGGTGTGATGTATCGCTCGGTGATAAAGCCTATTGGCGCGGTCTATTCTGGCAAGACCTTGGACGTGATGACCGGCAGGTTCAGCGTTGCCAGCACTGAACCTGCCTCGGTTGACGAAATCGCGGCCACGGTTAAGGTTATGGGCGGTGAAGACTGGGAACTCTGGATTGACGCCCTTGATAAGGCAGGCGTACTGTCGCTAGCAGTGCGAACTGTGGCATATACCTACATTGGGCCTGAGCTGTCGTGGGCGATTTACAAAAATGGTACCATAGGGCGTGCCAAAGAAGACCTTGAACGGGCGAGTAACGCCATTAACGCCCGGCTTGCTATCAATGGCGGGGCTGCGTGGGTGTCGGTAAACAAGGCGGTGGTAACACGGGCAAGCGCGGTAATCCCTATCATTCCTTTCTATGTGGCATGTCTGTTCAAGGTAATGAAGGAGAAGGGGATACACGAGGGCTGTATTGAGCAGATCACACGGCTCTATAAAGATCGACTCTACGTTGCTGGGGGCATAGTTCCACTTGACGATGCGCGGCGCATCCGCCTTGATGACTGGGAGATGCGCAACGATGTGCAGGCGGCGGTCATTGCCCGGATGGAAGGTGTTACTGATGAAACTGTGTTTATTGCTACTGATATTGCAGGTTTTAAGCACGATTTTCTTGAGGTGCATGGCTTTGATGTTAGCGGCGTTGACTACGACGCCGACATTGATCCGTCCACAATATAGGAACTATTATGAACGATAACTTATTAGTAATGATACTGGACAAATTCAGCACTGGTGATATAGCTGAACTCGACTTTAATGACGGGAAGACACATCTGGTACTGCGGAAGAAGGGTGTTACATCAGCGGGAGAGTTGCATGGTCAAGCGTCATCGCCTGTTGTGGAGGAAAAGCCGGCAATAGCGTCGTCGTCGAAACGAGTGCGGCCTTTACCGAAGCAGGAAAAGATACCGGAAGGTATCGCGCTTAATCAGGCTGAAATCGACGCGGTAATGAATCATAGCTCACAGGATACAGTGCTGGAAACGGAATCGATAAACAGTCCTATTGTAGCGACGTTTTACGCGACACCGACGCCGGATGCGCCGCCATTCGTAACACCGGGCGCAAAGGTAAAGGCAGGCGCGACGCTCTGTATCCTTGAGGCGATGAAGAGAATGAACCACCTCGAAGCTGAGTTTGACTGTGAGATTGTCGCGGTCAAAGTTGCTACTGGCGACCTTGTTGAGTACGGTCAGTCGTTATTTGAGGTTAAACGCCTTACGTGATCAAACGCTTGCTCATAGCGAACCGCGGCGAGATCGCGGTTCGTATCATCAGAACCTGTCGGGAACTTGGTATTAAGACTGTGGCGGTATACTCTACTGCTGATCAGGACTGTCTGCACGTCCGGCTTGCGGATAAGGCGGTATGTATAGGGCTGCCACCGTCGCCGCAGAGCTATCTCAACCGCGATAACCTGCTGATGGCGGCGATAAACACCAATAGCGACGCTATTCATCCGGGCGTGGGCTTTCTGTCTGAGTCAGCCGCCTTTGCGCGACTTGTCCGCGACAATGGTCTCATCTTCATTGGGCCAAACCCTGATGTCATTGACCTTCTGGGCGACAAGGTGCAGGCGCGTAAGACCGCCCATGAGTTTGGTTTGCCAATAACGCCCGGCACGGCTGCCATTGCCGATTCTGATGCGGCGTGTAAGGCTGCGCTGGACATGGGCTTTCCAATAATCATCAAGGCGGCATCTGGTGGCGGTGGTAAGGGTATGCGTATTGTACGGTCAGAGTCCGAGCTTGCCGAGAACTTCACCCTGGCCACTGCAGAAGCGGAGGCAAACTTCAGCGACAGGCGGGTTTACATTGAGCGTTTTTTGGAAAACCCCCGCCATGTGGAACTTCAGCTTCTCGCTGATGGTAACGGCAAGGTGGCGGTGCTGGGTGAACGCGACTGTTCGGTACAGAAGCGCCACCAGAAGCTCATTGAGGAAAGCCCATCGCCGGGCGTAACAGCGGAAATGCGTGAGCGTATGAGCGAGAGCGCGATAAGGTTGTTTCGGGAACTCAAGTATCAGGGCGCGGGAACTATCGAGTTCTTGGTTGAGGGAGACGCCTTCTACTTCATGGAAGTCAACGCCCGCGTTCAGGTGGAGCATCCGGTGAGTGAGCTTATCACCAATACCGACATTATCCGCGAGCAAATCCTAGCCTGTACTGAAGCTCGCTTGGAACTCGACCCAGCTGCTGTGCGGGTAAGCGGCTGGGCAATAGAGTGCCGCATCAACGCACTGACCCCGGGGCGTATTACGCGGCTGGAAGTCCCAGGTGGTCCCGGCGTCCGTTTTGACTCATTCCTCTACGCTGGTTACACTATGCCGCCGTACTACGATTCGATGGTAGCGAAGCTCATTGTCCATGCGCCCAGTCGAGAGCGCGCCTTGCGTCGCATGGAACGCGCCCTGAGTGAGCTATGTATCGAAGGCATTAAAACGAACCAGCAAGAACAGCAGTATATAATAGAAGAAAAAGTGTTTCGCTCCGGCAGTTTCGGTAACGCCTACTATACACAGACCTTCGGTGTGCCTTAAAAGGAGACGCGGCTATGGTTGCAGCGGAAGCACGCTGTAGCTATGCCTTGAAACATGTCATTGAACAAGCAAACGACGGTGAAGCTCACCGGCACACTCACGCCAAAGGCGTGGTAAGTAAATACAGGTTAGAATAAATCCATGCAGATGCGGAGAGCCTCAAAGTGAGGATATATCCGACAGACGAGGATATTCTTCAACAAGACAAGTTGCCCAAGATTGACGACGCAGTGCGGTTTAAGTATGGTTTAAGTATTATGATAATGATAAAGTCGTGGTACCGGATGGCGACATTAAAAAGTATAACCGTAAGCCGGACTCCAGCGAGCAAGTATTTTGCGTACTGCCTGTTTGAAGGGGAACAGGATTACACCGGAGTGGCGATAAAATCTGAAAAGATAATCGGGCTTGATATGATGTCCTTGTTAGATTTTTACGTTGATAATGCGGGGAACAGTCCTGAATATCGGCGGATATATAGAGAAAGCGAAAAGAGGCTTACGAAACTCCAGCGGAGCTTGTCCCGAAAACCAAAGGATAGACGCAATCGGGAGAAGGCGAAGCTTAAAGTAGCTTGCATACATCATGTATGCGGATATGTTAAGCAAGATTTGTTGTTGCAAGATCAGGCGTGGGAGTATCCGCACTGCGAGATTAATCATAACCGGGATACGAATGTGGCGATAAATCCCTGGAACTTTGGGAAGAATATACTCGCGCAGTGCGGGGAATTAACGTCTGTGGACATGGCTCTTGGTAACAACAAGAGTGAAACCGCCGTACGAAGCAGAAACCTTGTAGAGCAAGCTGAATGATCGACCCAGGCTACAATTTAGGCACGGGCTTACTGACGTCTGATACTACTATCCAGCCCTGTCCATCGTGTGGGACGCAATATACGGCGAAGGACATTGCTGCCGCGCTCAAGACCTGCCCTGCCTGCGGCCATCACTACCGCATGGAACCGGCGGAGCGTATCCAGTACCTGCCGGACGAAGACTCTTTTGTCGAATGTTTCGCTAGCCTGCGCTCGCTTAACCCCATTGAGCTTGCTGGCTATGAGGAGAAGCTCGACGAGGCTGAAGCTAAAGCGCAGATGAAGGACGCCGTCATTACTGGCGCTTGTACCATTGAGGGGAGGCCGCTGATACTGGGACTTATGTCCTTCAACTTCATGGGCGGGTCTATGGGTTCAGTTGTTGGCGAGAAAGTTACTCGCGCACTGCTCAAGGGCGCGGAAGAACGACTCCCGGTGGTGCTGTACACTACGTCCGGCGGGGCGCGTATGCAGGAGGGCATCTTCTCGTTGTTACAGATGGCGAAGACGTCCAGCGCTGTTGCCGAACTCGACAAAGCTGGCGTGCCCTTCTTCGTGGTACTGTGCGACCCTACCACTGGCGGCGTTACCGCGTCCTTCGCCATGCTGGCTGACATTACGCTCGCCGAACCCGGTGCGCTCATTGGCTTTGCTGGTCCCCGTGTCATTGAAGGCACAATTCGGCAGTCTTTGCCGGAAGGGTTTCAGCGGGCGGAGTTCCAGCTTGAGAAGGGCTTTGTTGATCTCATTGTTAAACGACAGGAACAGCGGCACATCATCGCCCAGCTTATTGAGCTTCATAAAGCGCCATCAAAGGTTTTGGGAGGACAGGCATGAATAGTGTGATACTGCGAAGTAAGTTTGAGGAGCTGAAGAAACTCGTATTAGAGGCGGGTCTTGACGCGGCAAAGGAGCTTGACCAACTTGAGGAAAAGATACAGATCGAATCCCGTACAGAGGCAACATGGCGGCGGGTTGAGCTTGCCCGCCACCCTGAGCGTCCATACTCCCTCGACTATATCCATCGTATTTTCGATGGGTTTATAGAACTGCACGGTGACCGGCGCTTTGCCGATGATCCGGCTATTGTGAGCGGGCTGGGTTTCCTTGAAGGACAGCCGGTTACAATACTCGCCAACCAAAAAGGCCGTACCCTCAAGGAAAATATGCGCCGTAACCACGGCATGGCGAACCCCGAAGGTTACCGTAAGGCGCTGCGGCTGGCAAAGCAGGCGGAGAAATTCCATCGTCCTATTGTTACCTTTGTTGATACCGCCGGCGCGTATCCCGGTCTTGACGCTGAGGAGCGCGGCATTGGTGAGGCAATCGCCTGTAACCTGAAAGAGTTCAGTCAGCTTAAAACGCCGATTGTCTGCGTCATTATCGGCGAAGGCGGTTCTGGCGGCGCGCTGGGTCTCAGCGTTGGCGACAAGGTGTATATGCTGGAAAATGCAATCTACTCGGTGATCAGTCCCGAAGGTGGCGCGTCGCTCCTCTTACGTGATGTGGCGAGGGCGAAGGATGCGGCGGCAATGCTTCGTATCACCAGCGAAGACCTGCTGGAGTTCAAGGTCGTAAACGGCGTTATCCCAGAGCCGCCCGGGGGCGCTCACACCGATCCAGACGCCACCGCCGCCCTCATTAAAGAGATACTGACGCGGGACATCAGAGACCTCTCCACCCGCAACCCTTCGATATTAGTACGCTACCGTAACCAAAAGATACGCAAAACCGGCATGTGGAACGAGAACACCGGAGCGTAAAAACACTCTTTCTATCCAGTATGCTGATACGCAAGGAAATGATAAAACCGGCAAAGTCAAGGCGACAGAGTGCGCTTCCGGCAGACTGGAAGAACATTTTGATGTGTCATTGACTATTGCGGAAGCCATGCCCCCGCACCCTTACGGAATCTCGCCGCCTATGGACTTGCGGTCTTCCTCCGCAACCGCGTCTGCTGCATCCTTGTTGCGAGCAAAGATTGGTATTCACCTATCCCGCCAAAGTATTTAGCCACACAGAAAAGCCTGCATCCCGAGGCAAGAATGTAATCATGACCTACCGGTGGCTGCGCTCCACGAACCGGTAGCGCAGCGCACGATACTTCTTCTTTATGGATACTTTGCCCGGCGTTCGTCTATGACCGCCTGCGCGCCGGAAGCGAGCCAGTCGTTGATCAGGTCGCTCCACAGCGTGTCAAACTGGGCTGGCGAACACATGATCAACGACACATACATCACTGTGGACTTGTCCCCCAACGTTTGACTCAAGGGGCCGGCAATAGTCAGCGGGGAAGTGGTCTTTACCACGTGGGGAGTCCGGCCATTGGTCAACGCAATGTTATAAGCATTTTGGATAAGGTCTGCCGGATAGCTGTACCCTGCGGCAAGCGCCCGTATGCTCGCTTCATTGCTCTCCAAAAAGAGGCCGTTCATCATCATGGTGTAGTCAATGTTTTGGTTGCTGTTCATGATCCACGAGGGATCCGCTGTGGCAGATGGGTCCAACTTGACCACGCCGTCGCTGCCAATGGTGTGTGTAATCCCCTGCGGACCAGTCTGGATAAAGTGGTAGTTCTCGTACTTGGCCATCCAGTTCAAATAGCGCATGGCAGCGTCGGGGTTTTTGCTGGCTTTGGGGATAAAGTAGTAGAGACCTGCCCGGTCGTAGATGGCCTTGCTTGTCTTGCCGTTGGCGTCGGTGATGCAGTCCACAGGGATCACGTTGGCGTTTGGGATGCTTGCCTTGAGACCGGAAAGCTGGCCATTGGGTTCACGGTAAATGGTATCCCAGTCGCCAGCCCAGGAGCCGACCACGCCGCTCTTGATAACCGCGCCCATATCCTCTGGCTGATACAGCGCGAAGTCAGGGTCTACAAGGCCATCGTTAAACATCTTGTTCAGGTAACGGACGCCTTCTTTGTATCCAGGTATCATGAAGTTCAGACCCGCCGCACTGTTAATCCAGCGCTCTTTGTCGCTCACCTTGGGATCGATGAAGGACTCCATGATAAGGTTGGGTCCCCAAAATATATGCTCACCATCGTTAATGAAGGGGATGACTCGATTTACCCCAGTGGCAGCCTTGATTTTGTCCGCGCCATTCTTGAACGCGAGCAGGGTGTTATAGTATTCCTGCGTGGTCTTTGGCACAGGGAGACCGAGAATCTTGAGCCAGTCTTCACGTATCCACATGACAACGCAGGCAACGTTCATGCGCTTGGCCGGCATGGAGTATATCGCTCCAGTTGTCAAGTCAATCGCCCGCTCAATGAAGCGCTTGCCGGGGATTGCCTCGTCCGGCCCCAGGAAGGCGTTGAGGTCTTTCAGCGTGGTGTTGATATACGGGGCTATGTCGTAGACGCCGCCCATATCAGCCCACATCTGAATGTTGTCGCCGCTGTAGGTATAGGCCACGTCGGGAGGCGTGCCTGCGGCGAAGAGGTTGACCAGCGCGTCGGTCTCACTCCAGCGGGGAACTGCCACAAAGGTTACGTCAATGTTCTCATCCTTGAGCAGCTTGTCGTGTATCCACTTTGTCCATTGGTTGTTGGTCGGATTACTCTTCCCCCCATCAGTACCGCGGTCAAAGACTTCCACCGAAATCTTTACCGGAGCGCC
>JAITIX010000126.1 GCA_031279205.1 Treponema sp. | reverse complement strand
CGCCAGTACGCCAGTACGCCAGTACGCCAGTACGCCAGTACGCCAGTACGCCAGTACGCCAGTACGCCAGTACGCCAGTACGCCAGTACGCCAGTACGCCAGTACGCCAGTACGCCAGCGATTATGGGACGCGCGTAGTTCTTGTCAAGCCCTCAATAGCAAATTCACCCTTTTTTATAAAACAGGCCGGAGTGTTTCCATAGCGGGACACCCCGGCCTTTTTATTTTATCCCCTTTCCTTTTAGGAGGAACTCTATGAAACAGAGATACGTTAAATCTCTCGGCTTGCTTGCGGCGTTCATTGCCCTTGCATGTATCCTTACCGCCTGCCCAACCGGCAACGATGACCCGCCTGAGCCAACGATCTACACCGTAACCTTTGACACGGACGGCGGCTCCGAAGTCCCAGAGCAAAAAGTGGAAGAAGGCAAAACACTTGCCAAGCCCGCAGACCCCACCAAAGACGGCTATACCTTTGCTAACTGGTACAGGGACAAGGAAAAAAAGACCCGGTGGGACTTTGACTTGGACGTGGTTGTGCAGGACACGACGCTTTACGCCAAGTGGGTTGAGGGGAAGGATGTCAAGCCCTTCAAGGTAACCTTTGACGTGGACGGCGGCACTCCGGCTCCGAAAGAGCAAGAGGTGTTCAATGGCGAGCCGCTTACCAAGCCCACGAACCCCACCAAGGAGGAACATATCTTTGATGGCTGGTACAACGGGGATGACGAGTGGGATTTCGCCACAGATACCGTTTCCGCGGACATCACCTTAAAGGCAAAATGGTCAGAGGCGGTAACTATAACCTTTAACACCAACGGCGGCTCGGCTATCAAGCCTGCTACGGTTAGAAAGGGCGGCTATGTAGAACTGGACAACTATCAGCCAAGCAAAGCTGATAACGTATTCGGCGGCTGGTACACGGACGAGGCGTTAAAGACGCCCGCTGGGGGTTACCTGGACAACGTTACCACCGACACCACCCTGTACGCCAAGTGGATTCCCACGTCCGAGTTAGAACATTACGCGGGGGTGTGGCGGAGCGATAGCAATGCGTATTGGTTGCAAAAGGATGGTACGGCGTGGGGATTCTCTTCGGATGGTTATTTTTCTAAGAATAAGTGGTCTACAAGCCAGATAGGTGGGTATGGGGTTACGTTCAATGATGACAAAACAACATTTACCCAGAATAACTCTACCTATACCAAAAACACCACTCAGACAAAGCCCCCTGACACCACCACCACAGACAATCTCCTGGGGACTTGGATATATGGAAGTGGAAGTCAAACAGTGAAGTTAAAGACCGATAAGACCGCAGTATTCACCTTCTATGGGGTTACCATTACTCTGAACTATTACGCGGATTCAAGCGCTGTTTACCTGCTGACTCCGGACAATCTGGATATCTTATCCATCAGCATAACGGACGGTAAGCTCGGCGATTTATCAAAGCTGACAAGCGACACGACTCTTGCGGGAATCTGGAAGCTGACGGAAGACGGACAGGACTTTTACTGGGAGATCGACAAGGACGGAAAAGGAACCTTCCGCGCCCTGGGAGCGTCCGTATCCGTCAGCTTTACCGTAACCGCGAATAAGGAGATTGACGGAAGCTCCTATACGGTTTCCGACGGCACCCTAACATTATCCGAAGGTACAGAAGATGAGGCAACCCTTACCAAAGTTACAAGCGTTCCATCTGGCTCAGGCTTTGGCGGGGATGCCCGTCTGCACGGTACCTGGAAAATGACGTTGGGCGACAATAGCATAACCATAGCCTTCAACAGCGACGGAACTAGTCTTCTTGAACAGGGACAAGGCGATGTAACTGTCAGCACTCCTTATATTTGGAAGGCGGACGGCAGTATGTTCTACCTATACGGTTCCGGTTTCGGTTCTTTAAGAAGTTCTAAGATGTCCTACACGGTCTCCGGTTCAACCCTCATCTTCTATGATTGGGAACTTACCAAACAATAAGTGGGAAGGTTCCGCGTCAGGCGGGCTTTGAATCATGCGCCCCCGGCGCCGGCACTGCTGTTTAACGGCAAGGCTGGCGCCGGGGCTTTTTTGTCAGCAAGCGCCCTAAAGCCCCTGACAAAAGGCAGGGGCTTTAGGGCGCTCTCCGGTAAGTTCCGTCTATTGGGTCAAGCGGCTGTTCCGCCAGACGCCCTACCAGACTCGTGCTGTGAAGTCGTCGGGCGACTCCGCAATGGTTACCGATTCCCCCGATTGTTCCAGCACATACAGTCCCAGCCGCTGGGCGTAACGCCTCACATCATCAGGCACAACCCCGTCGGCAACCGCTCCCACCAGCTGCCGCTTGTCGTCCCGCCTGTCCATGTATCCACGTATCAGCTCTATCTGTTGGATATGTCTGTCCACGTCTTCCTCTCTCAAATGCGTCTTCACTTCCACCGGCATCGCATACTCTCCATTCTCAAGGAATATATCAACCTCCGCTATCAGTTGCTTGTTCTCCCTGAACTTAAGGTTGCTCCCTTTGGTAAACTCGTAGCCGAGCGCGTCGAACTTCTCCCACAGTTGCGCGGAGAACATCTGCTCAACCAGCTTGCCAAGCGAGTTGCTCAGACCTCCGATGTTTTTTGCAAGCGCCTTGATCTCTTTATCCGTCTCCGTGCTGCTCTCTCTCAACAGCCGCTCCGTCTCTGTGCTGCTCTTCGCGAGCGCCTCGATCTTTTGGGCAGTTTCCTTGTGAATCTCGCGTAATTCCAGCAACGCCGCCCATACATACTCAAAGTTCAGTCCCATCTGCGGCTCTCTCGCCTTTTCCGTCATAATCAACCTCCTCGTTTATCCTTATAGTCAGACCTTATTCTATAACGCTTATTTCTGTGGAATCAAGTTTAGGACATAAAGGCTGGGGCTTTAGGGTGCTGCTCGGTAATTTTGCATACCCTTTGCACAAGTTCAAGGAATGAGTATTATCTTCCTTATGGATAGAGAGAGTTTGAGGCTTGGAATTGATGTGGGTTCCACAACGGTGAAGGTTGTTGTTATGGACCCGTTGACAAAGAAGGCGCGGTTTTCGCGTTACCGGCGGCACAATGCCTATCAGTCGGAAACTGCGTGGGAACTGCTTGCTGAAGTACAGGAACACTTTTCCCATGCCACATTCCGCGCCGCTGTCTGCGGTTCTGGCGGCAAACCGATTGCTGATGCTATCAGGGCGCACTTTGTGCAGGAGGTCGTCGCCAATGCGGTTGCAGTGCGCGCCTTTTACCCTCACGCGCGGGTCGCCATTGAGCTTGGCGGACAGGATGCCAAGATTGTGTTTTTTTACCACGACGAGGTAACGGGCCGGCTGGTGGCGTCGGATATGCGGATGAACGGGAACTGCGCGGGTGGTACTGGTGCGTTCATTGACGAGGTTGCCACGCTGCTGCGTACGCCGGTGGAGGAGTTCGAGACCCTGGCGGCAAAAGGTACGGCGGTCTACGACATATCGGGTCGATGCGGCGTGTTTGCCAAGACCGATATACAGCCATTACTCAATCAGGGCGGTCTCCGCGAGGACATTGCCCTGTCAACATTCCACGCCATCGCCAAGCAAACCATTGGCGGACTTGCTCAGGGTCTTGAACTCAAGCCGCCCATAATCTTTGAAGGCGGTCCCCTTACGTTTAACCCCACGCTCATCCGCGTTTTTGCCGAGCGCCTGGGACTGAGCGATAACGACATCATCCACCCTGAAAATCCCGAAACACTTATCGCTTATGGCGCGGCTTTATCGATAGAAGAAATTTTTATGGAGGACACCGGGGTCTTTAGCCTGAGGGACGCGCTTGCCACGCTGTCCACGTTCCGTGAGCAGCTTCGTGATAACGCGCCGACGAGAGCCGCCGCCTACTTTGCCACGCCGCAGGAACACGCTGACTTTGATAAACGGCACCAGTTGCCACCGTTGCCTCATCATACAGCGCAGCGTGGCGATACCCTGCGGGTCTATCTGGGCATTGACGCTGGTTCAACCACGTCAAAGTTTGTGTTGCTTGACGAAAATGAAGTCGTGGTAGACTGCTTTTATGCCAACAACAAGGGCGAGCCGCTCAAGGTTATCAAGCAAGCCTTACTCGACATGAAGAAACGCTACGACGCTGACGGCGTGAACCTCGACATTATCGCGCTTGGAACCACCGGCTATGGGGAACTGCTCTTTGACAAAGCTTTTGGTGCAGACTATCACACAGTGGAAACCGTGGCGCACGCTGAGGCAGCGCAGAAATACGCCCCGGGTGCCAGCTTTATACTGGACATTGGGGGGCAGGATATGAAGGCTATCAGCATCACCAACAATGTTGTTACCAATATCACGGTGAACGAAGCCTGCTCCTCCGGCTGCGGCTCATTCCTTGAGAACTTTGCCGCCAATCTCAACATTTCGCTTGAAAAGATCGCCGCGGCCGCCTTTGCCGCCCAGCATCCGGCTGAACTAGGAAGTCGCTGTACCGTGTTTATGAACAGTACGATTATCACGGAACAAAAGAATGGCAAGCAGGCGGATGACATCATGGCGGGGCTGTGCCGTTCCATTGTTGAGAACGTGTTTACCAAAGTGGTGCGTCTGTCGAACTTTTCCATGCTCGGCGACAAGATTGTCGTGCAAGGCGGCACGTTCAAGAACGACGCGGTGTTGCGGGCGCTGGAACAGTACATTGGCAAAGAGGTTGTCCGCGCCCCCTATCCTGGGGAAATGGGCGCTATCGGCATCGCCCTGCTTACCAAAAAACACCTTGCTGAACATGCCGGCAAGGGGCAAAGCGCCTCGCATTTCATAGGCTTTGACGCCTTACAGACCTTCTCCTATACCCAAGAATCAAACGTAACCTGTAACTTCTGCGCCAACAACTGTAACCGTACCCTCGTAACCTTCTCCAACGGGAAGACGTGGATCACGGGCAACCGTTGTGAGCGCGGCGAGTTGCTGGGCGACTCAAAGGACGCGAAGCTGCGGGAGAGACTGCGGCAGATCAATGCTGACATGGACGCTGTTCCCGACATGATCAAGACGCGGGAGAAGCTCCTGTTCAAGGACTATGAGTTTACCCTGCTTGATAGGCAACGGGACCTTGTTATTGGCTTGCCGCGCGTACTGGACTTCTGGCGCACGATGCCATTCTTCACGACGTTTTTCCACGCGCTTGGGTTTAAGACAAAGGTTTCGCGCCCCAGTTCCAAGAAGTTGTTTGAAACCGGACTCCCCTTTGTAGCCTCTGACACTGTGTGCTTTCCGGCAAAGCTGGCGCACGGGCATCTGCACGACCTCTTTGACAGCAGCGGTAAGGTTGACCGCGTGTTTATGCCATTGTTTAACCACCTGCCATCAGAAAACCTTGAGCCACAGAGTACCTTCACCTGTCCGGTACTGAAAGGCTATCCCCTTGTCGTGAAGTATTCCGATGATCCTGAGCGGCGCTGGCGCACGCCTTTTGACACGCCAATCTTTCATTGGTTTAAGCAAGAAGACCGTGATTACCAGCTCAGTCGTTATATCAAAAATACATTTGGTATTAACGAAGAAACCTGCCTCAAAGCCATTGCTCAAGGTGATGCGGCGCTGGCGGCGTTTAACGCAGAACTGCTTGCTGAAGGCAAACGCATCATCGCCAGTGTGGAGAAGACGCGGCAGACCAATCCCGCGGCATTTGCAGTGGTACTTGCCGGACGCCATTACCAGTTTGACCAACTGGTGAATCACCAGCTTTCCCGCTACTTCACCAGACTTGGAATTCCTGTGCTGACTGTAGACGCCTTACCCGGAGTACAGGACGTTGCCCTGTCGAAAACCCGTATCGACATAACCAACAGTAACCACGCCCGCCTTTTAGCTGGTGCAATACTGGTGGCGGAACATCCAGCGCTGGAATATGTCGAGATATTCAGCTTTGGCTGTGGACACGACGCCCTCTTCACTGACGAAGTAACGCGGCTCTTGTATGAAATCGCTGGTAAGTCGCCGCTGATACTCAAGCTGGATGAAAGCGATGTTGCCGGTCCCCTGCGGATACGGGTGCGCTCGTTCATTGAGACCGTACAGGCGCGGCGGCAAAAAGAGATAGGGCGGATAACAACAAAGACGCTTGGCGATCCGTATGAGGTGAAATTCACCAAGGAAGACCGCTCTCTGAAGACCGTCCTGATCCCCAACGTAAGCCACACGTATTGCAAGGTGATAAGCGCCACGCTTCGCAGCGAGGGTCTCAAGGCTGATCCCCTGCCAATGGGAGGCAAGGAGGCGATGCGACTCGGTAAGAAGTACGTCCATAACGACAGTTGTTTTCCAGCCCAGATGATCATCGGCGAGGCGCTGGAGGCGCTCCAAAGCGGGCGTTACGACCTCAATCAAGTGGTAGTCGGTACGGGTAAGACCATGTGCGACTGCCGCCTTACCAACTACATGATGCTCACCCGCAAGGCTCTGGACGACGCTGGTTATGCCAACGTGCCGATCCTCTCAACCGACTTTGATGACACTAAGAACCTGCACCCTGGGTTTCGGTTCAACAAACTCACCTACGCACGTGCTGCCTGGGGCATCATTATGACTGATGTGCTTGAAGACCTGCGCCACAAGATTCGCCCCTACGAGTTGAACAAGGGCGAAACAGACCGCGTGTTCGAGGCAGTCATTGATGAGGTGTGCAACGCCCTGTCCATGCGCGGCTTGTCCGTGCGCGGCTTGTCAATGTCAGCCGCGTACATGGCGTATAAAAAAGCCATGGACGCTCTGTGCACCATTCCCTATGACCGAAGCACACGGAAGCCCATTGTATTCATCACTGGTGAGTACCTTATGACCTTCCACAGTGGCTCTAACTTTAACATTGAGGAGTACCTCGAAAAAAACGGCATGGAGGTGGAACTGCCACGAATGTACGATGTGTACCGAAACCTCATGCTGTTTCACACAGTGTCAGAGGTGCTGGACTTTAACGTGCATCATTCACTGCCAGATATGCTCTATGCCTTTGGTGGCGAGCGCTATTCCGACCTTGCCATTGACCTTGTGGAATACGTTGCCCGCAAGCACCCGCTCTTTGAGCCGAGCCTACGTCTGCCCCAGATGGCAAAACTCAGCGATCACATCATTCACCACTCGATCCAGTCTGGCGAGGGCTTCTTAATGGTGGCTGATATTCTGCATCGCGCCATCGCCGGGGTAAAGTCATTCGTCATCATCCAGCCCTTTGGCTGCCTGCCCAACCATGTCTGCGGTCGCGGGGTCATCAAGCGCATCAAAGAAGAATTTCCTGCAATACAGATACTGCCGCTGGATTACGACCCAGACACCAGCTTCGCCAATATCGAAAACCGCCTGCAAATGCTCATCATGAACGCGAAGAACTTTGACAACAGTGATGAGCGCGACAAGAACACGCATGGACGTGGCATCAATACGATGCTTTCCAAGCTGCCGATTTACGAGTTCCTGCGCAGTAAAATCGCGGCAGTTTCGTAGCGACTGGCGGTGATTCATGATACCTGTGTTTAACGTGAGCCTTGAGCGCTGCGTCTTTGCCTTTTTCTTCTTCTCGTTCTCTGGCTGGGCTGGCGAATGTTTGATGGAATCAATCGTACGCAAGCGCATGGTGAACAAGGGCAGCCTTCGCGGACCCTATGTGCCGGTGCATGGCGTGGGCGGCTTTGCCATATACGCCGCGCTGATGCCGCTCAAGGCGCACCCGCTTCTGGTGTATATCGCCGGCGTGATCCTCTGCACCGCCGTTGAGTACCTCGCGGCGCTGTTTCTGGAGAAGGTCGTGGGCAAACGGAGTTGGGATTACGCAACCTATCCCTTCACCTCATGGTGTAACTTTCAGCGTCGCATTGCGCTGACCACATCCCTGTTCTTCGGCTTAGCAGCGCTGGCGTTTGTGTACTTTTACTGGGACGCAACCCTGCGGCTCATGGACATCATCGGTCTGCCCGCGCTTTATTGGCTCGACGGGGCGCTTGGGCTTGGGTTCACGCTGGATATCATCTTCACGTATGGCGCGTGTATCCACAACAAACGAGCTGGTATCCCTAATAAAACTGACGGACTTTAGTATGAGAAACACGAATCTTTTTGAGCATCTCGCGGAATCAGTCCGCGACAGTGAGAAGTTTGCCGAGTGCAAGCAGTTTATCCAGCATGGCTCGGTTTCGGTGTATGAGCATAGCGTGGCAGTGGCGCGGATGAGCTTTGCCTTTGCCGAAACATTCAAATTCAGCGACAAGCAAAGCCTTGTCCGCGCCGCGCTTCTGCACGACTTCTTTTTGTACGACTGGCACGTGCCTGAACGCATGTGGTCGTTGCACGGCTGGACTCACCCCGTAACCGCTGCCAACAATGCCCGCCGCTACTTCAACGTTACGGATAAAGAGTGGTCGCTCATTCGGACGCACATGTGGCCATACACGTTGTTACACCCGCCTAAGTACCGTGAAGGCTGGATCATCTGCCTCGCCGACAAGATCGTTTCCCTAGAAGAGACTCTGTTCCGGCGCTGTCCTCGAAGCACGTGTCTGCCGCCGCCACGTCTCGGTGCCATTAGTGAAAACCGTAGATGAAGCGGATAAAGACGCAGAGGTACGTGGATGAGTAAGTAGACGTATGGCACCAGCCATGTGTCAGAACAAACGTGATCCGTGTCTGCTGGTCACGCATAAGTGTCTTTATCTGTGTTTATCTACGGTTTGCACAAAAGGTCTCTGGCGCCAAATCCACGCGACCTTTGAGCGGTAAGTCGCGCCTTGACAGGCGCAGTTCTTTTTCCCATTATCAAGACTATGGATGCTATACAAGCAACTCATTTAAAAAGACCTTGCCTTGAAAGCCTGACTACCCAAGAGCTTATTCAAGTTGCGGATAGTTTTGGTATTGATATTCCACCTGAACTGGATAGGATATTCATCATTGAAGAGCTTATGGAAAGCGCTGAGGAAGAAGAGGTGTCTGACGCCCCTGCTAATAAGAAAGCCGCACCGTACAGAAAGCTGCTCGAAAAGCGGATTACCGAGCCGGTTCCCCTGCCTCAGCAGTACAATATCACGTTTATCGAGGTCATGCTGCGTGATTCGCTTTGGGCCTTCACATTCTGGGAGGTCAAAAGCGATGACAAAGAAATTTATGAGAAGGCCGATGATTTTGTAGGCTATCAACTCAAGGTTTCGGAGTACCGCAACTCGCAGGAGCCGTTCACGATTCTAGTCGGCACTGAGGATGATGCCTGGTACATTGGTTTTCCGCCAGGAGGCGGGCATTTTAAGATAGAGCTTTGCGCGCTGCGCGGTGATGAAGAAATCGTGCTTGCCGCATCACACCCCTTTACGATGCCCCGCCTGTTCAATCCTTCGGAAGACGTGGTTCTGTACAAAAACCCGCTTATCCGCCTGTCTGGGATAGAAGATTTTAGCATACTTCATAACAATGACAGAGAATCTCGTATAAAACGGGCTTAAACCATGAAACGCAATGTTATTTCAATAGTCTTGAATGCTCATGTGCCTTTTATCCATGAGCCTAAAATAGCGGATGCGGCTGAGGAGCGCTGGTTTTTCGAGAGTCTTTCGGAGACCTACCTGCCGCTTCTTGAGATGTTTGATCGGCTTGACGCAGATCATGTGCCGTTTCGCGTGGCACTTTCCTTTTCTCCAATTCTCTGTCATCTCTGCAAGGATGAACTGCTTCTGAAACGCTATCTTGATTATACTGATCGGCAGATTGAATTTGGCGCTGGTGAAATTGAGCGGACGAAAGGTAACGCGGTTCTCCAGCATCTGGCAAAGCGCTTTTATGATACGGCGCTGGAACGCCGTATCAACTTCACAGAGCGTTATGAAAGGAACATCATTGGCGTGTTTGATCGCTATCAGCGCAAGGGGCGTCTTGAGTTTTTGAATACTGCCGCAACTCATGCTTTTCTTCCTTTCTATACTTCATGGCCAGAGGTGATTCAGGCGCAGTTTGAAGTGGCGGCTTCATCCTATCGTCGTTGTTTTGGCTCGCGTGAGATTCGCCGGACAGACGCCCACTCTCAGGGCTTTTGGCTGCCTGAGCTTGGCTGGACTCCGGAACTGGAGTATTTCTTCCGTGCTTACAACTTTGGCTATACCATTGTTGATACTCACGCCTTTGTGCTGAGTAAACCTTCGGCGTCTTATGGGAGCTTTTATCCGACGCGCACTCCTCGCGGGCTGCTGCTTCTGGCGCGGGATTATTATGCGTATAAGGACATTGTAGACAGTGAGCGTGGTTTTCTTCATGACGGCGCGTACCGCGATAACTATGAAGATGTGGGTTATGAGCTTCCGGTGGATATGATTCGTCCGTTTACTAGCGTGGCTCAGGCGCGTAGCGCCACGGGCTACAAGTATCGCGCATTGGGCTATAGCGCGTCGAGAAAGGGTGAGAAACCGCTGTATGATCCGGGAAAAGCCGCGCAAAAGGCGCGGGAACAGGCAATCATGTTTCTTGATCGGCGCATCATGCAGTTTAACCTTGCAGCTCAGTTCATGGACGAGACAAAGATCAGTCTCTGCGCGTATAACGCTGATACCTTTGGTCGTTTCTGGCATGAGGGGACATGGTTTCTTGAAGCTCTGTTCCGCGAAGGCGCGAAACGGGAGACGATTCAGTTTATGACGCCCTCGGAGTATCTGTTCAAGCAGAACATTATGGATTTTGAGGTGATCATGCCTGGTTTTTCGTCTGGAGGTGTGAATGGCTATGCTGAGACATGGCTTGACGCCTCAAATGACTGGATGTATCGCCATGTAGTGCGTTCCGTTGAACGCATGATTGAACTGGCTGACCGTTTTCCCAACGAAAGTGGCATAAAGGAGCGTATGCTCAATCAGGCTGCCCGCGAGATTCTGCTGGTGCAGACTTCAGACTGGGCGAAGATGCTCTATAAGAAAGAAGCCGCTGGATATGCCCGCGCTGAGGTTGAGATGTCTTTGCGGAATTTCACCACGATCTACGAAGCTCTTGCCAGTAACTACATCAGCACCGAATGGTTCACCACGCTTGAGCGCCGCCATAACATCTTTCCCCACATTAACTACCGTGTTTTCCGCCACGCTCTTCCGTCACGCGGCACGTTGATCGAAGCAACCACGCACTAGTCCCTGCAAGAAGCGTGAGGAACTGTAACAAAAATACTATGGTTGCTTCGGGGTGTTGAGCTGCTTTTTTAGAGCAGCTCCTTGAAAAGCGCCTCAACTGAAGTCTTGGGAACCGCGCCGACCTGTCGTTTAAGCTGTTTTCCTTTGTTATACACGATGAGACAGGGAATTGACGCCACGGTGTGCTGTTCTGCCAAGGCTCCTTCCTCGTCTACGTTGACCTTACCGATTTTGACGCGCCCTGCGTACTCCGCAGCAAGCTCGTCGAGAATCGGGGCAAGCATTCTACATGGTCCGCACCAAGCTGCCCAGAAGTCCAGCACAACTGGAACTGGTGAGTTTAAAACCTCTGTCTTAAAGTTATCTTTTGTTATGTTCATAATGCCTCCGATTGAAAGCAGTGGGTTCCGCTGCCTTCCGATTTACTATGATAGTATTGAATCATCTGAGTAACGGCAATGTTTTGACCATTCTGTAATATAGCCGATAAAAGAATATGAAATTATCACACTATTGTATTGGTCTGCTTGGGTGTTTGAGCCTGTTCAACGCAGCCTGTTCAAGCGCGCCGGAACTGCCGGTAGAGACAGCACCGGTGTTAGAGACAGCACCCCAGCCGGAAGTCACGCCGGTTGAGGTATTCGTGGGTCTTGAGCCTCAGCCTGTCGTTGTCGAGCTGGAGCCTGAGCTTTCTATCAAATTCTCGCTGGAAGCCGCGCTTCGCCGTTCCTGCGACACCTTGATCGAGACACTGCCTGATACGTCTTCCATAGCGCTCATCAGTATTGCCTCGGACAATCTCAAGGAGAGTGAATTTGCAGTGAAAGAACTCAGTTTTCTGCTCCTTGATTCAAGGGTATTCAACCTTGTTGAACGGCGCGCCTTGGAGTCAATCATGAGAGAACGGCGTTTTCAGCTTACCGGCGAGGTAGACGATACTTCGGCCTTATCAATTGGCCATCGTACCGGTGCGGAAATCGTAATGACTGGTGTAATCAACGTTCATGAGTCGGAGAAGTACCTGCGGCTAAGGGCGATTGACGTTGAAAGCGAAGAGATTCTTGCGCTAACCTCAGAGCCTTTTATTGATTAGAGCGAAGTCCGGTTTAGCGGGTTGCCGATCCAGATGCCCTCACTCAGCCAGTCTACCCGTCGTCCCTCGATGAGAATCTGTACGTTTTTCACGCTGGGGAACTCAGTGGCTGTCCAGACTATCTGATGTAACTGGGCAGCATAACCTTCACGTCCATAGTTATTGTATTGAAATTCTTCGCTCATATCGATATAGGCAGTTTCACCCCTGATGTTGACCGACAGAATTTTGGTTCCCTCTGGTATGAGCGATATAAGTCCTTGCCCTTGTTCATCAGAACTAGGTCCGTTTATAAGGGTTTGGAGCGCGTTAAGCAGGGGCGAATTCGAGTACAGAGCTGTCCGTGTAACCCTTGAGCGCAGAATCGTGCCATTTTGATCTACCTGAATAAAATACAAGGTCTGTGGTGAAGTTGCCACTGCCGCTGGTAGTTCAGGAGCGGCTGTTTCAGGAACATTCTGTATCGCTATTGGCACGCTTTCTTCAATAGTAGAGGCTCTCGGCTCAGCTTCACTTACGTTCAGCGATGCGGCCTCCACTGTAAGCATTTCAGGCGTAGTCTGCACAGAAATTGCCGGGAAACTAGCGTCGTTATTAGATGAGGCTGCCGTGGATTCAGGCGCCGCAACGTTTGCCTGTTCTTTGCTCAAGAACCATGAGGGAAAAGGCGCATTACGTATCGTGGTATTGATACGTTCCCTATTAACCATAAAAAGGATAGCCATGATAATGGCGAAGATGACCCAAAACAAAAGTACCCCTATTGGTATTCGGGGTTTAGGAGTGTTGTTCAGATTTCTGGCTAAGTCACTACCAAGACTGCTAGTATATGAGGGTTTTCTTCTCATGCATCTATGATATGGCCACTTTGTAATACAGGTCAAGTACCGTATGCAAAGTGGCTTGTCAATAGTGTGGTAAAAACTATATCATTGTCTATGCGGATCGTATCGTGGAATATCAATGGGATACGGGCAGTGGGAAAACGCGGCTTTATTCAATGGTTACAGGAAGACGCGCCGGATATTCTCTGCCTACAGGAGACGAAGGCGCGGCCTGAGCAGCTTTCTCAAGACGTGCGTGAGCCTGCGGGGTATCACTCGTACTGGGCGAGTGCGAAAAAGGCTGGCTATTCCGGTGTGGCGATATACAGTAAGGAAATGCCGTTTGCGGTAGACCTGCTGGGCGAGCCGGAGTTTGACGATGAGGGACGGATTCTGGTAGCTGACTACCAAAACTTCGCGCTTATCTGCGCGTACTTCCCCAATTCACAGGATGGCGGAGCGCGGCTTCCCTATAAAATGCGTTTTTGCGATGCGGTCATGGCGCGTTGTAACGCGCTGGTGGACAAAAGGAGGCATGTTATCCTGTGCGGGGATTATAATATCGCGCATACGCCGCTAGACCTGGCACGGCCAGAGGATAACGAGGGCAGCCCCGGCTACTTCCCTGAAGAACGTGCGTGGATGGACACGTTTATCGGCGCAGGGTATGTGGATACCTTCCGGCGCTTCCATCAGGGCGAAAGCGGGCATTACAGTTGGTGGTCGTACCGTACTCATGCGAGGGAGCGGAATGTGGGATGGCGCATTGATTACCACTGCGTGGATATGGGGCTTTTGCCGCGGATACAAGGTGCGTCCATACGCGCCGAGGTGGAAGGTTCCGACCATTGTCCGGTTGAATTGCTTATTAAATCGTAAGCTGGTAGAGGCCATGACTTATAAAAGAAAGGATAAATGTGAATGATAAAACAAGAACGGCTTGACGAAAAGATCGATGAATTTATCTCGCGCCAGAACAGCGCGTTTTGTCTTGATGATATAGCGAAGGACCCAGCCATTATGAAAATGGTTGGCAAGAGCGACGTTTCAAGGAAAGAAATCCTGGACTTACTCGTTGACAGCTTTCAGGTGTTTTCGCCAGACTCCCGTACCTTCCTCCCAAGGCATCTGTACTTCAAGGATGCCAGGTTTCTGATCTCTCCCACAGACGAAGAGATAGGCCAAGGCATTCTCATACCCGGCCATCGGTTTCTTCCATTTTGCGATCCATGCTGCTATCCGTGGGAGTGTTCGCTGTTCTGCGCGGATCACGCCCACGGCGATAAAGTTCCTCAGAAAGTGATTACGCTGGGACTTAGTGCCATGCATATTTACTTCACCCTTATCGGCGTTGAACACATGGGGGAACTTCTCTGCGAGGATCAGCCGTCAAACTTCGAGGCGCTGGGGAGGGACGATGTATCAGGGCAGAGCCACGTGCAGATTACGGTCTTTGATCTCCGCGCCCTGTATCGCGAATGGGGCTTCAAAAGGGGAGACGCCATCCTCTGTGAAACGCATGACTGGACTCAAGGCATCTATACCATAAGTTACCTCAGTTCAGAAAGACGGCAGAGTCTTATGGCGTCTTCCGCGAAATGGATAAGCGCGCTGGAAACCGGCTTTCACAAAGCCTTTGATACCCGTGGTTTTATTGAGGAGATCAATGAGCAGATCGCCTACGCCTACTACTATGCCGGACCTGCTATCCTCAAAACACCACCAATACATCTGGGCGGCTTCATTGATCTGACCAATAAGGTGCATATACTATCCATAGGTTTTGAGACAAAGCTCTGGCGTGAAAAAGACCTGAAATTTTCCCAGTACCTCAAAGACTTTGGTTCCGATCAGCCCTCCCATGGCGCGGCGCCAGACA
>JAITIX010000024.1 GCA_031279205.1 Treponema sp. | reverse complement strand
TTGATCCGATGCGATCAAGGTGTTTGATCCGATGCGATCAAGGTGTTTGATCCGATGCGATCAAGGTGTTTGATCCGATGCGATCAAGGTGTTTGATCCGATGCGATCAAGGTGTTTGGAATTGAAAGAAAGAATGAGTCCTGAGTTGCGGGCGCGTGTCGGCGATGCGGGGCGATGCGGGGCGGTAGCCCCGCAGAGGGGGTAGCGGAAGACCGCGTAGCGGGCTGAAGCGAGGGGGAGACTTCCCCCTCTTTGATTTATTGGATGAGGGTTTAGGATAGGAGTGGTGATGCGGGGTTTGTTTTGGGTTGCTTGTGGGACAGGATTTATATTTTTAATGACTTGTCTTGGATCGGCAGTGGTGTTTTTCTTTCACAAGCAGGCGAGTCGTACCATTCAGACGCTGTTTCTTGGATTTGCGGCTGGGATTATGGTTTCGGCGTCTGTGTTTGGCTTGCTTGTTCCGGCGATTGAGGAAGCTGAGGCTAATGGGCTGCTCGGTTGGGTTCCCGCTGCGGGGGGATTTGTTCTGGGTGTTTTGTTTCTGCTGGGACTTGATAGGCTGATACCGCACTTGCACTTGTCCACAAATACGCGGGAAGGCGTTTCAAGCTCGATGAAGCGGACGACGTTGCTGGTGTCGGCGGTAACGTTGCACAATGTGCCTGAGGGAATGGCGGTGGGCTTGTCATTTGCGCTTGCGGCGCAGCATGGTGGGGAAGATGCTCTGTATGCTTCGGCTGTAGCGCTGGCGCTTGGGGTTGGTATACAGAACTTTCCTGAAGGCGCGGCGATTTCTTTACCGCTGAGGCGGGAGGGGATGAAGACTGAGCGGGCGTTTTTGTTGGGTTGTCTTTCGGGGGTAACTGAGCCGGTATGCGGCTTGTTGATGGTGTTTATCGCGGCGTTTACTGCGCCGGTCATGCCGTGGCTGCTGGCTTTTGCCGCTGGAGCTATGCTGTATGTTGTGGTTGAAGAGCTGATTCCAGAGGCGCATCTGGGGGAACATTCTAATCTGGGAACGCTGGCGGTTATGGCGGGATTTGTTGTTATGATGATACTGGATGTCGCGCTAGGTTAAAGGGGATGCATGGACATGGAATTCTTTGACATTGTGTTTGATGTGCCTGCGCCGCAAATCTTTACCTATCGGGTGAATTCGGCGACAAAGGGTGAGGCTGGCGTGGGTAAGCGGGTGCTTGCCCCGTTCGGACGGCAAGAGCTTATTGGCTATATCATCGCTGGGCGGGAACAGGCGCCATCAGGACTTGATGCTGGTCGTGTCAAATCGATTCGGCGTGTGGTTGACGATGCGCCTATCTTCGATAGTCAGACTATTGCTCTGGCGCAATGGCTGTCTGCTTTCTACTTTTGCAATTTGGGTGAGGCGCTTGCTACGATGATTCCATCGGGTAGACGCGCGGTGGCCTCGCGTAGCTTCACGATTAACGATGACGAGATCAGCAACATTGCGCTTGAGCTTTCGGATGAGCAGAAGTACGCCTTAGAAGCCATCATCGCGCCACAGGCCTCGCTGCCTCGTCCACCCTTGTCTCTTAACGTAACGCCGCCCTCCTTAGCGTTGCCGCCGATGTTTTACCTCTACGGCATTACCGGCTCAGGTAAGACTGAGGTGTTTCTCCGCGCTGCGCAAACCATGCTTGACGCGGGTAAGTCGGTTATCTACCTTGTGCCGGAGATCGCGCTCACGCATCAGACTGCTGAGGCTATTGGTAAGCGCTTTGGCGCAGTGGCGACTACGCTTCATTCGGGTATGACGCCGAGTGCGCGTTTCACTGAATGGACACGGATCATACGGGGTGAAGTGCGTATCATCGTGGGGCCGCGAAGCGCGGTGTTTGCGCCGGCGCGAGACCTGGGGCTGATCATTATTGATGAGGAACATGACGGCTCATACAAGAGCGGCAGTGCGCCTCGTTACCATGCGCGGCAGGTTGCTATGCGGCGTTGTTCAGCCGAGGGCGCGCGTCTGCTTATGGGTTCGGCAACGCCGTCGCTGGAGGCCTGGAAGCTCATGGGCGATAAGGTTATCACGCGGCTTGATCTTACGCGGCGGCTTTCTGGCGGGAATCTGCCGGAGATACGGTCGGTAAACCTCACCCATGTCGATGGCTGTCTTACGAAAGAGCTGAAAGAAGAAATCCGTAAAACCGCGCGCATGGGGCGGCAGACGATTCTGTTTCTTAACCGCCGGGGCTTTGCGTACTTTTATCATTGTCCGGTCTGTGGCTATGAACTTACCTGCAAGAACTGTTCGGTATCGCTCACCTGGCATCGTGAGAGGAATCAGGCGCTTTGCCACTACTGTGGTCATCACGAAACGCCGCCGTTGGCCTGTCCTGAGTGTGGGTCGCTTACGGCGGGATACGCGGGCTTTGGCACTGAAATGATCGAGGATGAGGTGCGCCGTGCCTTTCCCGACCTACGGATTCGCCGTGCTGATACGGATTCTACTAGAGGCAAGGGGAGTCTTCAGGAAACGCTTGAACTGTTTAAGGCGGGTTGCTTTGACATACTGTTGGGAACTCAGATGGTTGCCAAAGGGCTTAACTTTCCCGGTGTGCGTCTTGTTGGTGTGGTGCTGGCTGACTCAGGTCTTCACCTGCCGGATTTTCGGGCTGTGGAGCGTGTTTTTTCGCTTATCGTGCAGGTTGCGGGGCGTTCAGG
Organism: Treponema sp.; assembly: GCA_031279205.1. GTDB lineage: Bacteria > Spirochaetota > Spirochaetia > Treponematales > Breznakiellaceae > JAIRMT01. The sequence continues at coordinate 6,126 of JAITIX010000024.1, read as the reverse complement.
CCGTTACTTTCCGGACGGCAAGGTCATTGTGCAGACTTATCGTCCCAATGATCCGTCCATTGTCAGTGCCTGCGCCCTTGATGTGGCTGGTTTTTTCAAGGCCGAGCTTGCCCAGCGTGAGATACTGGGTTTTCCGCCCTACACGCGCTTGATTCGGTTTACGATTCGCTGCAAAGACGAACAACGTGCCAACGCTGCTATAGGCCGTCTGGCTTCGATTATTGCGCCGGTGCTTCCTTCTGGCGCGGATATGCTCGGACCTGCGGAGTGTCCCATCAGTGTCATTGCCCAAAACCATCGCCGCCAGATACTTATACGCGATAAAAGCATGGGTATGCTTCATGGTGCGACGCGGGCTATACTCGCCGCTTATGAGCGGGGTAAAGACAGTCGCGTATACCTTGAAGTTGATGTAGACCCGGTGAGCCTGCTCTAGGTTTCTAATCTCTTGTTGACATGGGGATAAAGATAGCTTAGTATCAGTCTCGTACCCGCATGGGGCGGGGAATTAATGTCTGTGGACATGATAGCGCTGGCTCTTGATGATAAGGGTGAAACTATTGTGGAAAGTCTGGTGATGGAAGGAAGCAGAATCCTTGTAGAGCAAGCCGAGCGATCAGCCCAAGCTACAAGCCTGGCCTAAGGGCTGTGGGTTACTGATGGAAGTGTTATGAAAAAGCAATGTGTGGGTGTTTTGTGTTTTGTTGTTGTCTTGGTGGCTTGTAACACGGGCGGGGGCAAGGAGGAACCTGCTTCTGTTGCGGAGACGGATTCCGTGAGCTATGCCTTGGGTATGGTTATGGCCGACCAGTTCAAGGACTGGGGACTGACGTTTAACTATGACTCGTTTACCCAGGGCTTTAAGGATTACTATGAAGGCTTGGATACGCAGTTTTCTTTTGAGGAGGCTATAGCGCAGGCTGAGACGGCGTATATGGCGGTCTATGAGGAACAGTGGAAGCAGGAGCGGCAGCGGGGGATTGCGTTTCTTGCTGAGAATGCTAAGAAACCGGGGGTTGTTACTACTGCAAGTGGCTTGCAATACGAAGTGATCACCGAAGGAAGTGGGGCCAGGCCGCTTGCAAGCGATACGGTACGGGTCAACTACGAAGGCACGCTTATTAATGGCACTGTGTTTGACAGTAGTTACGAGTACGGCCAGCCGGTTGAGTTCCCGTTGAGTCGTGTTATTCCGGGCTGGACTGAAGGTATACAGCTTATGAACGAGGGCAGTACCTACCATCTGTACATCCCGTCTGAGTTGGCTTATGGGGAGGAGGGCGCTTCCGTCATTCCACCCAATTCTGTGTTGATCTTTAAGGTGGAACTGCTCGCCATTGTAAAAGAAGAAGAATAAGGATGGACATTATGAAGAAGATGCTCGGTGTTTTACTGGTGTCGTTGTGCGTGGTCTCGTTGAGCCACGCGAGTGGGGTTGCGGGAGACGCAGCCAGCAAGTATTCGTCGGATGTGCAGACCAGTTATGCTTTTGGCATGATCTTTGGTTCTCAGTTGCAAGAAATCGGCATAAGCATAGCTAGCTATACCGCTGTTGCCGAGGGCATGAGGGATATGCTGGAAAACAGCGAGGCGACTCGTCTCTCATGGGATGACGCGGTTACAAAGATACACATTGCCTACATGGAGGCCAAGGAGAAGCAGATTGCGGAAAGCATGGCGCGTGAAGCCCAGTTCCTCGAAGAGAACGGCAAGTTGCCGGGCGTACTCACCACCGCAAGCGGCCTTCAGTACCAAGTTGTCGCGGAGGGAACTGGTCGCACGCCTGCACTGGTTGACACCGTAGTGATCGACTACGAAGGCGTGTTCATTGATGGGTTGCTCTTTGACAGCTCCTATGAGCGCGGTGAGCCTGAAGAATTTCCGCTTAACATGGTTATACCGGGCTTGTCGGAAGGCATCCAGCTTATGAGCGAAGGCGCTACCTTCCGTTTTTTCATTCCTTCCCAATTAGCCTATGGGAGCGAAGGCGCCGGCGACATAATCCCGCCTTACTCGACATTGGTCTATCAGGTGGAACTGATCTCGATACTCCCCTACGAAGCTGACGACACTGCTCAGGAATAGTCTGACTGAACCGCGCGGATTGTGCGGTTTCAGAAAAGACGACTTCCTAATACCGTTTAATGCTACTCAGGTAGTCGTTGATGATGGACTCAAGCGGATTCTCGTGTATCTTGATAATGTCCATCTCGCGCTTAGCGTTTTCCGCCGAGTCTGAGGCGTGAGCTGTGTTGACCATCACATTACTGCCGAATTCGCGGCGTATGGTGCCGCCGGGCGCTTTGAGTGGGTCGGTTGGGCCAAGCACGTCACGGATTTTCCTGACGGCATCCTCTCCCTCATAGATGAGGAGCATACATTTGACATTACCCGGTTTGGCTGGGTCGCACTTCTGATCAGGCCGCAGACCGGACATGAACTCTACGATCTGGACGAACTGGTTGTAGGCGCATTCCTCGCCAAAGTTTTCCACCAGTACCTTTGCGGTCTCGTCACTCAGGCGCATATTGAATTCTTTCTCAAGCAGTTCACGGGCGCGTTTCCCAAAGACTGCTGCCAGCTTTTCCTTGAGCGTGGTCTCCACTGAGCCGTAGAACTCCAGCGCCTGAGCCAGAGAGAAACGATGCACCTTGGTTCCTACAATCCGCAGACCGGTGCGTGAGAACATATCAATGATGGTGCCGGGCTTTGATGAGGCATAGCGCCAGTTGTCCGGCTTGAGAATCACCAGAGTTCGCTCAATCCGCGATGGGTCTGGATAACTTATGTTTTCCACAATGTTTGGCTGTCCCTTGAGAAATTTCGAGAACAGGATAAGGTGATCATCAGCCGCCTCTTGAATACGTGGAGTGAATACCGCCGGTTCAAAGTATGTTACCTTGGTTGGGTCGTTTGGGTCGGTGATAAGGTCGGCGTAAGTATCGCGGATAGTTTCACCGGTGAACGATTCGATGCCCATGTGTTCAGCGTACATGTGGCCACAGATGCGGGTAAGTTTGCTACAGGGGTCTTCGCCCTTGAAGAGCAGAAGAAGGCTCCGGTGCTTACGGCCACCGTAGGGGCCGATATTGTGTTCAGCGTAGTTTGCCAGCAGAGGTACTGAGTTGGAATAGGGATAGCTGGCAATGGACGAGGCATACTCGTAGGCGAACTTATCATCAGCGGCAATCATCTGCGCTCCTACCAGTTCCATGTCTGATTGCGCCAGCAAACGCGAAACAACGCCGCCAATTCTACTTTTCGCCACAGTATAAGGGGTAACAAGTACATACGAGACAGTTTCTTTCATAATAGAACTCCTTAATTATACAAGTATTGTAATCGGGGTGTGCATAAATGACAAGGTAAAGATTGACAGATAAAAATTGAATAAAACATAAGAAAATGCTTGACACTTTTTTTGAGAGTCGGTATAGTAACTCTATAATCCCCTGTAGCTCAGTTGGCAGAGCAAGTGGCTGTTAACCACTGGGTCCGTGGTTCAAATCCGCGCGGGGGAGCGCAAAGCCCATCCATCAGGATGGGCTTTTTTGTTGAGGCATGGCATACCGTGCCATTAAACTGCGTTCGGTGCGCTGAGTTCGTGGTGATGAAGCGGGAATCAAGGCCTAGACAAATAGGGGAGAATTTATGCTACTAAGCTATGAGGATAATGAGATATGGATTATATCGCGCATATACGCCGTTTGGATAAGGACAAATGGGCTGAGCCGCAGACCGTGAGCGAGCATCTCAGGGGAACCGCCGAGCTTGCCTCACGGTTCGCGGCGGATTTCGATTCCAGCGAATGGGCTTACGCACTGGGTATGGCGCATGACACTGGCAAAGCGACCGTTGCGTGGCAGCGCTATCTGCGGGGCAAGAGCGGCTTTGATTATGACGCAGAAGCGTCGTCGGAAACGATTGGCCGTAAAGAACATTCCGGCCCCGGAGCAAAGCTGGTGGAAGACTTGTTTGGTAAGTCGGGACGTTTTCTTGCGTATTGCATCGCTGGGCATCACGCGGGCTTGGCTGATTGGTCGGATAAGCAAAACGCCCTAAGCACCCTAGGTTTCCGGCTGAAAAACGCGCACGCCGAAGACATCGCGGAGGAAGTGAAAGCCGCGCTCAAGCCGCTCTGTCCCAAAGTCCCGCCGTGGAAGTTCAGTCCCGCAGGACTCGATGTGTCCCTGTGGATACGGATGTTATTTTCGTGCCTTGTTGACGCTGACCGGCTGGATACAGAACGCTATGAAGACCCGGATAAGTATCAAAAACGCGGCGCGTATCGCTCAATCCCGGAACTGCTCGAACAGTTTGACCAATTCATGGCGGAAAAGACAAAAACCCCAGGCGGAGAGCCTTGTGTTTACAAGGCGCGGCAACAGGTACTTGCCGATTGCAGGGCTGCTGCTGAATGGGCGCCGGGGCTTTTCTCCCTGACCGTGCCAACTGGCGGCGGCAAAACCCTGTCGAGCCTGGCTTTCGCGCTTAAACACGCGGAAAAGTACAGAAAGAAACGTATCATCTACGTCATTCCCTACACCAGCATCATCGAACAGAACGCAGACGTGTTTCGCGACGTGTTTGGCAAGGACGAGATACTTGAACATCACACCAATCTTGATGATGACGAAACCACAGTACGTTCCCGCCTCGCGGCGGAGAACTGGGAAGCGTCGCTCATCGTAACGACCAACGTACAGTTTTTCGAGTCCCTCTTTGCGGCAAAGGCCAGTCGATGCCGGAAACTACACAACATTGCCAACAGCGTGGTCATTTTTGATGAGGCGCAACTGTTCCCCCCAGACTTTCTCGAAAGCATACTTGAAACAGTACGGCTCTTGGCAGACCACTACCGCGTCAGCTTTGTTATGTGTACCGCCACCCAGCCGGTTTTTGAGAAGCGGGCGATGTTTCCCAACTTTCGCGGGTTGCCAGAAGCCAGTGTCAGAGAGATCGTACAAGATGTTCCGAACCTCTACAAAAACCTTCAGCGGGTTGACTATGAGTTTCCCGACAAAGACGCGCCGCCCCTTGAGTGGGACTCACTTGCGGCTGAACTATCCACTTTTGAGCAAGCGCTCTGCGTGGTCTCAGACCGGAAGAGCTGCCGGGAACTTTACGCTGCTGTGAAGAAACTCGCTCAAGACAACGCGGGAACCTACCACCTTTCAGCGCTCATGTGCGCCCAGCACCGCAGTGAGGTGATTGCCGCGATCAAAGGCAGGCTGGAACATGGCGAGCATGTTCGGCTTATCAGTACGCAACTGATTGAGGCGGGCGTTGATATCGACTTCCCAGTTGTGTACCGAGCTATGGCTGGGCTTGATTCCATCGCGCAAGCCGCTGGCCGCTGTAACCGCGAAGGCAAGCTGAACACTCAAGGCAAAGTAGTGGTATTCAATGCGCCGCGTAAAGCGCCGCCGGGTTTTCTGCGGAAAGCCGCCGAGACCGCGCAGCTACTCTGCAAGCGCGGCGTAGGCAATCTGACTGAGCAGCGTGTCTTTGAGGACTACTTTCTGGAACTGTACTGGAAGGCCAATTCCTTGGATAAACAGGAAATAATGAAGCTACTCAAGCCGGAACTTGACGACCTTGGTATTCAATTCAAGAGCGCCGCCAAAGCGTTCAAGCTCATCGGCAACGATACGCGGGCCATACTCGTTCCCTACGGTCATGGCGCGACGTACATTGCCCTGCTGGAAAAGAGCGAAGTTCCTGAGCGGGTTTTGTTACGCAAGTTGCAACGCTATACGGTGAACATCTATCCTGACGAATTCACCGGCCTACAGCGACGAGGCTCGCTTAAAGAGGTGTCGCCGGGCGTCTATGCATTGAACAGCCAGACCGGGTATAGCGCGGAGCTGGGATTGCTGATCGATGAGGCAGCGAGTGATCCAGCAAATTTTATCATGTGTGAACGTCTCTGACACCCGCGTCTCTGGCACCACGTCTCTTGGTGTGTCTCTCCACCTAGGCTGAGTGTGTCCTCACACCTAGGCTTGGTGTGTCTCTCCACCTAGGCTGAGTGCGTCCTCACACCTAGGCTTGGTGTGTCTCTCCACCTAGGCTGAGTGTGTTCTCACACCTAGGCTTGGTGTGTCTCTCCACCTAGGCTGAGTG
>JAITIX010000005.1 GCA_031279205.1 Treponema sp. | reverse complement strand
GGCCTCTTTGGTTACGGCCTCCACCATACCTTCAATGCTGGCAAGCGCGCCTAAGTCGGCGCTGATCCAGCGCAGTTTCCCGTTTGCCACTGTTATTCGTGCCGCCAGATCGTCGGGCGGCTGGGTGCTGAGCCCCCAAACATTGGCACCTTCACCGATAAATTTGTCGGCGATGGCTCTGCCGATGCCTCGTGACGCTCCAGTAACGAGCGCCTTCTTGTTTTCCAAGCGCATTTTTCCCTCCCAGTATTAAGAATGTTCACTTTGGAACTTATTGATGTCAGCGAGTGTCCCTGCCCCAAAGCATGGTGCGTTGATACCTTTGTCCCGCCACAAGCCTTGGAGGACCTTACCTGGACCAGCTTCCACTGCCGCATCGACGCCCGCCGCATCAATGGCGGCTTCCTCGTCGGTCCAGCGCACTGGCTGGCTTATCTGCCGTAACGCCAGCGTCTTTGCCTCCGCTCCGCTACTGACCTGTGTGCCAGACACGTTGGAGTAGAGCGGGAGCGTGGGATCGTTAAACACGACCGCTTCGAGCGCGGGCTGGAACTGTTCCGCCGCGCGTCCCATGAGCGGCGAATGGAATGGCCCGGCAACGGCCAGGCGTAAGACCCGCCGTGCGCCGGCTTCCTTGAAGCGCGACTCGGCAAGCGCCAGGGCATCTGCCGTGCCTGACACTGCCACCTGCTTTGGTGAATTGATGTTGGCGGTAAACAGGTCTTTTATCTGCCACTCGGCGATTAGCGCCTCGACCCGTTCTGGCGCAAGCCCAATCACTGCTGTCATGCCCGGCGGATTCTGTCCAAGCATGAGCGCGTCTGACACTGCCTGCATGGTTTCCCCCCGTGCTTTCACCAGATGGAAGCAGTCTTCGGCGCTGATCACGCCCGCAGTTGCCAGCGCTGCGTATTCGCCGAGACTGAAGCCCGCAGTCGCTGCCGGCGTTACACCACGCTCGGCAAGCACGGCCGCTGCGGCAAGATTCGCCAGCGTAATTGCGGGCTGGGAAATATCGGTACGTTTCAGCGTCATCTCGTCAGCCTCAGCCAACAGGGTCCGCATATCTCTGCCGACAATGCCTGATGCCAGCACGAACAGGTCTCTTACCGCCGGTGATGCTGCCAGCAGGTCGATGCCCATGCCCTGATACTGCGCCCCTTGTCCAGGGAACAAAAAAACAATGTGTTGATACGTCATAAGTCCGCCTTATCGTTTCTCCATGACAAAATACGATAATTTGTCATAATAGAGCAATGATAGCAGATTGAAGGGAAAAGTCAAGGATGCACAATGTGGGCTTTGATGCGTCCAATGATTTTTAGCTTGTTGACATTAGCTTATAGTATAGAAGAAACTTGTGGCCATGCAAAAAACGATAGCCTGTATAGGCAGTGGGAACATGGGTACGGCGCTGATGAAGGCTGCCGCGAAGGTTGTGGGTGGCGCGAACATTGGGTTCAGTGATGTGGAGCGCGGCAAGGCGGAGATGGCGGCGAAGCAGCTTGGCGCGAAGGTGTATGCCTCAAACAGCGAGGCAGTGGCAGACGCGGACTTTGTCTTTCTGGCTGTGAAGCCGCAGGTTATGGCAAGCGTACTCGCGGAGCTTGCGCTGCTTGTGGAACAGCGCCTGATGGCACGTTTGCCGGTAACGCTTGTTTCAATGGCTGCAGGCTGGTCTATTGGGAAACTACGCGCCGCACTGTTTGATACTGCGGGGCAGCCTATCGTGCGGATCATGCCCAATACGCCCGCGCTCATCGGCCAAGGAGTGATCGCGCTCGCGACAGAAAACGTTGTGGAAGAAATGCTCGTCGAACTGGAAACCATACTGGCTGGTGCGGGTATGGTGGATCGCCTTAGCGAAGGTTACCTTGACGCGGTAACGGCGCTTTCGGGTTCAGGACCAGCCTTTGTCTGTATGTTCATTGAGGCGCTTGCCGATGGCGCTGTTCGGGCGGGCTTACCACGAGACAGGGCTTTGTGCTATGCTGGTAAAATGGTTGCGGGTTCTGCCACGATGATGCTGGAAACGGGGAAGCATCCTGGAGAACTCAAGGACATGGTAAGCTCGCCGGCGGGCACTACCATAGCTGGTATCGCGGCGCTGGAGAATGGCGCGTTTCGTGGCGTCGTGATGAATGCGGTGGAGGCGACATTCCGGCGGGCAAAGGAACTGGGATAAAAAATTCGTATAAAAAAGCAAGAATTTTTTATAACCCTATTGACCTTTTTTTATCTTTCAGATAAGGTATTATTACTTGTAGCCTTATGGTGAGCAAGTATTTACAAAAGGGAGTTTTTGGTTCATGCCTACTATTAATCAACTGGTTCGTTTTGGACGGCAACAGATTACGGCCAAAACGAAGTCTCCGGCTCTTCAATCCTGTCCTCAGAAACGTGGAACTTGTACCCGCGTGATGACGATGACGCCTAAGAAGCCGAACTCGGCGTTACGGAAGATTGCTCGTGTGCGTCTTTCTCATGGAACTGAAGTTACGGCGTATATTCCGGGTATCGGACATAACTTGCAGGAACACTCGGTAGTTCTGGTTCGAGGTGGCCGTGTAAAAGACCTTCCCGGTGTGCGTTATCACATCATTCGAGGTGCGAAGGATACCTTGGGCGTGGAAAGTCGAAAGCGGGGCCGGTCAAAGTATGGCGTTAAACGGCCAAAGGCGTAATGCGGAGAATAGTATGGGAAGAAAGAAGAAGACTGTGGATCGGGGCATTGTTCCGGATTCTAAATACAACAGCGTTGTGGTTTCTAAATTTGTGAATCGCATGATGAGGGATGGCAAACGCTCGGTAGGGCTTAGGATTGTACATGACGCGCTGGGTGTGCTTCGCACGAAAGTTGAGAAAGAACCCCTTGAAGTTTTTTTGAAAGCCATAGATAATGTGAAACCAATGATTGAGGTAAAGTCTCGAAGGGTTGGTGGCGCGACATATCAGGTGCCAATGGGAATCCGGGAATCGCGGCGTGAAGCGTTGGGTATGCGGTGGATTATTAACGCCGCACGTGCGCGTTCTGGTCATGGTATGGGAGACCGCCTTGCGGCGGAACTTCTTGATGCCTATAATAATACGGGTACTGCGTTCAAGAAGAAGGAAGATACTCATAAGATGGCGGAGGCAAACAAGGCATTCGCGCATTATCGCTGGTAATTGTTAGGGATTGACGCGTCTGAGAATTCGGGATATGCTCTGGCGTGGAGTTCTCGGTTATCCAAACCGATCATTGTAAGATTTACGAGAATGGAAAAATTCATTTTGGTAAGTTTGATAGAGATGAGATAGGTGGAGCGAGATAGATAGATAAAGTTATCTTCATTTTTCTGCTCGTTTTTACTATTTCTTTTATAATGTTATATAAAATCCGCGAGAAGCGGTTTATTTTAGAGGGAGTGTCTTGCGCTTTTGTAAGCGTTTGTGTATACTCTCGAAACTTGGTAAATGTTAAGGAGGAGAGAATGGCGAAGGACAAATTTAATCGAACTAAAATCCACATGAATGTGGGGACCATCGGCCATGTGGACCATGGCAAGACGACGCTTTCCGCCGCGATTACTATGTATTGCGGCAAAAAGTATGGTGATAAGGTAATGAAGTTTGACGACATTGATAATGCACCGGAAGAAAAGGCGCGTGGTATTACCATTAACACGCGGCACCTTGAGTATCAGTCTGAGAAGCGGCATTATGCTCACATAGACTGCCCCGGACACGCCGACTACATCAAGAACATGATTACCGGTGCGGCTCAGATGGATGGCGCGGTGCTGGTCGTTTCCGCGCCAGACTCGGTTATGCCCCAGACCCGGGAACATATTATTCTTGCTCGTCAGGTGGGGGTTCCGAATATCATCGTGTTTCTCAACAAGGTTGATCTTGTTGATGATCCAGAACTCATTGAGCTTGTCGAGGAAGAAATTAAAGACGTGCTCACGGCTAATGGGTTTCCCGGCGACGAGATTCCCATTATCAAGGGTTCCGCATTTAAGGCTATGGAAGAGCTGAACGAGGGAAAGGAGACCGAGGATTCCAAGTGTATTCAGAAACTACTTGACGCGATGGACTCTTATTTCCCGGATCCGGTACGTGATGCCGACAAGCCATTCCTTATGCCGATTGAGGACGTGTTTACGATCTCTGGTCGTGGCACGGTGGTAACGGGCAAGGTTGAGCGCGGCGTGATCAAGCTGAACGAGGAAGTGGAAATCGTTGGTATCAAGCCGACCAGGAAAACCACGGTTACTGGCATCGAGATGTTTAACAAGTTGCTGGAGGAAGGGCGGGCTGGTGATAACATTGGTGCGCTTCTGCGTGGTATTGATAAGAAAGAAGTTGAACGTGGCCAGGTGCTTGCCAAGCCGGGTTCAATTACCCCGCACAGCAAGTTCAAGGGGCAGATTTATTGCCTTTCCAAGGAAGAAGGTGGGCGCCACAGCCCGTTCTTCACCGGTTATCGACCTCAGTTCTATTTTCGCACGACTGATATCACGGGAACGGTAACACTTCCGGAAGGAAAGGAGATGATCATGCCGGGGGATAATACCGAGATCGTCGGCGAGCTTATTCACCCGATTGCCATGGAGAAGACGCTTCGCTTTGCTATTCGTGAGGGTGGCAAAACGGTTGCCTCCGGACAGGTTGTGGAAATTATACAATAAAATGCTAAGGGGGAAGGCGTATGCTGGTTTACCGGTGTACGCCTTTTTGGAGGAATAATGGCTAAGGAACGAATTCGCGTACGATTGCGCGGTTTCGATGTTGAGTTAATTGATCAGAGCGCCAAATCTATCGTACAGACGGTGCAGAAGGCGGGAGTGAAAGTAACCGGTCCGATTCCGCTTCCGACTCGTATCAATAAGATAACGGTGCTTCGTTCGCCTCATATAGACAAAAAGGCGCGGGAGCAGTTTGAGATGCGGACTCATAAACGTTTGATTGATATCATCAATCCCTCGCCTGAAGTGATGGATTCGCTTATGAAGCTGGAGCTTCCCGCTGGCGTTGACGTTGAGATAAAACAGTGATGGGCGGTTTGGAGAAAATATGTTGGGACTGATGGCTAAAAAAATTGGCATGACGCAGGTTTTTGATGAGGTGGGCAATATGTTGCCAGTAACAGTGTTGCGGATTGATCCGAATGTGGTGGTTGCTAAGAAGAACGAAGAAAAAGATGGTTATGCTGCTGTGGTTCTTGGTGTTGATGACAAGAAAAAGAATCTTGTTACAAAACCTTACGCGGGACAATTTCCACAGAATATCGCGCCAAAGAAGTATCTGAAAGAATTTCGTGATTTTGAAAAAGAAGTTGCGGTTGGTGATTCTCTGGGTGTGGAAGTGTTTGATAGGATTCGTTATGTTGACGTGATTGGTGTTTCCAAAGGCAAAGGGTTTCAGGGTGTTATGAAGCGCTGGGGTTTTGCTGGTGGTCGCCATACTCACGGTTCTAAATTCCACCGCGAGCCTGGTTCTACGGGACAGTCAACCTATCCAGGTCGCACGTTCAAAAACGTGAAACTGCCCGGACGTATGGGGCATGAGCGGGTAACGGTTTTGAGTCTCAGGGTTGTCCGGGTTGACACGGAGAAACAGCTTCTCATGGTTCATGGGACTGTTCCGGGTATAAATAAAGGGCTTGTGGTTGTTAGAGCTGCGGTTAAGAAGTCCTGATTGGGGAATGTGATGAAGCAGAAGGTATATTCCATTGATGGTAAAGAACTTCGTGATATCGAACTGGACGACACAGTATTCGGCCTTCCGCAAAATGAGGCGGTCATCTGGGATGCGATAAATAACGAGCTCGCCAACCGGCGATTGGGGACGGCAAGCACTAAAGACCGTGGAGAAATCCATGGGTCTAACGCCAAGCCGTATAAGCAGAAGGGTACGGGTCGGGCGCGGCGCGGCGACAAGAAATCGCCCGTGTTGGTTGGTGGTGGGACGGTATTTGGCCCCAAACCGAGGGATTTTTCCTATTCAATGCCGAGAAAGGCAAAGCGACTGGCGTTGAAAACGATACTGAGTCTGAAAGCTCAGAACGATATGATAAAGATCATTGAAGATTTTTCGGTAGATTCGGGGAAAACCAAGGATATAGTGAAGATACTCAAAAATTTTGGTGAACAGTGGCGTACAGTGCTTATATTTAAGGACCATGAACCATTAAAGTCGCCGGATGATGCTGAGAATGTGGCGCTGAAAGTGACATCAACACTGGTGCGGCGCAGTGGTGCGAATATCCCGTGGCTCAGTTTTTTGGGGTATGATCGGCTTTCCGCGCATGAGTTATTTTACGGGCGGCGGGTTATTCTGACCGAAACAGCGGTGAAGAGTCTGAACGCTTTTTATGGCGCTAAGAGTGAGGGTGAGTAATGGTAGTGTTGAAACAAGTGTTGATTGAGCCGGTGCTTTCGGAAAAAGCGAATATTATGCGGGAGGAGGGGAAGTATGTGTTTCGCGTTGATCCTTCCGCAACAAAGATACAAATAAAGGAAGCGGTGCGGAAGCTATTTAAGGTGCATCCGGTTTCTTGTACGGTGATGGTAGTAGGTGGCAAGCCTAAGCGTCAACGTTATCGATCGGGGCATACCACGACATGGAAAAAGGCGATAATTTGTCTGCAAAAAAATGAAAAAATAGGCCTGTTTGAAGGTGTATAAGGGAACGTTGTATGGGGATTAAAACATATAAGCCGATCACGGCGGGTATGCGGCAGCTAATAAGTTTGGATTTTTCAGATTTAACACGGAATACGCGGCCTGAAAAAAGCCTGACGAGCGGGCGAAAGAAACGGGCAGGGCGGGATGATAATGGCCGCATCAGCGTCCGGCATAAGGGTGGCGGGCATAAACGGCTCTACCGTGACATAGATTTCAGGCGGGACAAGATCGGGATTCGTGGAAGGGTTGTCACTATCGAGTATGATCCTAACCGGAGCGCCAATATCGCGCTGGTGAATTATGTTGATGGCGAAAAGCGTTATATCCTCGCACCAAAAAGTTTGATGGTTAACATGTGGGTGTTGAGCGGGCCAGAGGTTCCTATTGAAACGGGTAACGCCTTGCCGCTTGAACAGATTCCGCTGGGCTTTGCGGTGCATAATGTTGAACTGACTTTGGGAAAGGGTGGACAGATGGTTCGCTCCGCTGGAGAGAGCGCGTTGCTTGTCGCTAAGGAAGGGGATTATGTTACTTTAAGACTGCCTTCTGGCGAGATGAGAATGGTGTTTAAGAAGTGCTTTGCCAGTATTGGCGTTGTAGGAAATGAAGACCACATGAATACCCAACTGGGCAAGGCTGGACGTAAGCGCTGGTTGGGAGTGCGGCCTACAGTGCGTGGTATGGTGATGAATCCGGTGGATCACCCGCACGGTGGCGGCGAGGGTAAGAACAAAGGTATCCATCCTGTTACTCCGTGGGGTCAGCCAACCAAAGGATGTAAAACCCGCAGTAAACATAAGCCTTCATCGAGGTTTATCGTGAGTCGTGGTAAAAAGAAATAGGAGTGCATAGTGTCAAGGTCTGTTAAAAAAGGCCCTTTTATAGAAAAGAGTCTTTATAAGAAAGTGCTGGACATGAGCAAGAGCGGGGAACGGAGGATGATAAAAACGTATTCCCGGTGTTCAACGATTATTCCTGAAATGGTAGGTGGAACTATTTCTGTTCATAATGGAAAGAGTTGGATTCCGGTGTATATCACGGAAAACCTTGTGGGGCACAAGCTCGGTGAGTTTTCTCCCACGCGGATTTTTCGGGGACACGCAGGTTCTGACAAGAAGGCTAAATAACGGGGTAAGGGAATGAAGACAAAAAGTGGTTATCGAGCAGTGAGCAAGTATCTTATCGCGTCCCCGTTTAAGCTCAGGCCGGTGGCGAACCTGATACGGTCAAAACCGTATCCTGAAGTTATGGCGATGCTTGAGAATATGCCTCACAAAGGCGCTCGGCTTATCAGAAAAACGGTGAAATCAGCAGCTTCTAATGCACTGGTGCAAAACAAGCGGCTTGAGGAAGATATGCTGTATGTCAGGGAAGTGTTGATCGATGAAAGTGCGCGTATGAAACGGGTGTGGTTTCGCGCTCGTGGACGGGCAGATATGCTTCTGAAACGAATGTGTCACATTAGCGTTATTATTGACGAAGCTAAAAAGGTGGAAAAGGAAAGTGGGACAAAAAGTTAACCCCGTTGGGTTACGGCTGGGTATCAATAAGGTGTGGGGATCGCGATGGTATGTGGATCCCAGAGAATATGCGGATACACTTCATGAAGATTTGAAGTTACGTAAACTCATTATGGCTATGCCGGAAACTAAAGGTGCGGATGTTGCCGAGCTTGAGATCATCCGACATCCCCAGCGCATCACGGTTACGATTCATACGGCTCGTCCGGGTGTTATCATTGGGACAAAGGGCGCAAATATCGAGAAAATTGGCACTGAATTGCAAAAGTACGTTGCCAAGAAGATTCAGATAAAGATTAAAGAGATTCGTAATGCGGATAGCAACGCACAGATCATCGCGCAGGGTATTGCCCGTCAGCTTTTGAATCGCTCATCGTTCAGGAGAACAATGAAGCAGGCGATAACAAACGCGGTTAAGAAGGGAAACGCACAGGGCGTTAAGGTGCGGCTTTCTGGCCGGTTGGGTGGCGCTGAAATGTCGCGTACTGAGGAAGCCAAAGAAGGGCGCATCCCACTCCATACTTTGCGGGCGGACATTGATTATGGGTTTGCGGAAGCGCATACTACTTTTGGCGCTATTGGCGTTAAGGTGTGGGTGTACAACGGTATGAAATATGGCAAGGAACAGAAAGAGGATGCGGGAGCGCTGGTTCGGAAACGGCGTGAACGGGTCTCGGCAAGGAGTTAAAAATGTTAAGTCCAAAACGGGTTAAACATCGTAAGGTACAGCGTGGGGTTAGCGCTATGAGAGGAAGTGCCACACGGGGGAATACCGTTGTTTTTGGCGATTGCGCTTTGGTCGCTCTGGAGCCAATGTGGATTACGAACCGGCAGATTGAGGCCGCTCGTATTGCACTGAACCGGCATGTGAAGCGTGGTGGGCAGATATGGATACGGATTTTTCCAGACAAGCCTTTTTCAAAGAAGCCAGCTGAAACCCGCATGGGTAAAGGCAAGGGCGCTCCTGAATACTGGGTGGCGGTGGTAAAGCCGGGAACCGTGATGTTTGAGATTGGTGGTATTGAAAAAACAATCGCCGAGGAAGCTATGGTTCTTGCCGGAGCCAAGTTGCCTATCAAAACAAAGTTTGTGGCTCGCGCTGATTTTGAGTTGGGTTGAGGAAGGTTGTAAGTATGAAGAACTCGTTTAAGAATTTATCGTTACCCGAGCTTAAGGCAAAACGTGATGAGCTGAGTAGAAGGTATATGGAATTCCGTTTTCAGATGGTTATCGGTCATGTGGAGAATCCTCTGCAAAAACGGACTATGCGGCGACAGATCGCGCGGCTCAATACCCTGATCCGGCAGCAGGAAAAACCGCAGAGCGTGCAGAGTGGGGAAAATAAGGAGTAGTATCGTGGCTGAAGAGAATGTAAAAAGGAAAAAAGAGTTCGTGGGGATAGTGAAAAGCGACAAGATGGATAAAACTATTGTGGTCGCGGTTGAAACTATGACCTTACATCCGCTTTATAAAAAATATGTTACCCGCATCAAGAAGGTGAAGGCGCATGATGAGGCTAATGAGGCGAAGATAGGGGATCGGGTACGAGTTGTGGAGTGTCGTCCTATCAGTAAAGAGAAGTGCTGGAAGCTCACGGCCATTATGGAACGTGCGCGATAACGGTGTGGAGAGAAGAAAAAAATGATTCAGGTGGAAACGTTTCTGAATGTTGCTGACAATTCAGGGGCTAAATTGGTTCAGTGTATAAAGGTACTTGGCGGTTCTAAACGGAAGTATGCTAGTATCGGCGACATTATTGTGGTGGCGGTTAAAGACGCGCTTCCCTCATCGAATATAAAGAAGGGAACGGTTGAAAAGGCGGTTGTGGTGAGAACTCACAAGGAGTATCGGAGACCTGATGGCACTTATATCCGCTTTGATGATAATGCGTGTGTGATCATTGATGCGACACTGAATCCCAAAGGAAAGCGTATTTTCGGGCCGGTTGCACGGGAATTGCGGGAAAAGGATTATATGAAAATCGTTTCCCTTGCCCCAGAGGTCCTGTAAAAAGGAGTGATGAGCATGACACAGCATAAGTTTAAGCTGCAAAAAGAGGATACGGTAGAGGTTATCACCGGCAAGGATAAGGGAAAACGGGGACGGATTCTTAAAATCCTGCGGGATAAAGATCGGCTGGTGATTGAGGGCGTTAATATTGTTAAGAAAGCGAAAAAACGCCGAAATCAGCAGGATCGGGGAGGGATTGTCGAGATAGAAGCGGCGATTCATAGTTCCAATGCGATGATCCTGTGTAAAAAATGCGGGCCGACGCGGATAGGTTTTAAGCAGGAAGGGGATGTCAAGGTTCGTGTCTGCCGGAAATGTGGAGAGGCGCTATGACAAAGGGCGAAGGGAAAAAAAGCGAGAAAAAGGCTGGAGTTGCAAACGTAGCGGAGGTAAAGAAAGAAAAAGGTGAAGCGAAGAAAGTGTCGTGCGCCAAAGTACCGGTAGTGGTCATGGAGCCTCGACTTAAAAAGATATACCGCGAACAGATTCTTCCGGAGCTATTCAAGGAGTTTGGATACTCTTCCAAGCTGCAGATCCCACGGCTTGAGAAGATTGTGGTGAATATGGGTGTGGGCGAGGCCTTGCAGAACAAAAAACTGCTGGATGCGGCTGTTAACGATCTCACACTTATCACTGGACAAAAAGCGGTCAAGACCAAGGCGCGGAAAAGCATAGCGAATTTCAAGATTCGCACAGGTCAGGAGATTGGCGTGAAAGTTACCCTGCGGGGAGCGAGGATGTATGAGTTTCTTGACCGACTGGTCAACGTCGCGTTGCCGCGTGTTAAGGACTTTCGCGGTGTGAATCAGAATGCTTTTGACGGTCATGGGAATTATTCGCTTGGTATTGTCGAGCAAATTATTTTCCCGGAGATCGACTTTGACAAGATTGAGCGGGTATCAGGGCTTAATATCGTAATCGTAACAACGGCGCAGACCGACGCGGAGGCGAAAGCCTTTCTCGCGAAGTTCGGAATGCCGTTCAGGAAATAAACACACGCTGTTTTGATGCGCAAACTGGAGGTAGCATGGCAAGAAAGGCGATGATCATAAAGGCGCTCAGGGTGCCTAAATATAAAACGAGAAAGGTGAATCGCTGTCGTATCTGCGGGCGAGCGAGGGGTTATCTGCGGAAATTCGAGATGTGTCGTCTTTGCTTCCGCAAGCTGGCGAGCGAAGGCCTGATCCCTGGCATTACTAAATCAAGCTGGTAGGAGAAAAGGACATGAGTGTTTCTGATCCCATTGCGGATATGCTGACCAAGATTCGGAATGCCGGTATGGCAAAGCACGAAAAAGTTGATATCCCTGCCTCTAAACTGAAGCTTGAGGTTATAAAGATTCTGAAGACCGAAGGGTATATCAAAAATTTTAAAAAGGTAAATCAGGATGTTGGCGGTAACATCATACGGGTGTTTCTCAAGTATGATGACCGGTCTGTCTCGATTATTCACGGGCTTGAAAAGGTTTCCAGGTCTGGACGTCGCGTGTATGCTGGTTATAAGGATATGCCACGGGTTTTTAATGGATATGGTACATTGATTGTCTCAACATCGGTTGGTGTTACCACTGGGAAAAAAGCGGCTGAGAAGAAAGTCGGCGGCGAAGTCATCTGTACGGTTTGGTAAGGGGCGTATATGTCGCGTATTGGAAAAATTCCAGTCAGGATTCCGGCTGGGGTGAAGGTGAGCTTCCATGATGAAGTCATCACTGTGGAAGGCCCTAAAGGGAAGCTAGCGCAAAAATATCATCCGGTTATCAGTTTTAAGCCGGAGGGTGACCTGATTGTGATAAACAGGGCCAATGAAGAAAAGCAGACAAAGTCTTTTCATGGCCTATATCGCAATCTGCTTAAGAATATGGTGATCGGAGTTTTTACCGGCTTCACCAGAGCGCTTGTGATAACGGGCGTTGGGTATCGGGCTGAGGTGCAGAGCAGAGTCTTGTCCATGAGCCTCGGTTATTCTAACGATATCCTCGTCGGGATTCCGGAAGGGTTGTCAGTGGCGATTGAGGCGAATGGACGGGTCGTGGTAAGCGGGATTGATAAACAACGGGTCGGGGAATTCGCTTCCGAGATTCGCAAACTCCGTCTGTCTGAACCGTACAAAGGCAAGGGTATTCGTTATGAAGACGAGCAAATCAGAAGAAAAGTCGGTAAATCCGGCGTGAAGTAGGTTTAAACTATGTTACGAAAGATAATTGAGAAAGACCGGAAGCGGTTTAAGAGAAAGACTCATATACGCAAACTTATATCTGGTACTGCGGAACGGCCACGTATGACGGTTACGCGGAGCAATCGCGCCTTGTATATGCAGGTTATTGATGACTCAAAGGGGCACACGCTAGTTTCAGCCTCAACGCTCGAAGCGGAGTTGAAGGCCACTAAGCCAACAGTGAAAGGTGGCGCTCAGTTGGGCGAGATCATGGGAAAACGGCTCCTTGAGAAGAATATCAAGACGGTTGTTTTTGATCGAAATGGGTATCTCTATCATGGAGTGGTAAAAGCGATGGCTGATGGTGCGCGTAAAGCCGGAGTACAGTTTTAAGAGGAGAGCGGAGAAAGCATGGAATATTCACGCGATAGAGATCGAGACCGGAACTCGCCGGAGAAAGATAAAGAGTTTGTTGAAAAGTTGGTGAAGCTCAACAGAACCGCTAAGGTGGTGAAAGGTGGGCGTCGGTTTTCCTTTTCTGCTTTAACAGTAGTTGGGGATCGCAGGGGAAATGTAGGCTTTGGTTTTGGCAAGGCTAACGATGTTTCCGAGGCTATTCGCAAAAGTGTTGAAAAGGCGAAGCGTAACCTTGTGCCGTTCCCAATTAAGGGTGGAACCATTCCTCACGAAATCAAGGGTAACTTCAAGGCGTCGCGGGTTCTGCTGAAGCCTGCGTGTTCCGGTACAGGGATTATTGCGGGCGGGCCGGTGCGTGCGATCATGGAGGCTGGTGGTGTTACTGATGTGTTGAGTAAGTCCATTGGAGCGTCGAGTCAGTATAATGTGGTGAAGGCTACGTTTGATTGTATCAGTAAGATGATGGACGCGAAGATGGTGGCCAAAAGTCGGGGAAAAGCCCTCAAAGATGTATGGGGTTAAGCAATGGCGCAGAAGATTAAGATATGGCTTGTACGCAGTACAATAGGAGCTCTTCCCAGGCAGCGGGCTACGGTTCGTTCGCTTGGTTTGAGGAAAATCGGATCATCAAGCGAGCAGGAAGCAAGTCCCACCATACTAGGTATGGTAAGGGTTGTTTCACATCTGGTTGTGGTGGAGGAAGTGAAATAATGCATGATTTTGACTTGCATGCACCTGCGGGGGCGCGCAAACGTAAACGGATTGTTGGTCGCGGTCAGGGTTCAGGACATGGCACAACCGCCGGCAAGGGCAATAAGGGGCAGAAGGCGCGTTCTGGTGGGAAAACGTATGTTGGCTTTGAGGGCGGACAGATGCCGCTGTATCGGCGACTCGCACAGCGCGGTTTTTCCAATTATCTCTTTAAAAAGGAAGTCCAGATAGTAAACTTGGAAATGATAGAAAAGGCGTATAACGAGGGAGAGCTTGTTGACGTAACGAGCCTGACCGCGAAGCGCTTGATTAAGGAAAAAGCGTTGGTTAAGATTCTGGCGAATGGAGATATCTCTAAGAAACTTATCTTTAAGGTTGGAGCAGTATCTAGGGTTGCCAAAGAAAAGATCGAGAAAGCGGGTGGCGTTGCCGATGTTTTGTAACGTGATTTTGATCGATTTCGATTTCGATTTCAAAATAATAGTAATAGGAAAGATTACATGGCTAATCCATTAGTTGGTATTTTCAGGGTTAAAGAACTTCGGGAACGTATCATCTTTACTATGCTTATGCTGGTTGTGTTTCGTATTGGCGCGGTGCTTCCTGTACCTGGGATCAATGTTCAGGAACTGAACGCTTATTTTCTTTCCCAGCAAAATTCCGGTAACGCCATTGTTGATTATCTTGACTTCTTCGCTGGAGGGGCGTTTTCGAACTTTTCAGTGTTCATGTTGGGGATCATGCCGTATATCTCCATGTCGATCATCATGCAATTATTGCTGATTGTGTTCCCCCGTCTGAAAAAGATTTCGCAGGAAGAAGGCGGCAAGAAGAAGATACACATATACCAGCGCATTGGAACTGTGGTGGTATGTCTTATTCAGGCGTTTGCGGTTACGCAGTACGCGCAGAGCATTTCGCGGAGTGTGGAAAACCTTCTGACTATGAACATAGTTCCGTTCAGTATACTGGCCATGCTCACTGTAACAGTGGGAACGATGTTTCTCATGTGGATAGGCGAGCAGATCACAAAGCGTGGTATTGGTAATGGCATATCGCTGTTGATTTTCGCCGGTATTGTGGCGCGGCTTCCACAGGCGTTATGGGAACTGCTGGGACGGGTGCGAAACGGCGATCTTAACCTCGTGTTTGTTATTGTGGTGTTGGCGATTTTTGTTGGCGTTGTGGCTCTTGTGGTATTTGAACAGCAGGGACAGCGTAAAATTCCGGTTAATTACGCGAAACGGGTTGTGGGACGGCGTATGTATGGCGCTTCCAACACCTACATTCCTTTCAAGATCAATCCTTCTGGTGTGATTCCGGTTATTTTTGCCTCGTCGATTCTGACCTTTCCGCTCCAGATTGCCTCGACCATTGGCGGTAATGTGGCGTGGCTGGCGGCGGTGTCTCAGGCTTTGCGTCCCACGGGTCCACTTTATAACATACTGTATGTGGTGTTGATCATCTTCTTCGCGTACTTTTATACCCAGGTAAGCCTGAACCCGATTGAGATTGCCAAAAATATCCGTGAGAACGGTGGTTCCATACCGGGAATTCGGGCGGAACGCATAGAGGAATACCTGACCAAGATACTGAACCGGATTGTGTTACCCGGTTCGTTATATCTCGTGCTTATTGCGATTATTCCTACGGTCATTCAGTGGGGCTTTAACTTCCCATCGTCGATTTCGTATCTGATGGGTGGCACATCGCTGCTGATATTGGTTGGCGTTGACCTTGATACGATGAGTCAGGTTGAGGGTCTTCTCAAGATGCACCATCATGAGGGGCTTACGAAGAAAGGACGGCTTCATGGGCGCAACCTATAATGTACCGGAGCGTATTGACGAAGTGGCCAGGATTTGGTTTAATATGAAAAATTGCTCTTGAAGGGCGATAAAGAAAGAGGTGGAGAAATAGATGAAAGTCCGAACAAGCGTTAAGCCTATTTGTGACAAATGCAAGGTAATCAAGCGGAATGGGATTATACGGATCATTTGCCAAAACCCCAAGCATAAGCAGAAGCAGGGGTAGGAGCGGCTATGGCACGTATAGCGGGAATTGATCTTCCCAACAAGCACACGAACATAGCGTTAACCTATATCTATGGGATTGGCAGGTCGAGTGCGGATGAGATTTGTGTTAAGGCGAAACTTGATCCTTTGCAGTTGATTAATGATCTTTCAACCGAAGAACTTAACGAGCTTCGTCAGATCATTGAAAATGACTACAAAGTTGAGGGACGTTTACGTACTGAGATAGCCTTGAATATCAAGCGACTCATGGATATCGGGTGTTATCGGGGATTGCGGCACCGGAAAGGTTTGCCGCTGAGGGGGCAACGGACGCGCACTAACGCACGAACTCGCAAGGGTAAGAAGAAGACTGTCGCGGGTAAGAAGAAATAGCGCGTATTTATTTATGGAGGATAGCGGTGGCTAATACGATGAAACGACGGAAAGAAAAAAAGTCCGTATACGAAGGCAATGTGTATATACAGGCAACGTTTAACAATACGATTGTTACCATAACTGATATTATAGGTAACGCTATTTCGTGGGCTAGTTCCGGTGGGCTTGGATTCAGGGGCGCAAAGAAGTCCACCCCATTCGCGGCGCAAACTGTAACCGAGACTGCGGCTCAAAAGGCGATGCAGGTCGGATTGCGGGAAGTTCATGTGTATGTCAAAGGCCCTGGCATTGGTCGGGAATCCGCCATCAGACAGCTTGGTACGCTGGGAATCAAGGTGAAATCAATCAATGATGTTACCCCGATTCCCCATAATGGGTGCCGGCCTCGGAAGACAAGGCGTATCTAAGGAGAAGGAAGAAGATGGCAAGATATACGGGACCGGTTTGTCGACTGTGCCGCGTTGACCAGAAGAAGCTCATGCTCAAAGGGGCGCGTTGCAAAAGTGATAAGTGTCCGATCAATAAAAAACGACCAGCTCCGGGCAAAGACCCTAAGGTACGACCTGGGAAACGGTCGAATTATGGAACTCAGCTCCGTGAAAAACAGAAGCTGAAGAGAATATACGGTATGCAGGAAAAGCAGTTCCGTCTTTTTTTTGAACGGGCTCTGCGTATGACCGGTATTACCGGTGAAAACCTGTTCGTGATCCTTGAACGTAGGTTGGATAATGTGATATACCGTCTACGTTTTGCAGTGAGCAGGCAGCAGGCACGGCAGCTCGTGCTTCATGGCCATGTGCTGGTGAATGGTGAGCGGGTGAATATTCCTTCTTACATGGTTCGTCCTGATGATACTGTTGAAATTGGGGAATCTGGTAAGAATCTCGTGATTATAAAGGATGCTTTGAAAGAATTTGGGAGGGCTGGGGTTATGCCGTGGCTTTCTGTTGATCCTGACGCCATGAAAGGCAGGTTCCTTGCCGTGCCGCGCAGGGGTGATATAACCGATCTCGCAGATATTAAAGAGCAGATGATCGTTGAATTTTATTCCAAATAAGGAGTTTTAATGGCCCGTAAGAATCTCCTTAAAGGATTTAAACGTCCAAAAGGTATCAGTTTCGAGCATGGTGAGTTGTGTTCTGATTATGGTAAGTTTGTCGCGTCTCCTTTTGAACCTGGGTTTGGGACAACCGTTGGCAATACATTGCGGCGGGTACTCCTTTCCTCGATCAAAGGATACGCGATTACTGCGGTGAAGATCAGTTCGTATAACGCCGAGGGTGTCGCTCACGCGGTCTCCAGCGAATTCGAGGCGGTTCCGAACATTGTGGAGGACACGCTTGAAGTCATAAACAATCTAAAGCAGGTGCGTCTGCGACTTCCCGAAGACATGGAACAGGATATCATTCTGTATGAATGGTCAGGCCAGCGGGAGATCAAAAGCGACGATTTTGAGCGAACTGGTCAGGTTGAGGTCTTGAGTAAAGGCCAGCATATTATGACGCTGATGAACGACGCCCGTCTTGACTTTGAGATTCAGATTGATCTGGCGCGTGGCTATGTGCCGGCAGAAGAAAATGAACTGTATATTGAAGAAGTTAATACAATTCCGCTGGACGCGATCTTTTCGCCAGTGAAGAAAGTAAAGTATTCTGTAGATCCGGTACGGGTTGGTCAGCGGGCTGACTTTGAAAAACTGTCGCTTGAGCTTTGGACCGATGGAACCATTAAGCCAGAAGACGCGCTGGGCGAGGCCGCGAAGATCATCAAGGATTATTTCATGGCGTTTATCAACTTTGATGAAAACGCCTTTGTCGCCGATGATGCGGATGGTGAGGTCGGCAGCTGGATTCAACAGCTTTTGAACAGGCCGGTTGAAGAACTGGAGTTATCGGTTCGCTCATCAAATTGCCTGAAAAACGCGAGTATCAGAACCATCGGGGAACTTATCAGAAAAACCGAGGAAGAGCTTACTAAGACCCGCAACTTTGGCAAGAAGTCGTTGCAGGAAATAAAAGAAAAACTGAGGGAGTCCGGCTTAGGTCTTGGAATAACTGATCTGAGCACTCTGAGAAATATGGTAAAACTTTCCTCGCAAAAGGAAAAGGAAGCAGAAACACATGAAACATAAAAGAGGCTTTAACCCGCTTGAACGCATGGCGGCTCACCGTAAAGCGTTGCATCGTAATATGGTAACGTCATTGTTCAGGTATGGACGTATCAGGACAACAAAGGCAAAGGCGCTTGCGATTCGCCGGAGTGCTGAAAAGCTCATAACACGAGCAAAGATTGACTCAGTTCATAATAGGCGCATTGTGTCAAGCCGCCTGTTTGATGAAGGTATCGTGGCGAAGTTGTTTACGGACATCGCGGTGCGTATGAAAGAACGCCCCGGCGGTTATACGCGGATTCTGAAACTGGGCGAGCGGTTTGGGGACGCAACCGAAATGGTTGTGCTTGAGTTGGTTGATTATAGCCTTGAGGCTGTAATCAACCGAAAGGCAAAGAAAACCACAAAGTAGGATAACGAGAAAAAATAAGGAGCAAGCTAATGTCAAAAGCGCATAGGGGCAAAGGAATCAGAGAACTTCCAGCACATGGAAGAGGTGAATGTCCAGTTTGCAAACGAACTAATGTAAAGATTCTATATGAGCAGGGCGAGGCAAAGGTCAAAGTCTGCAAAACCTGCAAAGCTGCCATTAAGCATGGAAAGAAGAGCCTAGGTTAAGCACTTCTTCGCAAACGCTTGAAAGCCGGTATCTCCCATCGGGACGATACCGGCTTTTTATTGCCAGAAAAACCACATCAGGGCAATAAAAAAGCCTGTTTTAACAGGCTTGGTTACGGGAGCGACGGGGCTTGAACCCGCGACCTCCGGCTTGACAGGCCAGCGCGATAAACCAGCTTCGCTACGCCCCCTAACTTTCTCCACTATACCAACAAATACAAAAAGTGTCAAGCACTCAAGCTTAAATTCTCCTACATCGTGTAATCATCGCATGTTTCTCTTACATTATTTGACGATTGCAGGAATCCAGGAATCTATGATACACTTAGTCAATTCTAGTTTAGAAAGATCTATCCTGTCTTTATGGATTACGCTATGCAATTTTTTGATACTCATGCCCACATAGGGCTCATTTACGATGACCCTATCGAGCGCCTTATCGTTGTTCAGGAAGCGCGTCAGGCTTCCGTAACGCGGATCGTGTCGATTTGTAATAGTCTACGCGATTTCGATCTGATGTACGAGAATCTGAAGTCCGCGACAAATGTGTATCACGCGGTAGGAGTGTCCCCTTCAGAGGTACAGAACCCGGGCAAGGGATGGCTTCAAAGCATAGAGCGGAATCTTCAGCTTCCCCGTGTCGTAGCCGTTGGTGAGACTGGTCTCGATTACTTTCACAAATTCGGAGATCGTAAGTCCCAAGTCGAGCTGTTTATCGCCCAGCTTGACCTGGCTACACGCTTCAACTTGCCCGTAATCATACACAACCGCGACGCAGGGCGCGATGTACTGGACATACTCCGCGACCGCCTGCCCCCAAGAGGCGGGGTACTTCACTGCTATTCCGAAAACGCAGACTATGCAAGGCGTGCGCTCAAGCTCAACCTCTACTTCTCCTTCGCGGGAAACCTCACCTACCGGAATGCCCGTAACCTCCACGAAACCATTGGAGTTATCCCTTTTGACCGGCTTCTTATTGAATCGGAAAGCCCTTTCATGGTTCCATCCGATTACCGAGGTAAGCGGAATATGCCGAAGTACCTCCCTATCACAGCAAACTGTCTTGCTGATATGCTGAAGGTGGGCAGGGAGGAACTGGCCGTAGTGCTTTGGGAAAACGCAAACCGGTTCTTCAATCTTCCCAATGAATAGGAGGTGTTATGAAAAAAATCGCGTTGCTAAGTATGTTACTAGTGGCGGCCATCTTACCCGCCCAGCAGAGCCTTCCCCTTGACGAGGCAATTTTTACTGCAGGCCGCTATCTGAACATGCGGATTCCTTCTCGCGCCAAAGTCGCGGTACTCAATTTCCTCGCCCCAACTGAGGCGCTTTCCACCTATGTTACCGAAGAACTGACTCGCGCGCTTGACCGTAACCCCATGCTCACCATCGTGGAATACTCTGGACATACCCAAATCAGCGAAACAATGATCGACATAGCCCAGCCTATTGGAAAACAGCTTGGCGTACTTGTACTGGTGCTTGGTTCCATCACAGCTAACAAAGCAGAGGATGACTCGCTCATCCTGCGAACAAAAGCCATCTCAGTACAAAACACCCAAGCCTACTGGACAGGAACGTATCCTCTCCTGCCAGATCAGACGCTCACGCGCCTGCAAAACTTGACTGAAATTGATTAAAAGGAGCATATCATGGACGATATACAAATCTATTTGCCGAACGGAGTTTCTCTGCGTTGTCCTTTCGCAACTCAGGCTGAAACATTAATAGAACACTTTGGTGAGATAAAGGGCGAACTTGCGGCGGTCAAGGTTAACAACGAAATCAGACCCCTGTCCACCTCGCTTGAGATAAACACAAGCCTAGAACCAGTAACACTCGAATCGCCGGAAGGCGCGATGATATACCGACGCTCCCTGTCGTTCCTCCTCGCCATAGCAGCCCGCGATCTATTCCCGCAACGCAGCCTCTATGTGGGACATTCCTTGGGAAACAGCTACTACTACACGTTTGGAGACGGGGAAGCACCCTCAGAAAACGAAGTCGCAAACCTGAAAGCGCGTATGAAGACACTGGTACAAGAGGATTTGCCCATTGTGTTTCACTATATGAGCTATACCGAAGCACTGGCTATGTTTGAGAAGAATGGCCAGACCGGTACTGCCCAACTCCTTGAGGAACGCAACGACTCTCGAATCAAA
Source organism: Treponema sp. (assembly GCA_031279205.1). GTDB lineage: Bacteria > Spirochaetota > Spirochaetia > Treponematales > Breznakiellaceae > JAIRMT01. The sequence goes on along the minus strand of JAITIX010000005.1, from coordinate 1,311 downwards.
ATCAATGAGTGCCGCGGCTTCGCAGACCTCTACGTGGAGCCGCTGGTCTCGCGCACCGGCTTACTGCGCGTGTTCGACCTCATGACCTATTCAAGCGGCTTTTTGCTTTTGTTCCCAGGGGTCGGGAAAAACCAGATCGAACCCTTTTCTGGAAGCCCCACAATCTTCGCAGTGTATAATGAGTACAAAAAATGGGGACTTACCATAGGCATCCGTACCATAGGAGACCTCAACCGACTCATACGGGAACGGGCTATTCGGGAGTACATCAGGATTGCCGAAGCGTTTCAAGCTAAAAAAATAGCGCAAATAGCCGATATGGTCTGCGATAAACAGGACTCCGTGAAAGTGGTGCTTATCGCCGGCCCCTCCAGTTCTGGGAAGACCACCACCGCAAAACGCCTCAGCCTTGAACTCAAGGTTATGGGCATGGAACCCATCCCCGTAAGCCTTGACGACTACTATGTAAACACAGACAAAACGCCACGTGATGAAAAAGGCGAGCCTGACTACGAGTGCCTTGAGGCGCTGGACGTCGCTTACTTCAACCAGCAACTGCTGGCTCTCTTCAACGGCGATGCAGTAACCCTGCCAGTGTATGACTTCAAAACCGGACGCCGCCGTGAGACCGGTGGCAGGCAGATTCGACTGGGCCAAAGAAGCATCCTCATCGTCGAAGGCATTCACGGCCTGAACGACGCGCTCACCCCGCAAATCCCCAGAAACACCAAGTTCAAGCTCTACGTCTCCGCCCTCACCCTGCTCAACCTTGACGACCATAACCGCATCCCCACAAGCGACAACCGGCTCCTCCGACGCCTCGTCCGAGACGCCCAGTTCCGCAACACAAGCGCCGTAAACACCATCAAGATGTGGCCAAACGTGCAACGCGGGGAACGACTCCACATCTTCCCCTTTCAGGACAGCGCGGATATCGCCTTCAACTCCGCGTTGAGTTATGAACTTGCTGTCCTGAAATTCTATGCCGAGCCTTTGCTTCGTTCTGTAAAACCAGGTTACCCCGAATACGCTGAGGCGGTACGACTTCGCTTGTTTCTGGAGAACTTCGCGCCTATTCCTCCGCAGTACGTGCCGGGACACAGCATACTGCGCGAGTTCATCGGCGACAGCGACTTCAAGTATTAAGCCCCGCGCCTAAAGCTTCCTGGCCCACAGAATCACGGGAAGCTACTCACGTCTCAGCCTGTTTGCGGCACGTCTCAGCCTGTTTGCGGCACGTCTCAGCCTGTTTGCGGCACGTCTCAGCCTGTTTGCGGCACGTCTCAGCCTGTTTGCGGTGAAACGCACTGA
>JAITIX010000075.1 GCA_031279205.1 Treponema sp. | reverse complement strand
CCTACCTCAGCCACAGAGGGACCTACCTCAGCCACAGAGGGACCTACCTCAGCCACAGAGGGACCTACCTCAGCCACAGAGGGACCTACCTCAGCCACAGAGGGACCTACCTCAGCCATAGAGGGACATACCTCAGCCATAGAGGGACATACCTCAGCCATAGAGGGACATACCTCAAACCAGCCGAAGTCTTTGATCTGGTTGGAGGGATTCGGGCGGTTGTCAGAGAAGTTGAATAGCTTCCGGCTTTCCCTGAAAAGCAAGTTCCGGCTTTACGGCGCACAGACCTAACTAATTTATTGGTTGCCGGTCGCTATAAGCGCGGTGGGTAGATTCGCCTATACAGAACGCCGGCGTGTTGGGACGTAACACGCCGGATAATCGGGCGATGGAAACGCCGGTGGCGGGATATGTGCCGTGCGGGTGGTTCACTGGGGTTTGTCTTTCACCTTTAACCATGTGTCCCGCAGTCCCACGGTTTTGTTAAACACTGGCTTGCCGTCGCTGGTGTCGGGGTCGCGGACGAAGTACCCGATGCGCTCGAACTGATAGCGGTCGAAAGGAACGGCGGCAGCGAGGCATGGCTCGGCGTAGGCGCAGGGAATCACTTCAAGGGATGTGGAGTTGAGCTTATCGGTGAATGATCCGCCCGGCGGCACATCCATTGGGCGTTCAACCGTGAACAAGTAGTCGTAGAGTCGCGCTTCAATAGGAATCGCGGCATCAGTGGCGACCCAGTGAATTGTGCTTTTTACCTTGCGGTTATCGGGCGCGTTGCCGCCTTTGGTTGCGGGGTCGTACACGCAATGGACGGCGGTGATTTCGCCGGTGCTGGGGTCTTTGTCAAAGCCGGTGCAGGTAACAATGTAGCCATAGCGGAGGCGGACGCTGTTGCCTGGGTAGAGGCGGAAATACTTTGGTGGCGGTGTTTCCTCAAAGTCGTCGCGCTCTATCCAGAGGACGCGGCTGAAACGCAGGGTGCGGGTTCCGGCGGATGGGTCTTCTGGGTTATTCACGGCTTCTACTTCCTCGAATGCGCTGGCTTCCCAGTTCTCAATGATCAGTTTTAGCGGTTTTAACACGACCATCACGCGCGGGGAGCGTTTGTTGAGGTCTTGGCGCAAGCAGTATTCGAGGAAGGCAATGTCGACCATGCTATCGTTTTTGGCAATGCCGACCTGAGAAATGAAGCTGCGAATTGCCTCTGGCGTATAGCCGCGCCGCCGCAGGCCTGCGATGGTGGGCATACGCGGATCGTCCCAGCCGGAAACGAGCTTTTCCTGCACGAGGCGAAGGAGCCAGCGCTTGCTCATCACGGTATGGGTGATGTTGAGGCGGGCGAACTCGATTTGCCGCGATGGGAAAACTTCGGCCTCGTTGATAAACCATTCGTACAAGGGGCGGTGTATCTCGTACTCCATTGAACAGAGCGAGTGAGTAACGCCCTCCTTTGCGTCTGAGAGCGGGTGCTGGAAGTCGTACATAGGATAGATACACCACGAGTTGCCGGTGCGGTAGTGTGTTTCGCGGCGGATGCGGTACATTACTGGGTCGCGCAGGAGGAGGTTTGGGTGCGTCATGTCGATTTTAGCGCGGAGGGTCTTTGCGCCGTCGGCAAACTCGCCGGCGCGCATACGGGTGAAGAGGTTGAGGTTTTCCTCGACCGAGCGGTTGCGGTACGGGCTGTTGCGTCCTGGCGGGGTGATGGTGATGTTGTTCTTGTCAGGGACTGCGGTGCCGCGGTACTCGCTGGTTTCCTCTTCGGAAAGGTCATCGACGTAGGCGTGTCCCTTTTTGATGATCTTAACCGCAAGCTCGTAGAGGTACTCGTAGTAATCTGAGGCGTAGAATTCGCGGTCTTCCCAGTCATACCCCATCCACTTTACGTCGCGCTTAATGGCCTCAACGTAAGAAATGTCTTCTTTGGAGGGGTTAGTATCGTCGAAGCGCAGGTTGCACTTGCCGCCGAATTTTTCTGCCATAGAAAAGTCCACGTAGAAGGCTTTACAGTGGCCGATGTGTAACCAGCCGTTTGGCTCAGGCGGAAAGCGCGTCAGCACATGGCTGAAGCGGCCGGTTCTGAGGTCTTCTTTGATAAACTCGCTGATAAAGTCCGATGCGGTGGAACCGCACGCGGCGTTGTTTGAAACCGTCGTTTCAGCCGCGTGGTCTGTTTTTGTGTCCATGATAAGTGTTCTCCAAAGCTAAAAGTTGGTGAGGTAGCAAATACCCAGTAAGAGGATGGCGCGCAATACCTTGTCGTCAAGCACTTGGGTAAGTAGGTTTCGCAGACGGCCAAGCTGTCCGCCATACCACCAGAACAGCCCCATCTGGGTATCAATGCGGAAGGTATACTCGGTGAAATCGTCCTCGTTGGACTGCGCCCCAAAAAAAAGATAAGCCAGTTCCTCAAGAATCACACTGAAGTCAATAAGCGCTTGTTGGTAACTTTCCTTCTCTATCTCATCAATAAAGGGGGGAACCCGTTTCTGGAGCTTTTCTTTACGGGTCTCGTCGGCCTTTTCGACCCAGGTTTTCTGGATCAGCAGATCGAGATTGTTCCGGAAATGCCGTAAAAAGTGCGCTATCTGCTCAACACTATTGGTGTCAAGGAGGCGCCTGTAATCGTTACCTATTCCCAAAATATCGGCAAAAGCTATCGCGGCTTCTATGTCAGGCTTCTGCTTTGCGATAGGAGCATCAGACGGAAATAACGCCGACGCTGTTTTCCGGTATTCTTCGGGAATCATATTGGTTGAACCTGCGACAAACATAGTCTTACCTTGCAGAGAAAGTCTGAAATTGTCAATCAGGGGTAGATGACTCATAGAGCCTCCTGAGGAGTAACGTGATTTTCTCGCCATACTGGGGATCAATAGCCCACTTGCCGGCAAGCCCCATAATATCAGGCGCTTTACCCTTGGGTGTTACCCATTTGTAGCGGGGATCGACCAGTTCCTGCTTGAGCGGCTCATCCGTGCCATAGGCCTTGAGGTGCTGAATATGGGCGCGCACGCCAGTGCGTGGGTCTGGAAAACGCTCGCCAATGTGTTCAGCGTCAATGGAACCCAGACCGCAGAAGTTGTTCATGTCCGGCGTTACGAGGTTGCCATACTTGAGAAAACCAGTTTCCAGACACATCTGGCTGAACGCAACATCGTGGTTCACGTTCTCAATAGACGCTTCTTCAATATACATACCGACAAGCTCTTGCACAAACACAGGGTCTGCGTCTGGATTCGACGAAACCAGAAACGCCCTGAGCCTTTCCGCGTTCATGACGCCGGTTCCCATGATGTATTCGGGAACCATGGGGCGTTCCGGTGGATTTTGTGGCTTGAGTGCCGAAGGATAGCTGGAACACGAAAAAAATAGCATACAAGCCAAGCTAAGTAAAAACGATAGGTTAATCTGTCGCATAATCTTATGTATCGGCGTTAACCTTGCTTTGTTAAAGAAGCCCGCCGACGCCACTCAAACGGGCTAACGGATGATGGACTGTTTCGCCGGACTATTTTGCCCCTGTTTATTTGCTTGTTCGTTTATTTCCACGCGCTTGCATGAAGCACAACCAAGTCCCCATTGGGGCAGAAATTCTTAGTAAAAAAGTATCCCCAGAAACTTTCCCCTCTCAACAGATGTTTCAACCCACGCGCTCACGTGAAGCGAGACCAAAAGAGTATCCGCCTGAAACTTTCCCCCTCTCAACAGATTACGTAAAATCTGTGTATACTTAATAGACTTATGGTAAAGGAGTTTTATATGACAAAACGAGAGTTAGTGTTAAAGGCATTCAGGAACGAAAAGCCTGAACGAATCCCTGTCGGGTTCTGGTTTCATTATGCAAAGGATGAATTAGTCGATGGTTTTGAAAACCCTGAAGTTTTTGAGACAAACATAGCCGGCCACAGGAAGTTTTATACAGACTTCCAGCCCGATCTGGTCAAAATTATGACCGACGGCTACTTTATCTACCCTAACAAACTGTTTATGGAGGCGAAAACCCTTGATGATCTGCGAAAAGTGCAGTCCATCGGGGAAAACCACGAGTGGATCGAGCGGCAGGTAGCTTTTGCTAAGACCATAAAAGGCATATATGGCGACGAAGTCCTCTCTTTTTATAACATTTTCTCGCCCGCCACGCTCTTCAAGTTCGGCAAGCATGGCGAAGAGAACGCCTCGAAGCTGTTCGCAGATTTTGCGGTTGAAGACTCTGCCGCGCTTGCCCACGCGCTTGGGGTACTTGCCGAGGACTTCGCCATCCTTGCAAGGCGCGTTATAAACGAGGCAAAGATCAATGGCATCTATTACAGCGTGCAGGATGTGGCGGACAGCCGCTTCAGCGACGCACTCCGCCTCGAAGTGAATGCACCGGCGGATCGCGTCGTGCTTGACGCGGCTAACGAGGCGGGTGCCACAAGTGAAACCGGCGCGCTCAACATCCTCCACATCTGCGGCTATGAGGGGCAGCGGAACAATCTTTCGCATTATGTGGACTATCCAGCGCAGATCATCAACTGGGCTGCTGCGGTGGAAAAGGTTTCACTGGCTCAGGGAAAGCGGCTCTTTGGCGGGCGACCCGTGATTGGTGGCTTTGATAGCACGGTCAACGGCGTGCTGTACAAGGGCGACAGGGCGGAGATAGAGGCTGAAACCAGACGCCTCTTGCAAGAGGCTGGAACTACCGGCGTGGTTCTGGGCGCTGACTGCACTATCCCGCGCGACATCAAGTTAGACCACCTGCGCTGGGTGCGCGACGCAGCCGTGGCTTTTCAGGACTGAGCAAGAGGCGAGGCGAGCATACCTCGCCTCCTGTCTTACAATTTGTATTAGAGTAATGTTTTGCAGAACAACCGCTAAGTCATAGACAAAGACCGCTAAGCCACAGACAAAGACCGCTAAGCCACAGACAAAGACCGCTAAGCCACAGACAACAACCGCCAAGCCACAGACAACAACCGCCAAGCCACGCAGAACAACCGCTAAGCCGCAGACAACAACCGCCAAGCCACGCAGAACAACCGCTAAGCCACAGAAAAAAACCGCTAAGTCATAGACAAAGACCGCTAAGCCGCGCAGAACAACCGCTAAGCCGCAGACAACAACCGCCAAGCCGCAGACAACAACCGCTAAGCCACAGACAAAGACCGCTAAGCCGCGCAGAACAACCGCTAAATGATTAAAAAAAACCTGTGCAGTTTAATTTGGGGGAATACAATAAAAACAGCGCGGACAATAATAGGTCCGCGCTGTCGGGCGGGCGTTTTTTTATATCAGCCCTTCTAGTTCGTCCACAAGACCCTTGAACACGGTGCAGGCCGCCGCGATTGGCGTAGGAGACGACATATCCACGCCTGCAACTTTGAGCGACTCAATGGGGAAGCGCGAGCCACCAGACTTGAGGAAGGCGAAGTAATCGGCGCGCTCGGCTTCGCCGCCGCTCAAAACCCGCTCGGCAAGGGCAAGCGACGCCGAAATGCCAGTGGCGTACTTGTACACATAGAAGGCGTTGTAAAAATGCGGAATACGCAAGCCCTCAAGGTCGCTCTCCGGCTCTAACACCATTGCCGGGCCAAAGTATTTTTCCAGCAGACGCCGGTATTCAGCGCGAAGCGTGTCAACTGTGAGTGGCGCGCCACTCTCTTCAAGCTCATGAGTGATCTTCTCAAACTCAGCGAACATGGTCTGACGATAGAGCGTGGACAAGAGTTCATCGACGCGTTTGTTTATGACATAACGCTTGAGTTCCTTTGTCTCAGCAGCCTTTTTCAACTGACGAAACAAGAGTTCCTCGTTAAAGGTACTGGCAACCTCGGCCTCAAAGATTGTGTAGCCATAGTGCATAAAAGGGTTTGAACGGGCTGAATACCACGAGTGCATGGAATGGCCGCCCTCATGCGCCAGAGTAAACACGTTGCGGATGGAGTCTTCCTTGTAGTTCATGAGGATATAGGGATCGCCAGTGTAGCTTCCGGCGGAAAAAGCGCCGGAGCGTTTACCCTTGTTCTCGTAACGGTCGGCCCAGCGGCCGAGTAAGCCGCTGCGCAGGGTGCTGACATACTCATCTCCCAGCGGCGACAACGCCTCTAACACCAGATCGACTGCTTCCTCCCAAGTGTGTTTCTTGGTCTCTGCCTGCGGCACTATCGGCGTATACACGTCGTAGTGGCGCAGTTCGTCGAGAGCCATCACACGTTTCCGTAGGGCATAGTAACGGTGGAGCGGAGCGAGGTTATCACTTATGGTAGAGATGAGGTTATCATAGACTGACTCACTTACATCATCAGAAAAGAGGGCGGCTGCGCGCGCTGAGGGATAACCACGAATGCGGGCGCGAATCACGTCCTGTTTAACCGAGCCGGCGTAGAGGGTTGCAAGCGTGGTCTTGTGCGCCTCGAAACGCTGGTAGAAAGCCGTGTATGTACGGCGTCGCAGGTTGCGGTCTGGGTGTTCTATAAGCACTGACCATGTTGACTGGGACAGAGGCCGTTTGCCTTCGGGCGTGTCAATCATGCCGAAGTCCATATCCACGTTACTCAGTACCGAGAAGGCGTCGCTGACAATGCCCTCGCCTTCGGCGTGGAGGGCGAGGAGCCGTTCCTCCTTATCACTGAGGATATACGGCTTATACCGAAGCAATTTTTTGAGGTAGATACGATAGTCGTTAAGGCGCGTGTGTTCAAGGAAGCGCGCCATATCCGCGTCTGGTATTGCCTGAAGCTCCGGCACAGCCCATGCGCAGGCAGCTTGAGCCCTTGCCGTAAGCATCACGAAGCGGCCGTTCATGGCGCGGGCGGTGCTGTCGCCCTCGTCCTCGGTCTGCCTCAGATGGCTATAATAGCCCAGTCGCTCGGCGAGCAGGTCGAAATCGCGGTAAAAGTCGAGGTAGGCCGCGAGGCTTTCCACGTCCGCGCCGAGTGTGCCGCAAAAAGCCGCTATCTTCTCAATACGGCCTTCGTATTCGGTGAGACCCGCGTCCCACGCGCTGTCATTGGGGAATAGTTTCGATAGGTCCCATGTGTTACGGGGATCAACTTCTGATCGCAAAGGAATTTGCGCAGTATCCGCGCTATTGTGTATTGTCATGGGCTAATCTTATCGATAGAGGTAAAAAAGGCAAGTCATTCCCACTGAACGCTTGCTATGATGCTACCTTCTTGTTAGTATATGGATAAAGATTTATGTATATTCGCAAGGAGTTTTGTATGAAACTAGAAGATTTGAAACACGCTGGTTTGAAGAAGTGGGTTCAGGAAGCGGTTGCGCTGATGACCCCTGATGCAGTTGAGGTCTGTGATGGAACACAGGCTGAGTATGACCGGATGATTAAGATTACGGTTGAGGCTGGGCTAGCCACGCCGCTTAACCCTGAGAAAAAGCCGGGCTGTGTGTTGTATCGCTCGGATCCGTCGGATGTGGCGCGAGTTGAAAACCGCACGTTCATTGCCTCGGAGAAAGAATCAGACGCTGGCCCCACAAACCACTGGACGCCTCCTGCTGAGCTGAAAAAGACCATGAGCGCCCTGTATAAGGGCAGCATGAAGGGCCGAACGATGTATGTGATCCCCTTCTCCATGGGTCCGGTCGGCTCAGACATTGCCAAGATCGGGGTGCAGATCACGGACTCCGCGTATGTGGTGGCGAATATGCACATTATGACGCGCGTTGGGATGAAGGTACTGGAGGTACTCGGCGAGGATGGCATATACGTTCCCTGTTTCCACTCAGTTGGCAAACCGCTGGACACCCTCACCCTTGATTCGCGTGAGGGTAAACGGTCTTTCAAAGAAATAGACAATGGCAAGTGGCCATGTGCTCCCATGGAGAAGAAGTATATTTCGCACTTCCCTGAGACACGGGAAATCTGGTCTTACGGCTCAGGCTACGGCGGCAACGCGCTTCTGGGCAAGAAGTGCCTGGCGCTCCGCATTGCGTCAGTGCTGGCGCGTGATGAAGGCTGGCTCGCGGAACACATGCTCATCCTCAAGCTCACCAACCCTCAAGGCGAAGTGAAGTACGTTACCGGCGCGTTTCCATCAGCCTGCGGCAAGACCAACCTCGCTATGCTTATCCCCACGCTTCCTGGCTGGACAGTTGAAACGGTTGGCGACGATATTGCGTGGATGAAGTTTGGCGCTGACGGCCGGCTTTATGCCATCAACCCTGAAGCAGGCTTCTTTGGCGTTGCCCCCGGCACAAACGACGAGTCCAACTACAACGCGATGAGGGCTTGTGAGAAGAACTCGATCTTCACCAACTGCGGCCTCACCGAAGACGGCGATATATGGTGGGAGATGATTGGCCACGGCGCCCCAGGCAAAGAGATCATCGACTGGAAGGGTAACAAGCGGCCTGCGCCCCAGAAGGACAAGAGTCCCAAGGGTGAGGAAATCGCGCACCCTAACGCCCGCTTCACTGCGCCTGCCAAACAATGCCCATGCATCGCCAAGGAATGGGAAGACCCCAAAGGCGTTCCTATCAGCGCCTTCCTCTTTGGCGGACGCCGTCCCAAGACTGTACCGCTGGTGAATCAGGCAAAGGACTGGGAACACGGCGTGTTCATGGGTTCCATCGTCGGATCGGAAGTTACCGCCGCGATCATCTCGGATCAAGTCGGTCAGGTTCGCCGCGACCCCTTTGCTATGCTCCCCTTCTGCGGCTATCACATGGGCGACTACTTCAAGCACTGGCTCACCATCGGCGCCGCCCATGACGAGTCTAAGCTGCCAAAGATTTTCTTCGTGAATTGGTTCCGCAAGAACAGCGATGACAAGTTTATATGGCCGGGCTATGGAGAAAACTCCCGTGTGCTTGCGTGGATTTTCGACCGCTGCGATGGCAAGGGCAAAAGTGTTGACACGCCCATCGGTATTCTGCCGACTGCCGACGCCATTGAGCGCCCGGACGGTGTGAGCGAGGCGGATATGGCCGAGCTGCTTAAGGTTGACGTGGAAGGCTGGAAGAAGGAAATCGCCGACGTGCGTAAGAACCACTATCCCAAGTTTGGCGACAAGCTCCCCAAAGAGCTGCACGCCCAGCTTGATGCGATTGAACAGCGCCTTAATGCATAAGCATTAAGCTATAAAGAGTCCCGTAGCAATACGGGACTCTTTTAGTTTAGGAGTATGATGATGAGATACGTGATCTGCGCCTCTTTGACGCGGGGTTATTAAGGATACAGGCTTATCTGGCTTTCTTGTGTAGCTCAGGGAAACCTTCTTTCTCTTGCATATTATTTTGAATAAATACCATAATGCAAAATACTCTGCTCTTGCTGTTTGCGGCTTGCGACATAATGGAGTCAAAACCGGAACCTAAGCAGAGTCCGGGGAAATCAGTAGCAACTCCAGTTCCCGTGGCGGTGGAGTGTACAGTTACGGCGGTACGTTTGCCAAGTCGGGCGGGACCATTTACGGGTCAAACGCAGACGCTACCTCGAAAAACACCGCCAACGATGGCGATACTTACGGACATGCGGGTCTATGCCAATGCTGCAAACAAGAAGCGCGACACCACGGCTGGAACGGACGTTCCCTTGAGTAGCAAGACAGGCGGATACGATAAAGGTCTTTCACGCGATGGGTCTGCGAGCTGAAGTGTTTGAGTAGCTACAGGACTAAGGAGAAGACGATGACCTATACCGACCTGACCGATGAAAAGACGATGCCTGGACGAAGAACTGTCCACTACCGTGACTAGGTTTGGTACGCCCAGAAGCCACTGGCTCATCCGGCGGGAACTGCGCCAACCGGAACTGGTAAAACGTTCCGCGAACTATCTTCTGACCATAGCTGCGGCGTCCCATAAAAGTCCTGCCCAAATCATTGACGAGATGGTGCTGGAAAGAGTAGCTGCCGCCACGATCTGACCCATTGTTCATAAGAAGGCCTATCGACACGCTAGTTTCGTGGGTTAGAGATACTCTAAGCCACAAGCCTCAAACAATTATGAGGTCAGTTTTGGTTTTGTCAAAGTACCAGCGCCATAACCCCCTCGATTGAGTCATATTTCTCCATTTAGACAGTAAAATCCCCCATTTTTAGACAAAAACCAATTCATTCGTTGGCAAGAATAGTTCAGACGGAGGATAGAATAGTGTGAGTGGTGGCAAGAACGGGTCCAGCGGTGGCAAGAATGAGTCGAGCGGTGGCAAGAATGAGTCGAGCGGTGGCAAGAATGAGTCGAGCGGTGGCAAGAATGAGTCGAGCGGTGGCAAGAATGAGTCGAGCGGTGGCAAGA
>JAITIX010000094.1 GCA_031279205.1 Treponema sp. | reverse complement strand
GAACAGCAGCCCGATGACGCGGCGGCGCCGATACACTGTTTCGCACAGCGATTCCGTGAACGCGCGCAAAAGTTCGCCCAATCCTTTGCCCTTTGGTTTTACAAGGATGGCTCAATGATTCCCTATGGGCGCAGCCTTATCTACCGTTTCGCCGAGTCCTCCTTTTTCTCCGCCTGCGCCTTTGCTGGTCTTGAGATTTTGCCTTGGGGCGTGATGAAAGGCATCGCGATGCGGAATCTGCGGCGCTGGTTTTCCCGGCCTATCCTCGACTCTGGCGGCATCCTTTCGGTGGGCTACGCCTATCCCAACCTCGTCATGGCGGACGCCTATAATTCGCCCGGTTCGCCCTATTGGGCGCTGAAGACATACCTTATGCTCGCCTTGAAGGAAGACCATCCCTTCTGGCAGGCTGAGGAGACGCCCACGTTTCCCGAAACCGATCAGGAGAGACGGAAAGCGCGACCTCGTTGTGTAATGAACAAGACGCCCGGTTTTATCATCAGTAACAGCGCTACCGATGCCCAGTTACTGTGCGCGGGACACGCTTCGTCCTTCGATATGAATCATGGGGCGCAGAAATACTGCAAGTTCGCGTACTCGGCGCGCTTTGGTTTTTGTGTGTCCCACAGTAATCATGGTCTTGAAAAGATAGGCTGTGATTCGGCGCTGCTCCTTTCGGAAGGGGACGGGTACTGGCGGGAACGCCGGAGGGCGACGGATCAGGAGGCGGGGGAAAAATGGCTGAGAAGTCGCTGGCAACCATGGAATGACGTAAGCGTCATCACTGTGTTGGTGCGTATGGGCGACTGGCACATGCGTATTCACCGGGTTGAGAGCCGCCGAGTTCTACTCGCTGTGGAAGGCGGCTTCTCTGTTCCGCGTTGCAATGACACGGATGAAGCGCCGCCTGTCCGTAACGCTGATGGGGAAGGGACGCCTTCCGCGCTGGTCTTCTTCCCCTGGGCCGCGTCCCGGATTGTTGCGCTGGAAAGCGGTTTTCCTGATGCGCTGTTGTCTGCTTCCCGGCGCAGGGGTTTGGCGTTTGTTCCCGCGCCTAACCTCAACGTGATTCATCCGCATGTGGCGATCCCTATACTGGAAGGGGTCGTGGAACCGGGAATCACCTATTGGGCTTGCGCGGTGTGGGCTGGTAATGGTGGCTCGACGGGGAATGTCGGTGGCGGCGTTCCCCCGCGCGTAACGGCGCGCAAGGAACAAGGCGATTGCTATTGCTTTGTCGTTTCGGATGATTCGGACAGCGTTGCCATTGAAATGCCGGTCTGAAAAGTAGACCCTTGAAGAGCCTGAATGGGCCGTGATAGTCTAAAGTATATGAACAGAATCGTAGTTAAAACACAGGACGGCGATGTCAAGATCAGTCGTCATATTTATGGACACTTTTCGGAGCATCTGGGACGCTGTATTTACGGCGGGTTTTGGGTAGGGAACGACCCGGAAGCGGCGGCGGCAATACCTAACACACGGGGCATACGGAACGACATTGTCGCGGCGCTTAGGCGCATCAAAATCCCTAACCTCCGCTGGCCTGGGGGTTGCTTTGCCGACGAGTACCACTGGAAGGACGGCATTGGTCCCCGGCAGGATCGTCCCAAAATGATCAACACCAACTGGGGCGGTGTTACCGAAGACAACAGCTTTGGCACCCATGAGTTTCTTGACCTTTGCGGGCAGTTGGGGTGCGAGCCGTATATCTGCGGCAATGTGGGAAGCGGCACAGTACAGGAACTTTCCCAGTGGATCGAATACTGCAACTTCGATGGGGTAAGCCCTATGGCTGATCTCCGCCGCAAAAACGGTCGCGCCGAACCGTGGAAGGTAACGTTTTGGGGTATCGGTAACGAAAACTGGGGCGGCGGCGGCAACATGACAGCGGAGTTCTACGCTGACAACTACCGCCGTTACGCGACCTTCGCCCAGAACTACGGAGACACCCGACTGTACAAAATCGCCTGCGGCGCCTGCGATTTTAATTATGACTGGACAAGGGTACTGATGGAAAAAGCAGGCGGGCAGATGGACGGCCTTTCCATTCATTATTACACGATTCCTGGCGAGTGGGCGAAAAAGGGTTCTGCCACGGCGTTTAACGAAGTCGAATGGTACACCACCATGCGAAAAGCAGCGCGTATGGACGAGTTGTTGAGTAAGCACAGCGCCGTCATGGATGAATTCGATCCAAAATGTCGGGTACGCATCATAGTGGACGAATGGGGAACCTGGCTTGACGTAGAACCGGGAACCAACCCCGGCTTCCTCTACCAGCAGAACACCTTGAGGGATGCGCTGGTGACAGGGCTTCACTTCAACATCTTCAACAATCATGCCGGACGCGTTTATATGGCCAATATCGCCCAGACGGTCAACGTGCTTCAATCGGTCATTCTTACCGAGGGGCCGAAGATGATCCTCACACCCACCTATCATGTGTTCGACCTGTACAAGGTTCACGAGGATGCGGTGAAGCTGCCAGTGTATGTGGAAAGCGAAACGTTAGGCGGACTTCCCGCCCTCAGCGCCAGCGCGTCAGAGGATGGCGAGGGCAGGATTCACGTTTCCCTTACCAATATTGACGTGAAGCAAGAGCAGGAGGTAAAGATTGAATTGCGAGGTCTGACGTTAAGCCCATCGGTAAAAGCAACAGGGCGAATCCTTTCATCGGAGAACATGACGGCTCACAACACCTTCGACAAACCAGACACGGTAAAGGTTAAGGATTTCAACACTGTGTCGGTATCAGGCGGCAGTCTTGCAGTAAGGCTTCCACCCATGTCAGTGGTAACCGTGGAACTGGCATGACTGAGGCCAAGCCGCCTTGCCCTCGTTGCGGCGCAGCATCGCTTACGCGGGAAGGCTTGAGCGATGCGTTTTCTGCACCGCTTACGAGGCAAAGGCCGGTGTCTTGACCTTTAGGAAAGCGTCAGCCCCCCAAAAGCCACGCGGCGCAGTACAGCAGGTAGATATGAGCGGGGTAGAAAACGTAGAAAAAGTATTTCCCACCCTTTTGGGCTTTGCCCCGTTTCCCATTGTAAAGAATGATGGGGATGACGGCGAAGACCATGAGCCACTGAAAATCAGGGGAAACGGAGTCTTTTGAGGCGTACCAGGTAAGGACGCTTACGGCCAGTACCAAGGCGGCCTGGGCAAGCCGGTACTTCCGCAATATGTAGAACGCCACTCCCATAAAGACCAGTGCGAAGCCGCCTTCCGCAAAAAGGAGGTTGGGGATAAAGAGGATGACCCGGACGGCGATCTGGTTTTCGCTTTGCAGGAGCAGAAGCGCGGCAAAACTTACGATGAAGGGAAGGAGCATCCCCCCGGCGGCGGAGAATATCTTTGCCGGGCTTTTTCCCCTGAACCCTCCGGCAACGCGATCAATCATCCACATATACCAAGTGGCTAGGAACAATGTGCCAAAGATATTGTTGATCAGGGCTATATGCTCCATGGGCATGGTGGCGGACAAGACCTGGTTCATGGCCGACATGAAAAGGAAACCCACCAGAAGCTGCAGCATATAGCGTTTCCTGTTGCGGGTGTAGAAAAAGCCTTCAGCGCAGAGAAACAGGAAGATCGCCGCCACCGGACGGCCAAACCAGCTCAACCAGTCCGGCGCCCCGTGCGTGGCGAACATCTGGCGCACATGGTCCATGGTCATCAGGACGATGCCGGCGATCTTAACGCCCGTCCCCGAAAGTACCTGCCATGGGTGCTGGGGGTATGTTGTTGTCGTGTCTTTCATGCGCTAAGTATTATACATTCCCGACCTGTCCACAAGCCTCTGGTGTAAAGTAAGCCTCTTGCGTAAGCATCCTCTAACGGGACACAAAAACTAGGATTCAAATAGCGGTATACCCACCATTCCTCCAGAGATGCGTGCCACGTCCGTATCAATGAACGGCTCATGCGTTTGTCTGTGGGCATCGAAAACTGCGATGATCTGATCGCTGATCTTGATCGGGCGTGGGCTTTATGTTGAGCTATGCGTTGTCGCTGTCTCGGCAAAGATTCGCGTTGGCGCTATGCTTGAAGAATATGACCGCTAGACAGCGGCATAAATTCGCGCACAGCTTTTCGTAAAGACCAATGCGCGTTAAATCAGAGGTATATATGCTCAAAGCGGCGCTTATCGGTTTGGGTGATATTTCGGCGGTACACCTCGCGGCGCTCGCAAACACAGGTTCTGCGCGGCTGATCGCGGTGTGTGATATTGACCTAGCGCGGCGTTCGGTACAGCCAGATGCCATGGCGTTCTATACGGATTATCACAAGCTACTCACAAACGAAAAACCAGATGTGGTTCACATCTGTCTTCCCCACTACTTGCACTATCAAGTGGCGCGGGACGCGGCTGAGGCTGGCTGTAATATCTTCGCAGAAAAGCCACTGGCAATCACGTACGCGGATGGCCTCAAGTTCGCTCAACTCGAAGACCAGTACCATGTCCACATCAACATCTGTCTCCAGAACCGGCTGAATCCCGCCAGTGAGGCGCTCATAGACGCGCTCAAAAGTGGTGAGTATGGTGATCTTGTGGGAGTACGGGGCGTGGTCGCGTGGAAACGCACCAAGGCGTATTACGAGGCCAAGCCTTGGCGTGGAGATATGCGCCAAGCCGGCGGTGGCAACATGATAAACCAGGCTCTGCATACCCTGGACCTCATGCAATACTTCATGCAAAGCAAGATCACGCGGGTCAAGGGTTGTGTTACCCAACTACTCGATTATGGGATCAATGTCGAGGACACAGTCAGCGCCTTCATCACGTTTGAAAACGGGGCGACCGGCCTGTTCACTGGTTCCAACGCCAACTGCATTGATGTGCCGGCTGAAATTGAGGTGGTATGTGAAAAGGCTGTGTTCACCATTCGCTATCAAACCTTGTACCGGCGCTTCAATGGAACTGAGACTGTCTTAGCTCAGGATATAAACCCCTCGGTAGGCAAGACCGTGTATGGCAACTGCCATGAAAAACTCATCGCCCGCTTCTACCAGACGCTGGAAACCGGCGACGGCGAGTACATCCACCCGCAAGACGCGCTGCCGGTAACATGGCTTATTGAAGCGATTCGGCAAAGCAGCGAAACCGGACAGGCGGTGTATGCCTGACACAGTGTGTGCTTTGTGCGGCAACAGGTCTTGTGGGATGTGTTCAACACAGTGCGCTAGGCGGTTCAGGTGGGCTTCTGGGAAGCCTGCTTTCCACTCCACAGGTTTAGAGTAAACGAACCCGAAGCGAAAGCCCCGGCTGATACACTGTGGAGGTCTCCACCACGGGGAATACCCTCCGCAACAGCGACATCGCGACCCGTATCATTGCAGACCGTTCAGAGTTGCGCCTTGAAACCATCCTCAGCATACTCACCATGCAGGATGAAATCATACATGATGCTCTGTTCAGAGACCCCCGGTGCAAGACGGGTGTGTGCATATCTCTCCAAGAGTCAGTGGCTCATGTATTGGCGCGTCCCTCGTGTGAGACACCCACCAACTCACGTGGCTCTCTGGTACTGGGTGTCTGGCACCCACGCGTCCACACACCCGTCGGTGATCCGTCCACACACCCGTCAGACGTGGGTGTCAGACATGCACCCACGTCTCTGGTACCAGCCCACGCGGGTCTCGGCACTCATGCGGGTGTCTGGCACTGAGTGTGTGGCACTCGTTCAGGTGTCTGGCACTCTGCTGGTGTCTGGCACTCGTTCGGTGTCCGGCACCAGCTCGCATGGATGCCAGACACCCATACGACACCAACCAGCTCACACACCCGTCGGTGATCCACCCGTGTGGGTGTCTGGAACTCTCATGCGGGTGTCCGGCACTGGGTGTCTGGCACTCATGCGGGTGGGTGAAATGCGCCGGATAGTCGCTTACCATTTTTAACAGACTTAAAACTAGATTGGGTAGATACACCGCATATCTGCCCCCATGTGGCAGCGTCTTACTCATTAATCAGACGGTCGTACTGCTTGCTCTCCGCCTCAAGCCGCCTGAGTTGCAGCTCTTCCTTCTTTACCTCCAACTCCAACATCTCCTTCTGGTATTGCAGCTTCTTCGTCTCTTCTTCCAGTTTGATACGTTTAAGGTTGGCGTTCTCCTTAATCACCGGCATACCGAGGGCTCCGACTATAATTCCCGTTATGGATATAAATACAATCCCGGCTACAATTACGATTCCTATCACAATATCCTCCTCACTCATTGATCAGGCGGTCGTACTGCTTGCTCTCCGCCTCAAGCCGCCTGAGTTGCAGCTCTTCCTTCTTTACCTCCAACTCCAACATCTCCTTCTGGTATTGCAGCTTCTTCGTCTCATTGTCGCTTTTCTTAAGCCCTAGTATAAACGAGAAAACGATAA
This sequence comes from Treponema sp., assembly GCA_031279205.1. GTDB lineage: Bacteria > Spirochaetota > Spirochaetia > Treponematales > Breznakiellaceae > JAIRMT01. The sequence continues at coordinate 14,824 of JAITIX010000094.1, read as the reverse complement.
CTGGCGCAGCAACAAAGAGCGATAGTACCGATACAATCGGGATTAAAACATTCATAAATACCTCTTCTGCTAGTCTATGCTCTTTTCCTAGCCTTGTCATTCCGATATGCTGTCCGCATTATAGTAAAAGGAGAATAGATACAAGTGGAAATTTCAGCCTTACAAAAGGCGCGGTATGCGTACCAGCCAAAACTGCCGGCCAGCCTCTCAGGGGAACTTACCCATATCGTCGTGAAACTCGGTGAATCGACTGAAGCGGCGGCGGATCAGGCAGAACTCAAGGCGCTTTTCAAGCACAGCTATGGTAAGCCCATCGCACGTTTCGAGTCGGGGACGGTTGTAAACGACCGGCTTACGCGGCAACTGAATGTGGGTGTGATTCTCTCTGGCGGGCAGGCTCCGGGTGGACACAACGTAATAGCGGGACTTTTTGATGGTCTTAAAAAGGGGAATCCAGCGTCAAAGCTCTACGGATTTCTGGGGGGGCCGAGCGGACTTATCGAGAACAAGAACCTGCTCCTCACGGGTGAACTCATAGACCAATACCGGAATACTGGTGGTTTTGACATGATTATGTCAGGCCGGACCAAGATTGAGACCTTGGAACAGTTCGCTGCCTCGCTCAAGACTGCGAAGGCGCTCGACCTTAACGCCATTGTGATCATTGGCGGGGATGATTCCAACACCAACGCGGCGCTCCTTGCCGAGTATTTTATTGAGAAGGGTGAGACTATTCAGATCATTGGCTGTCCCAAGACTATTGATGGGGACCTCAAGCACGAATACATCGAAGCATCCTTTGGGTTTGACACGGCCTGCAAGACCTATAGCGAACTTATTGGCAACATTGGGCGGGACGCGCTCAGCGCCCAGAAGTATTGGTACTTCATCAAGCTGATGGGGCGCTCGGCCAGCCACATTGCGCTGGAATGTGCGCTGCAGACTCACCCCAATGTGTGCCTCATTTCAGAAGAGGTTGAGGCAAAAAAGCAGTCGCTTGCTCAGGTTGTGGAGCAGGTCTGTGATTCTATTGTGAAACGCGCGGCAAATGGAGAGAACTTTGGTGTGGTTCTGATCCCTGAGGGTCTGATCGAGTTCATTCCTGAAATCAAGACCCTCATTGCCGAGTTGAACGATGTGATGGCAAAAGGGTCTGCAGAATTTGCTAAATTTCATTCGTTTGACGAGCGAAAGGCTTGGCTTGAGAAGATACTTAAGGCGGATACGCTTGTCACGTTTAATAGTCTGCCGAGGGAGATTGCGGCGCAGCTTCTCATGGACCGTGATCCGCATGGCAATGTGCAGGTATCGCTCATCGCAACTGAGCATTTGCTGTCAACCATGGCGGCTCATCGTCTTGCCGAACTGAGGAAGGCTGGTGTCTACAAGGGTAAGTTCTCAGTTCAGCGCCACTTTTTTGGTTATGAGGGACGTTGCGCTTTTCCGTCAAACTTTGACGCAGACTATTGTTATGCCTTAGGCACGAGCGCGTTTGTGCTTATCGCCGCTGGGCTGACTAGCTACCTTGCCAGTGTGCGGAATCTCACGTCGCCCGCATCCGAGTGGCTTGCTGGTGGTATTCCGCTTACCATGATGATGAACATGGAGCAGCGACACGGTTCCAAGAAGCCGGTTATCAAAAAAGCGCTTGTTGAACTGGACGGAGCGCCGTTCAAGGCATTTGCCGTATTGCGGGATACATGGGCGGAGAAAAGCACGTTTCTGTTTCCGGGCGCAATCCAGTATTACGGACATTCGGAAGTCTGCGATCAGCCGACCATGACGTTAAAGCTGGAAAAAGCGGTGAAGTAAGTTGCTGGGGACAGAGCGTTTTGCTGTGTCCTTTGCTTAATCTAAGGGGCTTTGCTAGAGGGCTTTTGTAATGAAGAAAGCGCGTATCTTATCGCTGAGTTTGTTGCTGCTACTAGTTCTCCCGCTTTCGGCGGATTTCGTTGAAGATATTGGTAAAAAGGGGAGTACTGCCTGGGACAATCTTATACTTCTGTACAAACGCTCCGTTTGGCAGGAACTGGCTCCGCTTAAAACGATTGTGGGCGCCTTTTCACAGTATAAAGACAAAGTTATGCGTTTTCCCCTTGTTGATTTCAGCGATGTTATAAGCGACGGCAAGGGAAACCGGTACTACTATTATGGCGAGAAAGAGGGGAGTGAAATTGTTCTTTTCACTTACCATGATGGTCTGTCATCAAAACTTGCATTATTGAATGCCACGCTGGGGAGCTTGGGTAGCCGATATGAGGCGTTGGGAAGAGTTATTGATATTCAGCAAAACTGGGAGACTTGGGAGACTGTGATCTTTGTGGAACTATGCGCTTTTCATATCAGGAGTCGGGTCTGTGTTGTGGTTGAAGGCAATGACGTAGCTCTGGTTGGCCAGGATATCCTTGACGCTTTTGTGAAAGAGTGGGGTGTAATGTGGACTCATGACATTCCAGAAGAGGTCAAAGCGGTTCCTGCGGGTCTTGATCCTGAAAGTGTTGCGAAATGGTTTCTTTTTTTCGGCTCGATCAGTAAGAATCTTGCGGTCTGGACTCAGCTTTGTTCAGTACAGGAGAATGCGATAACAAGCGCCAATGTGTTGAGGCCCAAGGGACGCAGTTGGTGGCAGATCGTCTCTTCAGGAGAACGGGAGTATCGCTTTATTGGTGCGGATGCGCTTAATAGCACTGATACGGTACGGGTGTTTCTCTACCACCTAAGCGAAAACGGTCTTGATGTGGGAGAGCCTATGTCCTTGACCGTGATTCTGGAACAAGCCGGGCAATGGCGTGTTTCATCGTTTTAGAAAGTGGCTTCACCAGCCCACGGTTTCGTGAATGATCTGGAGTGTTTTCCCTGCACAGTGGTCCCATGAAAACAGTTGCGCCCGTTCAAGCCCAAGGCGGCGACATTCATGGTACACATCGCGCTTGCTTGTCAGCGTTACCATGCGATCGGCCATGTCTTCTACGTCTGTGGGGTCGAAGTAGAGGGCTGCGTGTTCCGCCGTTTCTGGCAGGCTGGCAGCGCGGGCGCAGGTAACCGGCACGCCGGAAGCCATAGCCTCAAGTACGCCCATGCCAAAGCCTTCATATAAAGAGGGAATCACCACAATATCCGCCCCGGCATACAGTTCGGGTAGGCTTTTCTGTGGGAACTGGCCGGTAAAGAAGATGTCGCTCCGGTATGGCGAGGCGGCGGCGATTTCCCGTACTTTCTTTGTGTCATGGTTTTCCATGCCTGCGAGAACAAGGCGGTGAGGGAACTTGGTGCGCTCACGGAATATGTTAAAGGCTTTGATGAGTCGCACATGGTTCTTCATGGGGTGTTCGATACGGGAAGCGTAGAGGATGTAGGGTCTGCGGAAGCTAAATGGCTGGATCAGCACCAGGCTTTCCTCATTACGGGGACGGGGATGGAATGCCTCAGTATCAATGCCATTAGGTACAACCTCAATGAGTGATTCCTTTATGCCAGCGATTTCGATGAGTTCCTGTTTTACCCATTGACTTACCGCGATGATGCGTCCGAGCTTACGGAGTGCATTTGGCAACACGGCACGAACAAATGACTGCGAGTATCTTCCTGATGCTCGCGCCTTTCGCCATGGGGCCATATCATGCACCACGCCAATGCTTGGGCAAGGGCTATCCAAAGGCAGCATTTTATGGGCGGCTGGAAAGAAGCACGCATTATAGGCACGCTTTACAGCGAACTCTGGATACTTAAATATATGCCACAACGAGTTGGCAAACTTTCCGGTATAACGGCATTTGGGGATAAACTCCATATTTGGAACTACTTCACTAAATGCAAACCGGTCAAACTCCCAACCAAACAGCTCAAACCGAGCATCCGAAGGAGGAATTCGCTTTAACAACTGCATTGTATAAATACCAATTCCTGAATTCCCACCGTTGCAAGCAAAGGTATCAATACCTATTTTCACAATACAACCCCTACAATCTTATCGGGTTTCCGCGCTATTCATGCGTAGTATAGCGCATAGTGTCAGGATGAATGAAATAGCTATACTCTGACTAAAACTGCCAGCCAAAGCCCAGTGAAGGCTGGACATATAGGGGGCTGTCATTTGAAAGTATATGAGCGAAGTCCACACCAACGGTAACAAAGAATGGTCTGCGAATAAACCACTGGAAAGACACACCGCCACTCATGGACGACAGCCATGTATAGGAATCATTATATATCCAAGAGAAGCCGCCGCCAAGCCAGAAGTTGAAGGCCATGACATGGTTGGACAGCCACTGCCGAAACACCAGCCCTAAATGCGTGTTCCAGATATGGCCAGCCAAATTCTGATAGTTCCATGAAGAGACAAACCCAAAGCCCAAACCACGGGTTCTGGCCTTGAGGGGGATGAAATTTAGTTTTAAGGAAGCGCCCGCAGGAAAAAACGATACCATAGAAGGATCGTTGAAGAAACCGGACGGAAGAGTAACGAACGGTGAGTAGGCCGCCTGAATCACAATGTCCATAGCTGTTTGTGGCAGCGGCGGCGGAGGCTCTGGTTCCGGAGCCGGTTCTGGCGGCGGAGGTTCTGGTTCCGGTAGAATAAGCGCCGACTCAGGCTCAAACGCGGGTTGCGCGATGGCCACAACCTCCGGCGGTGAAAAAACCACCTCGAAATACGACCACTCAGAATCAGCCTCGTTTCCAAATACATCATAGACCGTTACCTTATACCGGTACTGGCCTATGGGAAGGGCGCTGTCTATGAAAGGCTCCTCAGTTATCTTTCGCGCAAGCTCATGGTATTGGCTGCTACTGTCCTGCTGTTCTACGACAACCTCGTAGTATGACGCGGAGACTTCTGGTTCCCAGTTCAGGCGCTGAACAGAATTGCCGTAGGGCTGAACCACCTCGAAAAACATCCACTCGGAGGTCGCGCCCACTCGTCCAAACAGGTCGTATACTCGCACCTGACACCGGTATTGACCGGGAGCCAGGGAACAATCCAGAAACGCCTGAGCGCTTGTTTCCCGCAGAACCTCCCCACGATTTCGGTCCAGCCGTTCCACAATCACTTCATAATGAGAGGCTGCTGGATCAGGCTCCCAAGTGAGGCGCTGAACAAAGCGCTCGGTCGGAACTGTCTGGGCTGTCAGCAAGCAAAGCGGCGCAAAAAAAGTGAAGTATAAAAGAAAGAACGTAACACCGGCGCCTCTCTTCGCTACGGCGTGTGTTTCAGTAATACTCACTTTGTTTTGATACCTCCTCTTATAGACAACTCTTACTTTAAGTATCGACTATCAGAAGGCTAAAGACGGGTCGTGTTGTAGCTCGTGCTACAGCTCATAGATTTCATGCAGGAAGAGCGTCGCGGCCTGAGCCACATTGAGGCTATCCAGTTTACCGCTTCCGGGAATCCGTACCAGCGCGGCGCAACGCTCCTTAACTTCCTTTGGCAAGCTGGTTTCTTTATTGCCCACCACAAGCGCGATACCGGGGCGCGTTTTCCGCACCGGTAGACGAGTGGATAGGTCATTGACAATCATTCTCAGGTCGCCCAGACGCCACCTGCTCCGCGGCTCCGCTCCAATCGTAATGAGTACCTGTGAGGCGTCTTTGAGAAACGCCGCTGTATTCCGCACGGTTCTGAACATGACATGTTCCATGCCTCCCTCAGCAACGCGGTAGGCACTGGTGGTCAGGAGCGTTTCCTCGTCAAGAGCCGATTCTACCACGAAGTCTGCGTCAAAGAATGCGGCTGAACGGACAATAGCGCCTAGGTTATGATCGTTTTCAATGGAATGGAGAACAATGCCGGTTTTTCCCTCTTGCGCCCAGAGATTAAGGTCATCATGGGTGAGGGCGAGGGTTTGCGGCTCTGTGATCATGGCAACTACGCCCTGATGACGGTTACTTTTACAGATACGCTCAAGCTCCTCATCGTCGCAGAGTTTATAGGGGCGTTTACGGACGGCAAGCTGTCTACAAACTGCACCGAACAGGGCTAAACGGTCTTCGCGGAGAAAGAGGCGGTTAATCTGTTCCGGGTGGATTTCGCCCAAAGCGTTTACGGCATTAAGGCCGCAAACCGCAAATTCATTGGTAAGTTTGTTTCTCATGGCACGTTTGGAGGTGGCGGGAGTCGAACCCGCGTCCTAGTACGCGACACACAAGCCTCTACAGGTTTAGCCACGCATTGGATTTCAAGGCTGACTTGGCTGCGCGGCGCGCGGGGTCAGCCCTTATTTCAGAAGTTTCTTGTCATCCTTCTTCTGAACGCGAAGGATAAGCAGCCCTGATTGCGTCGCGGGATTCGTCCCTCAAGGCGGCGGAACGGTCCCACGCAGTTATGCCGCTAAGGCGTAGCTGTAATTGTCGTTGTCGGCAATTAAATTTTTGCCGAATGTTAGGAGCTCGGCACTCCACCTGCAACCTGTATCCCGAATCGTACCAGTCGAAACCGGTACACCCCCGATATACAAGAAAAGTATATCAAACGTGTGCCGGCAGGTCAAGCGGGGGAATGCCCATTCCCCCTAAAGCCCTTTTACACAAAATATTTCAACAAAAGATACGCAGTGCAGAGGAGCAGGTTTATCGCTGTGATCAAAAGGCCATATTTGGTGAACTCGATAAAGCGCAGGGGCCAGCCTGCTTTCTGCGCAAGGCTTGATACAACCACGTTGGCGGACGCGCCGATGAGCGTGCCGTTACCGCCCAGACACGCGCCAAGCGACAGCGCCCACCACAAGGGCTGCATTGCCGAAACGTCCGCGCCTTTGCCAAAGCCTTCAATCAGCGGGATCATCGTCGCTGTATAGGGGATGTTGTCGAGAAACGCGGAAAAAATTCCCGACACCCACAGGATCAGCACAGTGGCAGACTCAAAGTTATCGTTTGTTATGCTGATGAGTTCTTGTGAGCAGAGGGCAATAATGCCCTGATCCACGAGCGCGCCAACGAGGATAAACAGGCCGCAGAAAAAGATAATCGTCGTCCACTCAACTTCCTTAAAGATTTCGCCTATGCCGCGCTTGCCGTAACAGAGCATCATGAGCGCCGCACCGCACATCGCTATGGTAGACTCATCAACACCCAGAAGACCATTAAAAAAGAAGCCAACAATCGTAAGTGCTAAGATAAACAAGCTCTCTCGGAGCAGCACAGGGTCTTTTAAAAACTCCTTTTCATTGAGTTTCATGATGTGCGCTTTTTTTTCTTCAGACACGACAAGCTGTTTGCGGAAAAGGACTGTCGCCACCAGGCAGAACACCGCCAGAATAACGATGATAAGCGGCGCAGTATGGGTGATAAACGAGCCAAACGAGAGGTTGCCCGCAGCGGCTATCATGATATTGGGCGGGTCGCCGATTAAGGTCGCTGTGCCACCAATGTTGGATGAAATAGCGAGGCAGATGAGGAACGGCAAAGGACTAATTGTTAGTTCCGCGGCAATGGTGATTGCTACCGGCGCAATAATGAGGATCGTTGTAACATTGTCGAGAAACGCAGAAATAAACGCGGTTAAAACGGATAGCAGAAGCAGTATGGCTATGGGCGAGCCTTTTGCCGCCTTTGCCGTTTTCACTGCGAGAAACTGGAAGATACCCGTTGTTTTCGTAACGTTCACAATGATCATCATGTTGAGAAGCAGGAGGATCACGTCCCAGTTTATCGAGGTATACACTGACTCCTGCTTGACAATGCCGCAAATGATACATAACGCCGCGCCCGACACAGCAGCTACTGCATTAGTCAGCTTCTCGGTGGAGATTAACACAAACACGACGAGGAAAATAATCGTCGCCGCCCATGCTGTAATAGACATTTTCTTTCTCCTTTCTTTAGCCCTTATAAGGGCTAAATCAACATATCATTATTCTTATATTGTGTTAACCATTGCCTTGAACTCATGCTCATCAAGAGTTTCCTTTTCCAGAAGCTGGGCAGCAATGCTATCGAGCAAGAAGCGACGCTCAGAAAGCATCGTTTTAACTATGTTGTACTGGGTCTCCATTATAGACGCCATTTCCTCGTCAATGTACTGCTGGGTGGACTCGGAGTATTCGCGCTGGAATTGAGGTTCCCGCTGCTCATGATTGCCGAGCATAGAAGCGCCGCGTTGAGTAAGAGCCACGTTCTTGAATCGAGCGCTCATACCATAGTCGGTGATCATACGGCGGGCAACATCAGCGGCTTTGGTGAGATCATTCGCGGCACCGGTTGAGATTTTGCCGAACACCAGTTCCTCGGCGGCGCGTCCGCCTAAGAGTACGTTGATCTTGCCAAGCAGTTCGTCCTCTGTCATAAGGTAGCGATCTTCCACCGGCATTTGCAGGGTATAACCAAGCGCGCCAAAGCCCCGCGGCACAATCGATATTTTCTGCACCGGATCAGAACCCGGGGTAAAAGCAGCAATGAGCGCGTGGCCGGTTTCATGGAACGCGACGATACGGCGCTCGTCATCCTTGATGATACGATTCTTCTTCTGGAGACCAGCCACGGTTTTTTCAATGGCTTCCTCAAAGTCTTTCTGGATAACAATGGTACGCCCACCGCGCACCGCAAGTAGAGCAGCCTCATTCACGATGTTGGCAAGATCGGCACCTACAAAGCCTGATGTGAGGCGGGCAACCGCCGCAAGATCAACCTGAGGACTGAGTTTAACCAGCTTTGAATGAATGGAAAGGATGGCTTCACGGCCCTTGAGGTCAGGACGATCAACCAGCACCTGCCGGTCAAAGCGCCCCGGACGCAGGAGTGCCGGATCAAGTACGTCAGGGCGATTAGTGGCCGCCAGTATGATAAGGCCGCTAGTGGCGTCGAAGCCGTCCATCTCAACCAGCAACTGGTTCAGGGTCTGCTCCCGTTCGTCGTTACCGCCAGCAATGTTGTTGATGCGGCTCTTGCCAATGGCGTCAAGCTCGTCAATAAAAATGATACACGGCGCCTTATCCCGCGCCTGCTTGAAGAGATCGCGCACCCGCGCCGCACCCACGCCAACAAACATCTCCACAAAGTCAGCGCCGCTCATACGGAAAAAGGCCACGCCAGCCTCACCCGCCACAGCACGCGCAAGCAAGGTCTTACCTGTCCCCGGCGGCCCAACCAGCAGTACGCCCTTGGGTATCTTACCGCCAATGTCAGTGTACTTCTTCGGGTTCTTTAAAAAATCAACCACCTCAACCAGCTCGTCCTTAGCCTCGTCAACGCCAGCCACATCAGAGAAGCGAGTAACAATGTCGCCCTCAGCTACAATAATAGCGCGGTTCTGACCCACGGAAAGCACATTGCCGCCCATATTACCCAGCCGCTTCATAAGGAAACGCCAGATAAAGAAAAAGATGGCAATAGGCAGCACCCAACTAAAGATAATGTTGAGAATCGCGCTACCCTCACGAGATACGGCGTAGTAAGCCACGCCTTGGGAGTCAAGCAGGCGTATAAAGTCCTCGGTGAGGATGCCAACCGTGCGATAGACACTCGCCGCGCGCAGACTACTTCGCAAGCCAGGCATCTGAGGAAGCTGGCGCTGAGTCGTATAGCCGGTGAAGTAGGAATCGGTAAGCTCCACCCGTTTGATTTCACCGTTCGCAATGCGCGCCTTGAACTCGGAGAAGTCAATAGTCGGATTCACCCTATTCATAAAGACATAGTTAAAAAGACTCATGCCTACAATTAGGATAACAATATAAATAATCGTAAATTTCCAGCCGCCGAACTTCTTCGGGTCAGGAAGCTGCGGACCGCCAAATGGAAAACGCGAACCATTCTTTTTCGGCTTTTTATCACCGTTGTTCATTACATACTCCTCTCACACAGTCATCCACGTTAGCGTCAAGTTCAGTAACGCCGCCGAACGATTCCTCTGAAAACCGCGCCGGAACTGTTCCAATATCTACTTTCCGATACGTTAATTCAATACATTCCTCATCAAACCGCCGCTTGATGTCCATGAGTACCGAAGTTTTAGTTTCAAGCACAAAGTTACGGTCAAACCACACGCTCATAATGATGCCAACACCGCGCTCGTCGAACTTGTCAACACGAAACAGGGGCGCCGGATTATCCAACACATAGGTATTCTCTGCCGCAAGATCCATGAGTACCTCGCGCGCCCGATCAAGGTTCGTCTTATATGCCACACTGAAAGAGAGGTCCAGCCTACGTATGGCATAGCGGGTGAGGGTAACGAGGTTTGCCTTGATAATAGTCTCGTTGGGGATACGCACAAAAAGGTTATCAAACGTGCGCAGCTTCACCGAAAGCAGATCAACCGACATAACCACGCCCATGAGCGTATCCACCTGAATGGCGTCGCCCACCTTAAACGGCTTCTCAGAAATGAGAAAGAAGCCAGAAATACAGCTTGCCACAGTGGTTTGGGCAGCAAAACCAAGCACGATACCAACAACTCCAGCCGCGCCCAAAAGCGCGGAAGTGTCGATACCCATATTCCTGAACACGAAGAGCAGCGCAATCACGATGCCCGTGTACTTTATGCCCTTGCGGAGGATGAAGCTCCGCTGCTCGGAGAGCTTTTTCTTCAGCGCCCGCCCCAGCAACAACTGCAACAGATTAAAGATCATGATGATCACGAATGCCATGAGCAGGGCGCTTACGGCGCGGACAAAGATTTGAGACGGATTAGTCTCGATGATACGCTCTTCAATATCTTTTATAAAATCATTTGGGTTCATATATCAACCTTCATACTTCAGATTCGTGTAATGTGATGAATAATATCCATGCTCCGGCGCAAAAGCTCATCCCCCGGATCAGTTTTAACGCCCGCAGTGAGCAGAGAGGGCTTACCGCCCGGCTGCTTCACGTTCATTTTGAAATCGCTGCCGGTATACTCAAACTCAAGCTCGTCAGTAAGCAGACTTCCGTAGTGCGCGTAAATCGAAAGTGGTCTGGGGTATATCGCCAGATACCTTAGGTCAAAGGCGTTCTTCGCGGTGTTCCTGACCGTGATAGCGCAGCGTGCCAGAGACGCTGGGCGCTCATCGTCTTCAGTTGCCCATGGCCTCAGCGCGTTTGGCAGGGAAAGATAAAGACTGCCTTCGCTGGTATTCTCCCCAAACCAGGTCTTTGAGAGCGTATACGGCATGAACTCGGTGAGTGCGATGTCTGGGCAGCACTCGATCTTGAATAAAGGCGGCAGGTCTACGGTGAAGCGCGCCTCGTGGCCGGTGAGGAGCCGCACTGGTTTCCGCAGGGTTACGAAGTACGGCATTGGCAGATAGGGTCGTAGGGAGATGCGCTCACCCACGCCCCACGCAGACGACACCGCAAGCTCACTGGACGGCGCTTCTCCGTTGAATAGGCCGCAGATGCCCTCCAGCTTATAAAAAGGAAGAACCTTGAACGAGCTTTGCCACTCAATGCCGGTTTTCCGCAGATAGGCTTCCGCGCCGCAGAGCTTCCACTGATACCAGCGCCCCTCGTCAGGCTTAAATATGTTCCACATAGTTCCAAAAATAATAAAATTATTGACAAGAGACGCGGAATACAGGGTCTTTTCAGCGCTTTTCTCATCCAGAATTCTGACTTAGCCTTCGCTTTGAATGCCCGCAGGCCGCTGCTCCTAGACACAAAAACAAGCCTTATGCTGCCTCAGACCCTTAGCACATAATGAGGCGAACCTTTGTCTTCATAAAGAAATTTCCGCCGACATGTCGGCAAGCTTTACCGACATGTCGGGAGCTTCCACCTTCATAAAAGGAACCTCCGCCGACATGTCGGCAGGCTTTACCGACATGTCGGGAACTTCCACCTTCATAAAAGGAACTTCCGCCGACATGTCGGCAGGCTTTACCGACATGTCGGGAACTTACGCCTTCATGTAACGTGAGTTCGCTCGTGGTGTCAGAGACGCGCGCACTAGAGACGCGCACTGGTGTCAGAGACACGATTTCTTACTCCACCACACGGACCGTATCGCCATCTGACAAGAAGTTCTGTCCAGCGCTGACCACGCGCTCATCCTGGCTGAGGCCAGCGACAACCTCGACAACAGTCTCACTCTCAAGGCCCAGCTCAATTTCACGACGGTGCGCCACGTTACGCTCGTCAACCGTAAACACCACCCAGGTTCCGTACGTGTTAATGAGCGCGGCGCGAGGGATAAGCAACACGTTGTCGTGAATGTTGGTAACCAGGCTGACAGTAGCGAACATACCTGCCCGAATCCGCGCGTCAGCCTTGGTGAAGCGGAGTCGTATCTTGAGGGTGCGACTCGCCGCGTCCAGCGTGGGGCTGACTTCGTCAACCGTAGCGTTAAAGGTTTCCCCAGGGATTGCCGCCAGAGTAACCAGAGCGGGTAAGCCCTTGCGGACGGAAAGAACGTAGCGTTCAGGGACATAGGTTTCGATGAGTAAGTCATTGAGGTCGCTTAATACATAGATGGCCGTTGATGCGGTAACGCTGTCGCCAAGCACGACCGGCGGGGTCTGGATAACCGTACCGCTGGCGGTTGAGATGACTGGACTGGGGGAATAGGAAGCGCCTGGTCTTGATGGGTCTATTATCGCCACAGTATCGCCTTGCTTAACAGTATCGCCGAGCTTGAAGCGGGCTTCGACTAGTTTCGCGGTTGCGACTCCGGTTGGAAGCGTTGCGGTCAGCGAAACCTCTGGTGAGCCAAGTAGGATGTCGCCGTTGAGGGCTACGCTGGTTTCTACTGTACCTGGAACCACTGTTTCAGTGCGTACTATCGTAGCCTGCCGTGCCGCCGAGCCTGCGCCGCCGCCGGCTGGTCCAGCGCCGCCGCCTGGTCTAACGCCGCTTCCCGACACGGTGGTGCCAGACATACCTGCGCTAGACATCGCGGTCTGGGAACCGCCGCCTCTGATAAGCGATGTTCCTATCAGTAGCCCGAAGCCCACGATAAGAAGCCCAAGCACTATACTGATAATCAAAGCGCCCTTTTTGCGCGGCTTTTTAATCTTGTTAGAAGGATTCATGTGTTAATCTCCCCTTATGTTTATCAAATCTTGAATACTGATATTCAGCGCTGAGGCAAGGTCAAGCATAAAGCCGTAGTAGTCATGCTCGGCACTCAGAAGCTGATCCTGAGCGCTTGCAAGGCTATTCCGGTTTTCTTCCAGCGCCAGTGTTTCCACGACGCCTTGCTGAAAGCCTTCCTCGCTCAGGGAATAGGTCTGTTCGGCGATTTCCACCTGAAGCCGTGCGATCTCAATGCTGAACCACGAGTTACGTAGGTTGTCTGTCAAGGAACGAATCTCGTTACGGGCGTTATTCTCAGCCGTTTGCAGATCGAGACGCGCTTTTTCAACCGTGTCGTTTAAGGAACGAAGCTGACGGTTCGCGCTCGTACCTGGAATCCAGTTATTGATCGGAATCGTCAGCGTTACACTCGCCGAAAGCCGGTCCGCGAACTGGATGTCTGCTCCCCATACTGTATCATTGATGCTGGTCTGAGCGACGGGACCAGTGCCAGCCTGATACTGAACAGATGCGCTCAACCAGGGCGAAAAGGTCTGCTGTTTCACCTGCAGTTCAGCCCGTTGTATCACCTGTTGCTGCATGAGTATGTCCAGGCGCTGTAAAAGGTACTTTTGAATCAAAGGCTCTGGATCAAGATCAACCTTAACGATGTTCAGTTCACCGGCAAGCGTTATCTCAGGGTCATACTCCAGCCTCAGAGTGCTGAGGAAGCTCCGCATACTAGCCGCGTAGACCGCCTCTTGCTGACTCAGGTTGAGGCGCGCTGTTTCCACACTGAGCTGGCTTCGCAGATAGTCAAGCCGCGAGGTCAGCCCGTACTCAAAGGAGACACGGGTACGCTCATACTGCTTTTCCGCCATATCCAGCGCCCGCTCACGATTCGTCAGGGTATTCCGGCTCGCGATTATGTTGTAAAAGGTTTTTGTTACAGTTCCTTCCAGCAACTGCCGCGCGGTTTCATACGTCAGAAGCTGGCTCTGATACGCCAGACTCGTGAGTCGCATGGTCTGAGGCAGGCCGGTGTTAAAGGAGGCGCTCACCCCGGCCTGAATTCTGAATCTGCCGTTTGCCTTGTCGAACTGGAACCCATCGCCGCTGAACAGATTATCCCCATAGGTAAGCGTGAGGCTTGGGTTAACCACTGACAGTATCTCTGACCATGTGCTTTTTGTCGCAAACTCCGCTGTGGCAACGTCAATGCCGGTTTTTTGCAGACTCAGGCTCTGCGCCACTGCCATTTCCACTGTTTCTTCGAGCGAAAGTGTCCGTGGCACGGCTTCAAGCGGCGCTATCCAGCAAAAAACCAACGTGATCAGCCATAAGTGCGTAAAAACAACCCACTTAGATCGGGAAAATAACGAATCTTTCATCATAATATGAAGATTCTACACTAAATTTCGCTTATATACTACAGTAGGAGGCGCAAAATCTTAATCTTGGCTGTGTCTGACCCCCTTCCAACAACGACCTTGCCGAGGAAGAATAGCTCCAGAATAGCTCTCCGCGGGATATCCACTACATCCATCCTTCCACGCCGGTGGTGGTATAAGCCGCCAAACTCCCAGGCCTCTGCCCATTCAACTACGCCAGCACGCTCAGGATTCTTATCAATATAGTTAAATACCCGCAAAAAATACCTGACATCATTGATAATCTTCGAGAAAAACCGCTTCCCCCAGAGATGTCCCCCCTGCTTATTATGCACTTTGTTCCAGTACCTAGCAAAATTACCCTTGATCCATTGCATGATTTTGGAAAGGGACTGACCCGGAGCCGGTTTGATGAGCAGATGGATATGGTTATCCATGATACAGAAGTTCAAAAGCTGAAACGGGTACTTTTCTTTTGCTTTTTTGATGAAGGTCAAGAAGGTAGTCTT
>JAITIX010000021.1 GCA_031279205.1 Treponema sp. | reverse complement strand
TTGATGATATGGTTTTACTTAATTGATTCCATTCGCCGATTACAACCAGATTGCCAAGCGCGATACATACCATCCCCGTTATTTCAACAAGGACATTTATGATGATTGTATATATAAGCGCAATCACGACGGCTTCAAATTCAGACTTTTTAGGAAATGACGTCAGCGAATAAAAAAGAAACGAAGTAATAAAACCGGGCAGCAAAAAATTAAAAAGACTTATCAATTCGTTGGTAATCAGAGTCATTGGTATTCTCCTTTGTTTTCCCTATATAATCAATCGCTTATTGATCCTCAATGTTCATCTTTTTGTGGAACCCGTTCCGCTCCGAACCTGAAATCTTGCAGGGAACTCCGGCAATCTAGCTCAGAAGCTACCGCGGTTAGCTCAGAAGGTATTCCGGTTAGCTCAGAAGGTATTATGCTTAGCTCAGAAGGTATTCCGGTTAGCTCAGAAGGTATTATGCTTAGCTCAGAAGGTATTCCGGTTAGCTCAGAAGCTACCGTAGTTGCTTTGTATGCCATTTGGACACGTTTTCCCTCACCACGTTTATGCAAGCGGGGTGTATCATTTATTCCCGCGCTTCTTTTTCACGAATTTCGCTGTTCACAAACGCGGCGAGGCTGGGAAACGCCGGCGCGTCTGCATCCGCTTTGTCCGCGAGCAATATCGCCGCCTTACAGCCGGCGGCACGTCCGGCTTCTACATCCTTCATATCATCGCCAACCATATATGACCGCGAAAGGTCAATGTTGTATTTTCTGGCAGCTGATAAAATCATGCCGGGTTTGGGCTTACGACAGTTACAGTCAATTTTGTACTCAAGACGTTCGCCCGCAAAACCTTTATCAGGATGGTGAGGACAGAAGAAAATATCGTCGATATACGCGCCCGCTTTACCAAGCTCTGTTTCCAGTTTGTTATGAATGAGGCGCAGTTCGTCGGGCGTTGCCTCGCCACGCGCAATAACTGGCTGATTGGTGATCACTATGGCGAGAAAACCCGCCTCGTTTATAGCGCGAATCGCGTCGGTAACGCCGTCGAGTAAATCAAACTGTTCTGGCTTGGTGATAAAACCATTTAATTTGTTAAGCGTGCCGTCGCGGTCAAGAAATATCGCCTTTTGTTTGTGGGAAAGATTGCGTTGTTTCACCAAACCTTTCTTAATATCGGCGGCAACTTGCGCGTAACGGTCGGGAGTCCCCATGTCTTTGATATATTCGGGCGTGCTGTAG
Source organism: Treponema sp. (assembly GCA_031279205.1). Lineage (GTDB taxonomy): Bacteria > Spirochaetota > Spirochaetia > Treponematales > Breznakiellaceae > JAIRMT01. The sequence continues at coordinate 15,019 of JAITIX010000021.1, read as the reverse complement.
GCATACACACTGCCTTCACCACTGGAAATAAGCGGCTTTAGGATATCACGATCAAGGTCTACTTTTTCCCGATCAGGTTGTGTCTCTGTAAAAAGCGTCTTTGATAAAATATGTACTCCCGCGTTTACCTGATTTTGGTAATACTGGCGTGGGTCTTCTTTATTAAGCCATTGAATTACGCGATTTTCACTGTCGGTGATGAGCAGGGCGCTGTCAAAAGGGTGGCTGTTTGGGTGCGCGACAAGGGAAACTCGCGCGTGTTTTTCGTAGTGAAAGGCGATAAAACGCGAGAAATCAAGGTCAAAAATGGTGTCGCCATGAAGCAGAATAAAATCAGTGTTTAGAGCATAATCAGGATCGGCGGCAATTTTGTACAGAGCGCCCGCGGTTCCAAGCGGCGAGGTTTCCGCATAATACACAATGTGGCAGCCAAACTTTGCGCCATCACCAAAATAATCCTGTATCGCCTGCCCAAGATGGCCAATCCCAATGATAATATCGGAGAGACCATTTTCCCGCAAACATTCGAGCTGATATTCCAGTATTGGTTTTCCATGTAGCGGAATCATGGGCTTGGGAATATCGGACGCGACAGACGCAATGCGGGTTCCTTTGCCGCCCGCCATAATAATTGTTTTCATGTGTTAAAAAAATGCTCCTCAAGCATGAGGCATAATGTGTGATAAATAGGCAGGTGCAATTCCTGTATTTTGTAGGTTTCGGTTTCCGGCGCTATGAGCGCGACATCGGCGAGTCGCACAAGCCGCCCACCCGTGCCACCGCTTAAGGCTATGGTTTTCAGCCCGCGCGCTTTTGCGGTAAGCATGGCATAAAAAACATTTTTTGCGTTACCAGAGGTTGAAATGCCCATAAACACATCCCCCGCGTTCCCGCAGCCGCACACCTGTTGCGCGTAAATCAAGTCGCCGCTGGCATCGTTCAGCGTGGCTGTCATAAGCGCGGCGTGGCTGGACAGGGCGATTGCGGGAAGCCCGCATTGCAGACGCGGGGCAAGATACGCGGCGGTCTCCTCGTCCAGCGCCTCAAGCGCCGAGACAACGCCGGTGGGCAGCGGGCGCTTTTTAACAAAGCCCTTCATAAGCTCGCCAACAATGTGATCCGCATCAGCGGCGCTGCCGCCATTTCCCGCGACGAGTAATTTTTTATTTACGCTAAACGATTTCTCCATAAGGAGGTATGCGTCGCTGATATTATTCTGTATGCCATGTAACGCGGGGTATCGCTCGATTAGTTGTTGTAAATAGTCCATGCCTGTGTGCCTATTTCGGTGAAGCTGGGGGTGAAAACCACGCCGTCTTTTTGTTTGAGCGCCTGCACCAGTTTTACACGACGGGCTGGATCGCAGTAGATCATCATAAAGCCGCCGCCGCCTGCGCCGGAAATTTTTGCGGATTCCGCGCCGTGGGCAAGTGCGTACTCATAAAGTTCTTCTATAAAGACATTCGTGATTGACTCTGCCATATTCCGTTTGGCAAGCCAGCCGTTCAGGAGGCAGGCGGAAAAATGTTTAAACTCACCTTTAAGCAGCGCCTCCTTCATCAGCACTGCCTGATGTTTTAATTTGTGCATACTCTCAATACTTTTTTTGTTATGCTTTTCTGTATTCTCGATCTGCCGTTTAATAATATTCGCGCTTTCCCGCGACACGCCGGTATAATACAACACAAGCGATGCTTCCAGCTCATTGCGTATCCAGCGTTTCAGGCGCAAAGGGTTTACGATTACCCGCTCTTTTTCGTAGAATTCCATGAAATTAAAACCGCCAAACGTTGCGGCGTACTGGTCCTGTTTACCGCCCGCAAGTGCGAGGTCTTTGCGCTCGATCTGATACGCAAGGGACGCAATGTCATATTCACCCAGCGGCAAATTCAGCCATTCAACAAACGCCTTGATAATGGCGACGACCATTGTCGATGACGACCCAAGCCCGGAACCAGCGGGCGCGTCGGAAAAGGTGGTCATATTAAACGACAGCGGAATGCTGTTATGAAAATCCGTGACAATACGGTTATAAATGCCGGTATGCAGAGGCAGTGCTGCCGAGACGGCAAGCCGGTTCTCTGCCTTATACGTTTCCTGTTTATCAAAATCAGCGGCGTTAAATACGATATTGCCATTATCCGTTGGCTCAAGAATACAGTAGGCGTACATATCAATAGTCGCGTTCAGCACAAAGCCGCCGTACTGGTTGTAATAAGTAGCAATGTCGGTGCCGCCGCCAGCCAGTCCCAGCCGCAGCGGGGCTTTTGATCGAATTAGCATTTTTTACCTTCTTTTTGTATGAGCATTATAAAGCATTCCTCCTGAACTAATCCTCAAATTGCGGACAATCTGGGACGGTGTCTCTCCTCTATGAAAGCATATCCTTTGCTTCCCCGACGGCTGATTTGGGGTAAAATAATGTCGCATAACGTCGGTGTTTTAGACGGCCGAGAAGGTATTGGCGGGCTTTTATGATTCAACATGGGTTTCCTCTTCGTCCATACGGTAATTTTTTGCTTGCATAGTGAACATTTCATTGTACTTGCCGTTAAGCGCCATCAGTTCCTGATGGGTTCCCGATTCAATAACCGCACCCTTGTCTATCATGTAGATCATGTCAGCCATACGAACCGTTGACAGGCGGTGGGAAATGAAGACAACGGTTTTGTCGCCGGCAAGCTCCCGTATCTTTTCATTGATCTCATACTCCGCAAGCGGGTCAAGGGCGCTTGAAGGCTCGTCCAGAATCAGGACGTCCTTGTTGTTTACGAAGGCGCGGGCAATGGCGATATTCTGTTCCCCCCGCCTGAAAGCAGGATGCCGTCGCTGTCAAACTCACGGGAAAGAGCGGTGTTGACGCCTTGCTCAAGCCCCGCGATCTTCTCATAAACACCCGCGTAACGCAGGGATTCAATCACGCGCTCTTCATGGTCTTTTGAGCGCACCTCTTCCAGAAGCACGTTTTCACCAACAGACATGGCGTAGCTTTTGTAGTTCTGAAACACCACACCGAACTTATCCCGCAGGGATGCCGCGTTAAAGTCTTTATAATCAGCGTTCTTTGATGCCCGGCAACAATTTTTAGGAGAATTCGGGTGTAAAATGGTGTAAACGAGTGTAATGGTTCACGGTTACACCCTAAAACTTGACACCAGCCGCGGTACGTGCTACGATTTTCTCGTATATCCTCAACTAAGGAGTTTTACTATGGAAAACAGCAACTTTGGCGTTCTGGCAAGCGCCACTCGGACTATCAACTGGGAAACGTGGAAAATCTTCCGCTTCACCAGTCAAGAGCGGGCAGACTTTGCCCTGAACGAAACGGCAAAGCTGAACGCAGCGCTTCCCTTTGCGATACTGGTCCTCACTGGCGCGATACGCTCCCGACGCTTTGGTTTCCAGCGTATCTTCGCGACGTTCATTAACACGCTTGCCATGTCCCCTCATGGCGCGCCTAGGCGTTCTTTTGTACCGCGCTGAATCATAGGAGAAAAGCACATGGAATGGATCAAGGATATACTTTGGGGACTCGGTCAAGCGGGTGCAGGAATAGGCTTTGTCTGTATTCCGATAGCTATATACAAAGGTATAAAACATAGAATAGACCTGAAAAAGCTGGAGGAACAAAGGCGTATTCTGGAACTGAAACTGGAAATAGAAAAACAAAACAATCGGGAAATCCAAAAACAGGTATCGGACCAGGATGTCTACGTAGATATGGTAACGAGCGATGAGCAGGGGAGAATCCTCCTGCTGCATCAGGCGCTGTTCAACCAGCGGGATGTTGAGCTGCTTCAACTCGTGCTTAAAGGGGAAAAGTATGAGTATATTGCCAGCGAACAGAGTCTCTCCCTTAGTTCTGTAAAGAAGCACACCAAGTTTCTGTATGATCACCTCAAGGTGTCGGACAGAACGTCTTTTATGAGCATCTACACAGGCTACACTATCGAGCTTGGGGTTCCCGCGCCGAAGAGTAAGCCGTAAAGCAACATTAGGCATTCTCCGCGCCCCTAGATTATTCTTCATAACCACATTGAGTTTCACGCCCACGGTGATTTCATCAACCTCATAATATTCATGTTTCCCCAACTTTTTTATTTTTCCGTTAAGTGTTATTAGTTCTTCACAACCTCACCGTTCTCAATCTGGATGCGCCGGTCGCAGCGTTCCACTGTGGAGAGGCGGTGGGCAATCACAATAAGCGTTTTGTTCGCGCTTATGTCGTAGATTTCGTCCATGATGCGCGCTTCCGTGTCGTTATCAAGCGCGCTGGTGGCTTCGTCAAGCACAAGCACTTCCGGATCGCGGTAGAGCGCGCGGGCAATGCCGATGCGCTGCTTCTGACCCCCGCTTAATTGTATGCCGCCCTCGCCGACACGGGTCTGAACGCCGTCGCGTTGCGCCAGAAAATCCCAGATGTTCGCCATGCGTAGTACCTGAATAATCCGCGCCTCATCATGGGTCGAGCCAAAGGCGACATTTTCACCAACCGTGCCGTCAAATAAATAAATGCCTTGCGGGATATAGCCAATTTTACTGCGCCATGAGCGGATATTTTCACTGGTAACGGCGGCGCCGTCGATATAAATCACGCCGGAAGACGGTTTATGGATGCCGATGATAAGGTCAACCAGCGTGGATTTTCCGCCGCCGCTTTCACCGGTGATGGCGATCTTTTCGCCTTTATGGATTTCCAGCGAGATATTGTTTAACACATCGCCGCCAATCAGATATTTAAAACAGAGGTTTTCAACCCGTATCGTTTCTTCAAAGGCAAGTGGCTCATTTCCATCATGCTCGGTTGTCTGATGCGTGTTGTCATACACCAGATCAAGGGAGCGCAGATGGTAAGTGATTTGGTTGACGTTACCAAGCATTTTGTTTATCGAAGGCAAAATCCGGTAGAGCGCGAGCGCGTACATTGAAATAATGGGAATTACGTTTTCCGGCGACTTATAGTACCATACGATAAACACAACGGCAAGCACGAGCAGTGAAAAACCAATACCCTCAAGCAGATTTCTCGGGAGCATGTTAAGAGTCGAACTGATGATCTGCGCCCGTGCCGCAATCTGGCTTGTTTTTGAATAATCATTAAAGAGTTCTTTTTCATTGCCCCTGAGTTTAATAAATTTATAATTCCCAAACGTTTCCCCCACGATGCGGTTTAACATCTGATACGCGCCCGCCCGTTTTACCCCCTGTTCCTTACTTTTCCGCACCAGAATATGCAGAATGAAGTATACCGCGATGAGGAGGATGCCGGTCAGAACCAGCGTCATCTGCCAATTCACCACCACCATAAAGCCGTAGAGCAAAACCACGGTAAACAATTCGGAAAAAATCTGCAACAGGTTCAACAGCAACTGGCTTACGTAGTGCGATTCCTGATTGATAATCTGCATAAGTTCGGAGGAATTACGCTGAACAAATACTTTATACGGAATGCCCAGAAATGTTTTAAACAGCGTGGTAGCGAAATGCCGGAACATACCCAGCGAGAAACGATTTAACGTATAGGTATAGAAAAGGTTATACGCGGCGCGGAACATATAAAAGACGACAATTCCCACGCCGAATGTGATAACAAAGCGATTTTTTGACTCAAAGTTAAAAAAATCATACACTGTCTTATACACACCACTGTCAAGCGTGGCAGGGGCTGACGCTACTGAAATAAACGGCATGATGATTGAAACGCCCGCGGTTTCAATAAGCGATAGCAGCACGGTTAACACAAGAAGCACGAGAAGGTATATCTTATGCTTTCTCGTGAGCAACCTGCGTAATTTGCCAAGTATAGGGCGTATGATATGTGTTTTCATCGACTATGCCAGCTTCTCAAGAAGATAAAAGATAAAAAGATAAAGGATATTTGCATAATTTACCACAGATTATACAGATGCTCACGGATGAACGCAACTATTCTTGGTACTCATCTGTGATTTAAGAAGATAAAAGTATTTCCATAGCATCAGCGGACACTTTCAGAGCGTCGGCTGATATGCCTCGATCATCGGTGAAGACGCTTTTTGAGCGTCCGCCGACTCTTTGAGAGAAGCGCGGGACTCTTTGAGAGAGGCGCGAGACTCTTTGAGAGGGGTGCGGGACTCTTTGAGAGAGGCGCGAGACTCTTTGAGAGGGGTGCGAGACTCTTTGAGAGAGGCGCGGGACTCTTTGAGAGAGGCGCGAGACTCTTTGAGAGAGGCGCGGGACTCTTTGAGAGAGGCGCGAGACTCTTTGAGAGAGGCGCGAGACTCTTTGAGAGAGGCGCGGGACTCTTTGAGAGAGGCGCGGGACTCTTTGAGAGGGTCAGCCTCTGCTGGATGTGTGCGTCCATGTACTCATTATACCCCATAAAATTCCCGATACCATGCGGCGAAATGTTTTATCCCCTGGTTAAGCGGCGTTGTTGGTCGATAGCCCGTATCGCGTTCAAGCGCCGAGCAGTCCGCCCATGTCGCGGGTACATCGCCGGCTTGCATTGGCAGAAAGTTTTTCCGTGCGGTTTTCCCCAGCACCGCCTCAAGCGTTTCGATAAAATCGAGTAAACGTATTGGCGCGCCATTGCCGATGTTGTACAGGCGAGCGGGCGCGGGGCTGATGCCGCTTGTCGCGCCGTCCCACGCCGGATCGCCGGTGGGAATACGCGGAATGACGCGAATAATGCCTTCAACAATATCATCAATATAGGTAAAATCGCGGCGCATATCGCCATGGTTAAACACATCAATCGGTTTTTCTTCGAGAATGGCGCGGGTAAAAAGAAACGGCGCCATATCGGGTCTCCCCCAGGGACCGTATACGGTGAAAAAACGCAGTCCCGTGCTTGGTATGCCAAAAAGGTGTGAATAACAATGCGCCATCAATTCGTTACTGCGCTTGCTTGCCGCGTAAAGGCTGGCGGGGTGGTCTGCCGCGTTATTTTCTGTAAATGGTTGAATTGTGTTAATGCCATAAACAGAACTGGACGAGGCGTAAATAAGGTGCTTCACTGGATGCGTCCGCGCCGCCTCCAGTATATTGAGAAACCCCTGAACGTTACTGGCGATATATTCGTCAGGATTGGTGAGTGAATAACGCACGCCGGCTTGCGCCGCGAGGTGTATCACATAATCGAATTGATATTCCTGAAACAGCGCTTTGAGAACATCGTCTTTGATATTCAGGCGGATAAAGCCTAGATTAGGATAGCGCGTCGAGTGTGCGATGCTGCCTGCCACCGCTCTGGCGTCAATGCCCAAATCCGCGAGCCTGCCGTATTTAAGGTTAACGTCGTAATAGTCATTGATAGTATCGATGCCTATTATCTCGCTGTCTGATACGGCAAGGCGTTTTGCCAGGTGATAGCCGATGAAGCCGGCGATGCCGGTGATAAGTATGTTCATGGTTTTATGTTAATCGCAAGGCTGGGAAGTATTTGATTTGTTATCTGAAAGCATATACGGACTATTTTCCCACCCCGAAATAGCGAAGTCCTGCGGCCTCCACCTCGCGCCGTTTGTAAATGTCGCGCAAGTCGAAAAAAGCATCGCCTTTAAGCAGGGTTTTCACTTTGTCCAGATCGAGGGCGCGAATCTGGTTCCACTCGGTGAGTAAAACAAGCGCATCCGCGCCGGCGATGGCGTTGTATTCATCAGCCGCGAACACGAGGCGGTCTTTTATGGGGGCAAGCCGCCACGCGGCTTCGTTCATTGCCGCGGGGTCCCACACGCGGAGGGAAGCCGCGCCGCGCTGTGCTAAACCCTCGCAAATTGTGAGGGATGCCGCTTCACGCATATCGTCGGTGTTCGGCTTGAAGGCAAGTCCGAGTATCGCAATGGTTTTTCCGGCGAGAGAGCCATTCATACCTGCTGCAATTTTGTCGATCATGCGCGCCTTTTGCGCCTCGTTACTTTGTATCGTGGTCTCGATAATTGAAAGCGGCTCGCCATAGTCGCGGCCTGTTCGGGCAAGCGCCCGTGTGTCTTTCGGGAAACATGAGCCGCCATAGCCCGGCCCCGGATGCAAGAACTTGGAACCAATGCGCCTGTCCCGACCTATGGCTTTGGCTACGTCTTCGATATTTGCATTGGTTTTTTCACAGAGGTTCGCCACCTCGTTAATAAACGCTATTTTTACAGCTAAGAAAGCATTCGAGGCGTATTTTATGAGTTCGGCGGATTCGAGGTTGGTTTCAATAAAAGGCGTTTCGTTGAGATACAGGGCGCGGTACACTTCTTTCATAATGTCGCGCGCTTTCTCGCTTTCCACGCCAATAACCACGCGGTCAGGGTGGGTAAAATCGTAGACCGCCGAGCCTTCGCGCAAAAATTCGGGATTTGATACCACGTCAAACGGAATTGTTTCCCGCACCCCGCGCTTTTCAAGTTCATCGCTCACCCAGCGCGTTACCAGCCGGCCTGTGCCAACCGGCACCGTGCTTTTATCAACAATTACCGTGTAGCGTTCAATGAAACGCGCTATCGCCCGTGCAGCTTCTTCCACATAGCGCAGGTCTGCGCTGCCGTCTTCGGCGGGCGGAGTGCCGACAGCGATAAACACAATTGGGTTTGCCTTAACCGCCGCGCCTAAATCCGTGGTAAAAGACAGGCGTCCTGCGCGGACGTTTCGTTTCACCACCACATCAAGACCCGGCTCAAATAGGGGAATCTTTCCCTGTTTAAGCGCCTCTATTTTTCCCGCGTTATTATCAACGCACATAACATGATTGCCAAAATCCGCCAGACACGCGCCAGAAACCGATCCAACATAGCCTGTTCCAATAATCGCGACATGCGCCACAATATACTCCTAATATAAAATGAATCCGAAGCGCGAATGGTTTAGATAACCATCATAGCTATTCGATGACTCTTAATAAAAATGCCCGATACCGATGAATAACTCATCGCCATACCATTTTGAAAGTGTTTTCGTTTCGATTATATTCCGTAGGTTAAAGCCCGCGCTCATCCTCAGATAAAAACTGCGCCACGAAAGGGGAAACACGATGATCTCCATGCCGCCCGTTACATACCACTGAAAATCATGGCCAGTTTTATTATCTGCGCCAGTATCCGTTGAATCTTTCGCCACCGCTATATCTAAAACCGGCGAAACGTGCATCTCTAAATCAAAGGTCTTCACCGGCAGTATCCACAATTTCTCTTTGGAAGACCATTCTGATGGCGTAAAACGTATCAGACGAAACGGGAAATCCAGATTCAGCGAAAATATGGTATCAGCGGATATATGCCGGTCAATGATACCGCGCAACACATCGCCAGCCTGCGTCGTGTGCGCGTCGTTGAAAAACCACTGCTGATACCGGAAACGGCCTGAAATGCCAAAGAAATCCGACACATACAGATAAGCGGAGGCTGTAAAAGAAAGAGAACTCGACCAGCCTTGTCTGCCCAGGTAAGGTTCAAGCTCAGGCAGAACTTCTGTTCTAGGAACTGGCTCTGGGTCATCCAGAGTCAGTTCCGGCGTGACGCGATATAAATATTTGAAGTTATACGCGTAGGAGTTAGAAATTGAAAACGAGACGCCTTTACGGAAGTTCTCGTCCTTCACCCAGTCAACCCTCCCAAGCCCCAGGCTGTGGGTAAACGCTAAGTTTGGCCCACGGCGCATCTCGTCTATACCGCCGATACGATAATTCACCACTCCCTCAAGGCCGGGTGTGTAGGTAAGCGTTCCAAGCACCGGAAACGTAAGCGCGGTGGGAATACTCCAGTGAGCGTAGAGCTTGCTGTACATATAATCACTATCGCTGTCAAGGTTATATTTTTCCCGATTCTCTTCACTGTTCAGCTCATTGAGAATAAATCCCTGCTCAAAGCCAAAGGTGAACGTTGTTGTCTTCCACGGGAGGTCTAAAGAAATACCCGTTATATTTTTATACATCAGCGGCTCATCCTGAGTAAACGCAAGCTCGTTGTCAAGATTCAGGTTCCACCGTAAATTAAACGCCTTAAACGGAATATCCGAATCTATGAGCAGGTTAAACGAATGTTTCTCATACGTGGGTTTGCTTTTATCCTGATTATTATACTGATACCCCAAGTCAATACGCAAAGGAGACATGGTTCCCAGAAAGTTATAATCACGCGCCTTTATGCTTATATCAAGTCCGCTATTGGAATCATACTGCGGACGGGGCAGGACAATGATATTCCATGTGTCTACAATATGCAGCAGCAAATCAACCGGCACACGGCCATCAGGGTCAGGCTCTCCAATAACGTGATCAATGGAAACGTCCGCTAAACTGCGCTGATTAATCAAAAGCTGGGTTCGCTCCTCAATATATGCTTGCAGATTATTACTACCCGCAATCTCGTCACCCTCTTTCAATTCACCATTAAAGAGTAGGGCAAAGGTACGAGTCTGACCTTTTATATCAAAATTAATTTGTCTTATATAAAAGATTGTTTCAGGAACTTCGATAGCCACGCCATCTTTCTGTCCAAACAGAAACGCCTGAAACTCAAGACAAAACAGCGCGGTAAAAATACTGCGCTGAATAACATGATGCATTAGCTTACTCCTACAATACGCGCTAGTAGCGCTGGCTCTATCCGCTTGCCAGAGACCAGCTCGGTTCCCACGGTTGACGGAACAACGAAGTTGAGCGTTCCAGCTTTCTTTTTTTTATCACTACTCAAAGCGTTCATAAACAATGTTATATTCCCCAAGGGATACGGCGCGGCAAGCTCATAGTCAAACGAGCGCAACAGCGCCAGTATCGCCGCCGCTCGCTCTGACGGCGTAATGCCTAGAGCTAGTCCCAGATCGCATGCGCGGGCTATGCCCCAGGCAACCGCCTCCCCGTGGGAAAGCTGACCAAGGCCGACCGACGATTCAAGCGCGTGGGCGAAGGTATGCCCCAGATTAAGCATTATCCGCTCCGCGCCGGTTTCCTTTGGGTCAGCCTCGACAATGCGCCCTTTGATACGCACCGCGCGCGCAATGCACTCAACAAGCGTATCGCTGGCCTCCGTAGTTCGCGTGGGACCCAGCGACGCGAGAAGTCCCAGAAACTCGCCGTTCTTGTCCTCAGTGTCCAGTATCGCGGTTTTGATAAGTTCAGCCATACCGGACTTCCATTCCCGCGCCGGCAAGGACGCAAGGCTGCTGACTGGCATATAGACACGGGACGCTGGATAAAACGTTCCCACGAGGTTCTTTATATCGAACAGATCAAAGCCAGTCTTGCCACCTACTGCCGCGTCAACCATGCCCAGCAGGGTGGTTGAAACCAGAGCCACAGCCACGCCCCGCATATACACCGAGGCTGCGAATGCGGTCATGTCGCTGATAACCCCACCGCCGATCCCGATAAGAAGCCCATCCCGGCCAAGTCCGGCTGAACGAGCCGCGCGTAGGATAGTCTCGATTGAAGCCCAGTTCTTAGCCGCTTCTCCAGCCCCTAACACGCACAACGCAGCGCCCGTGTTGCCAGCCACAGCGCAGGCGAACCGTTCAGTGTTCACGTCGCACACAAGCAGGCTCCGGCGGTTCTGGTCCTCAATGAGTGTATCAATAGACGGAACTTCATCCTGAATACAAACATGGGAAATCACGCCGCTTAACGTAAACATGTACTCATATTTCATACATGCCCTCTTACATAATTTTATAGCGCATACGGGAGGATATGCGGACGAAACACGCTTTATGATACCGTATGGTTCTGTGCAACAATATAGCACGGCGCTCCGAACCATGTCAACGTCAGCCCAAAGTATCTCTCGTCTGGGGAGTTTTCCGCCGTCTCCATATCCCCACGCTGGGCCAACCTACAGGTGATGATAAAACTCATCTCCTGTTCCAAAGCCTTACCGAGCCGCGCCGAAAGCCCCTGTAGGGAAGAGAAAACGAACACGCAGGGAAAGAGAAGATAAGGCAGCGCGGTGTTCATTATATCTCGATCATCCGTGCGCTGCCTAACAAATAACGACTACAGCTTAAACAAAAGCTCCTCATAACCGGGGAAGGGCCAGTAGTCCTTCGCAACCAGCTTTTCCAGCGCGTCGCCACGGGCGCGAACTGCGTCCATTGCGGGGCGCACCTTCTCCGAGTAGGCTTGGGCTTGCGCGAAAGCGTCCTCTATGCTCTGAGCTTCGGTGAGGGTTGCGTCCAGCTTTGCCGTTTCGTCGTAGAGTTCCGCGACTAGGTCGGCAATGTGCTTGGCGCGCTTGGCTTGGGGCGCGTTGTTCGCGCCTATGCTTGAAAGCGAGGCCGCGTTGTCTGCAAGATCGCCGGCAAAGGCGGTTACTGCCGGGAAAATGTATCGGCGCGCCATGTTTATCATCACCCCAGCCTCGATGTTGATCTGCTTGGAGTACTTCTCCAGATAGATGTGATAGCGGCTCTCCATCTCTTCTTTCGTAAACACCTTGTGTGTCTCAAACAATGAGATAGTCTCACTGCTGGTGAGTACCGTCAGCGAGTCCACTGTGTTCTTCACATTGGGGAGGCCGCGGCGCTCTGCTTCGCGCACCCACTCGTCGGAATAGCCGTTGCCGTTGAACACCACTTTGTTCTTTCCGTGCTTGGAGTAGGATTCTTTGATGATGCTCTGGATTGCCTCGTTCTTGTCGGTCGCTTTCTCCAGTTTATCCGCGAACTCGGACAGTACCTGCGCCACTGACACATTGAGATAGGTGTTAGGCGTGGCGATGGACTGGGCGGAGCCAACCATGCGGAACTCGAACTTGTTGCCGGTGAAGGCAAAGGGACTGGTGCGGTTACGGTCTGATACGTCTTTTGGCAGGTTCGGGAGGCTGCTTACGCCGAGTTTGATAAGCTCACCGGACTGGCTGTGCGTGGCACTTCTGCCTTCGGTTATATTGTCAAATATTTCGGTGAGAGCGCCGCCGAGGAAGATCGAGACGATGGCAGGAGGCGCCTCATTCGCGCCAAGGCGGTGTTCGTTGCCGGAAGTGGCGACAGAGGAACGCAGGAGCAGGGCGTAGCGGTCTACGGCTTCGATGGCGGCGGCAACGAAGAGCAGGAACTGGGCATTGGACGCGGGATCAGCGCCCGGGTTGAAGAGGTTCATGCCGTCATCTGTGTCCATAGACCAGTTGTTGTGTTTGCCGGAACCGTTTACGCCGGCAAAGGGTTTCTCGTGGAGCAAGCCTTCCATGCCGTGGCGATGCGCTACGTTTTTGATAGTTTCCATCACGACCTGATTGGCATCAACCGCAGTAGTGGTGTTGGTGAAGATTGGGGCGATTTCGAACTGGTTCGGTGCGACTTCGTTGTGCTGGGTTTTGGCGGCAATGCCTACTTTCCAGAGTTCGGTGTTGAGTTCGCGCATGAAGCCGGCGACTCGTTCTTTGATTGCGCCGAAGTAATGGTCTTCCATCTCCTGGCCTTTTGCGGGCATGGAGCCAAACACGGTACGTCCGGTGAGCATGAGGTCGGGGCGCTGGTCGTAGTATTCCTTATCAACCAGGAAGTATTCCTGCTCCGGTCCGACGCTGGTAATAACCCGCTTGGTTTTGGTGTTACCGAGCGCGCGAAGCACACGAATGGCCTGCTTGCTCAGGGCGTCGATTGATTTGAGGAGTGGGACTTTCTTGTCCAGCGCCTGTCCGTAGTAGCTGATGAAGGCGGTGGGGATGCACAGTGTGGTTCCGGTGGGGTCTTGCTTGAGGAAGGCGGGGCTGGTTACGTCCCAGGCGGTGTAGCCGCGTGCCTCAAAGGTGGCGCGAAGGCCACCAGAGGGGAAGCTGGAAGCGTCCGGCTCGCCTTTGACGAGTTCTTTGCCGGAGAACTCCATGATTACCTTGCCGTCGCCGGTTGGGGCGATGAAGGAATCGTGTTTCTCGGCAGTAAGACCGGTGAGCGGGTGGAACCAGTGGGTGTAGTGGGACGCGCCTTTGGAAATGGCCCACTCACGCATAGCTGCGGCGACGACCTCAGCCACTTCAAGGGAAAGCTCTTTTTCGCCGCCCTGTACAGCCCGAATCTCGCGGTAGATGTTTTTGGGAAGTCGTTCCCGCATCACTGAGTTGGAAAAACTGTTGATACCGTAAAAATCAGCTACCGGCGTTTTTGTAAAGTCAATAACATTACTCATTTTTATAAACCTCCGTTAATAGCGCATTGCGCTTTGTTTCATTATGACTAAAAGAACGAATAGTAGTTAGGGGGGTTAGTAATTAGGGAGTTATAGTAATCAGTGGCTAGTAGTTAGTTCTAGGAGCGTGTCATCTATGAATTCTTGACACGCTCCTATTCCCTCCTAACAGCTACTAACCACTGAGCAACGCCACCCCTGCTATCCGATGGCAGGCGATCCAGTCTCGCCAGTTCTGATGCGTATGCACTCTTCGATAGGCAGAATGAAAATCTTCCCATCGCCGATGTCACCGCTTCGAGCGCCTTTGATGATGGCGTCAATGGTCGGCTGTACGAACTTGTCGTTGACAGCGATCTCGAGGCGTACCTTCTTGAGAAGGTTAACCTCTATCTCGACGCCCCGGTAATGCTCGGTGTAGCCTTTCTGCTGCCCACACCCCATAGCGTTGGTGATGGAGATCTTGTAGACCTCGGCCTTGTACAGTTCCTGTTTAACCTCATTCAACATATGCGGTTGTATGTACGCAATAATGAGTTTCACGGTAATACCTCCTTACAAATTGCTGAAAATCTGGAAGCCCGTATACGCTTCAGACTTATGCTCGCTCAGATCAAGACCCATCAATTCTTCCCTGTGGGGTACACGCAAGCCCACAGTAGCCTTGATCAACAGGAACAGGAGCAGGCTGGTAAGCGCGGCCCAGGTACCGACTGCCAGGATGCCGACAAGCTGTACGCCAAGCAGGGAGAAGCCACCGCCGTGGAGCAGGCCAAGAAGCCCATCTTCCGGGGCGTTTGCCCATATACCAACCGCAAGAGTTCCGAAGATGCCGCAGGTAAGGTGTACCGAAGAGGCGCCCACCGGGTCGTCAATCTTGAGAACCTTGTCGATAAACTCCACGGAAAACACGACCAAAGCGCCGGCAATAAGGCCGAT
>JAITIX010000020.1 GCA_031279205.1 Treponema sp. | reverse complement strand
TAGCATACCTCAGCACCTTGCGCTCTACGGGATACTTACCGTTACTAGGCAGCTCTCCTATTGATCTTCTTCTCGTTTCGCACTACATTGGAATTGGCTCAAGAATAAGAGAACTGCCTGACTAAGGTCCGTAAAGGATTAGCATGAGATTCAAACTAAGTAAACTGATATGCCTCGTCCTTAGCGTCGGGATGCTTGTATGGGCTTCCGGCTGTAAAAATAGTTCACAATCTGAACCGCCTCTGGATCGGACTCTAGGTTATCCATCTTACCGTGATATTCCGGGTGTAAGTGCGGACGAAATTGCCGCTATTGAGGGACTGCGGGAAGAGACAGAGTTCTTCGTTTACGGGATGGGTCTGTCTACCGAAACTTTTTACAACGTCAAGGGTGAAATCCGGGGATACACTGTCCTGTTTTGCGACTGGTTGACGAAGCTATTCGGGATTCCCTTCAAACCTGCGATTTATGAGTGGGACGATTTGCTTGACGGACTGGAATCACAGGCTATTGATTTTTCCAGCGAACTGACAGCATCGCCGGAACGCCGGAAGACCTATTTTATGACTAGCGCTATTGTCGAGCGTTCAATCAAGGTCATGCGAATTGCTGGAAAGGAATCCCTAGAATCCATAGCCAGAACCCGGCCCCTGCGTTGCGCTTTTTTAAAGGATACGCTCACCTCCACCCTTGTCGCGCCCTTCATCTCCGACGGGTTTGAGACTGTTTATGTTGATAATCATGATACGGTCTATAGGCTGCTAAAAAATGATGAAATAGACGCCTTTTTTGGTCTCAGCGTTGCAGAAGCTGCTTTTGACGCATACGACGATGTAAGGGCGGACTATTTTTCCCCTCTGGTGTACGCGCCAGTTTCCCTGTCAACCCAAAACCCAGACATGGAACCGATCATCTCGGTGGTGCAAAAGGCTCTACAAAACGGCAGTATGCGGCATTTAGCCAGCTTATATAATACCGGACAGCAAGAATATCTGAGGCATAAGTTCTTTATGCAGCTTAATGCAGAAGAACTTGCTTATATAGAACGGCAGCTTAAAAGCGAAAGCGCCATACCGGTAGTAACCGAATCTGATAATTATCCGGTCAGTTTTTATAACGACCAGGAAAAACAGTGGCAGGGTATCGCTTTTGACGTGCTGGCGGAAATTGAGGCGCTCACTGGTCTTTCTTTTGAGCAATCTAATGATAAATCCGCCGAATGGTCCGCGCTGATGAATATGCTGGAGAGCGGCAGGGCTTCCTTAATTACCGAGATGATTCGTTCGCCAGAACGGGAAGGCCACTTTTTATGGTCCGACAGTACATTCATGACCGACTATTACACGCTGGTGTCCAGAACCGACTTTCCAGATATTAGTATTAACGAGATTCTCTATAACAAGGTTGGACTTATCAAAGACGCGGCTTTCACCGAATTGTTCTATAGCTGGTTTCCGGATCATGCGTATACGACGGAATATATTAGTCCAAACGATGCCTTTGCCGCCATGAAAGCGGGTGAAGTAGATTTGGTGATGATGACACGGAATATGCTTCTCAGTCTGACTAATTACCATGAGCAGACGGGTTATAAGGCAAACATCGTGTTTAACCGTTCCCGCGAATCCTGCTTTGGTTTTAATCTAAACGAAACCCTGCTCTGCTCTGTCATAGACAAAGCGCTGAAACTGATTGATACGCAAACAATCTCCGACCGCTGGACACATAAAATCTTTGATTATAGCAGTAAGCTGGCGCGGCGGATTATCCCATGGCTTATCGGCGCTTTAGTCCTGCTCTGCATTCTTTTACTGCTGCTTCCCCTGTTTCAGAGGACACGTCAGGAAGGCAAGCAGCTTGAACGAATAGTGTATGAGCGCACCAAGGCGCTGGAAACAGCGGTAAAGACTGCGGAAGAGGCCAGTCGCGCAAAAGGCGATTTTCTGGCGAACATGAGTCATGAAATACGCACACCGATGAACGCCATTATCGGCATGACGTTCATCGGTAAACACTCCTCTGATATAGATCAGAAAGATTACTGCCTTACAAAGATTGAAAATGCCTCCCATCATCTTTTGGGCGTTATCAATGATATTCTGGATATGTCAAAAATAGAGGCTAACAAATTCGAACTGTCCCCTACGGAATTCAATTTTGAGAAGATGCTGCAGCAGACGGTCAATGTTATAAACTTTCGGGTGGATGAGAAACAGCAGAAATTGAGCGTGCATATTGATAAGTCAATCCCGCGTACCCTCATTGGCGATGAGCAACGGCTGGCTCAGGTCATTACGAACCTTTTGGGCAACGCGGTAAAGTTCACGCCAGAACAGGGAGCAATCAGTGTTGAAACCTCTTTTGTGAAAGAAGAAAACAACCTCTGTACCATTCAAATCGCAGTAAGCGACACGGGCATAGGCATCAGCGCGGAGCAGCAATCCCGTCTTTTCAGTTCTTTCCAGCAGGCTGAAAGCTCAACCTCCCGCAAATTCGGCGGCACAGGACTGGGACTTGCTATTTCCAAGCGTATTGTGGAGATGATGGGCGGGAAAATATGGATCGAATCTGAGTCAGGCAAGGGTTCGACGTTTATTTTTACGGTGCAGGTGGGCAGGGGAACAGAGGAAAGGCACAGTATGTTGAGCCCGAAGATAAGCTGGAGCAATATCCGTGTTCTTGTGGTAGATGACGACTTTGAAATACGGGAGTATTTCAGGGAAATTGCCCAGCGTTTCAATATTTCCTGCGATATTGCGGCGGACGGAACAGAAGCCCTCGCATTTATAAAACAACAAGGCGCCTATAATGTTTATTTTATAGACTGGAAAATGCCCGGCATGGATGGCATAGAACTCACCCGAAGAATCAAGGAGCGCCATCCTCTTGATTCAGTGGTCATCATGATTTCCGCTATGGAATGGAGCGTTATTGAGGCTGAGGCAAAAAACGCGGGTGTGGATAAGTTTCTTTCCAAGCCGCTTTTTCCTTCCGCCATAGCTGATGTGATTAATGAGTGCCTTGGGGTGAACTCCCTGGGCGAGGAGAAGTCCGAGCCTGAGTTGAAGGGTATTTTTAAGGGATACCGCCTTTTATTGGCCGAAGACGTGGAGATTAACCGTGAAATTGTACTAACCCTTTTGGAACCGACCCTGCTTGAAGCGGATTGTGCGGAAAATGGTGTGGAAGCTGTGCGGATGTTCAGGGAAAACCCCGGAAAGTATGATGTAATCTTTATGGACGTACAAATGCCTGAAATGGACGGATACGAGGCCGCCCAGCAAATCCGGGCAATAGAAGAAGTCTGGGGAAAAGATAAATCGGAATATGCTGTGGGAATCCCAATCATAGCAATGACCGCCAATGTATTTCGGGAGGATATTGAGAAATGCCTCAAGGCAGGAATGAACGATCACATAGGGAAACCTCTGGATTTTGACAATGTTTTATTAAAACTACATAAATATTTGGGAGCTGATCGACAAAGTCTATAAATCCGCGTCGATCCGCCTCATCTGTGTTTAAAAGCAGTTAAATTCTTGGCCCCAGCTTTTGTTGCGGCAGATACGTTCGCAGCGTAACGAGTACCTCCTCGATGTCCAGGGGCTTCCCCACATGGCCATCCATTCCCGCGGCCAGACATTTTGCAATGTCTTCCCTGAACACGTTGGCGGTCATTGCGATTATGGGAACCCGCTGCTCTGCTTCCTCCATGACGCGGATGTGGCGGGTGGCCGTGTAACCGTCCATTTCGGGCATCTGTACGTCCATGAAGATCATATCGTAGGCACTCGGCGCTTCCTTGAAGCGTTCGACTGCTTCGATCCCGTTTGTGGCGCAGTCGATTTGCAGACCGGTAGGTTCCAGTAGTGTGGTAACGATCTCGCGGTTGATCTCCATATCCTCAGCCAAAAGGATACGGCAGTTGGAGAAGCTGTCCATAGGCTCGTTTTTTCTGGTCTCTGCATCAACCATGTTATCCACTCCCAGACATTCGTTGATGCAGTCCGAGATGAGCGAGGGGAACAATGGCTTGGGCAGGAACTTGTCAACCCCGGCCATGCGGGCATCGTCTGCTATCTCGTTCCATTCGGTTGCGGAAATCATGATGACCACAGCCTTTGTTCCTGCGCTGTGTTCCTTGATCCACCGGGAAAGTTCTATGCCGTTTATGCCAGGCATCTTCCAGTCCACGAAGTAGAGGTCGAAGGGTCCCTGACTTTGGATGAGGGCTTTGGCTTCCAGCCCGTTCGCGGTAGTCTTGCAGGCGATTCCCACCTGTTCGGCGAATTCCGTGAAGTATTCCCGGACATATTCAGCATCGTCCACCGCGAGTATGCGCAGGTTACTCCAGTTTATGCCCGGACCCAAGAGGCTCTCCTGCTTTTCTCTGACCTTCCCAAGGCTGACGATGAAGGTAAACGTGGCCCCTAAGCCCGGCTCGGATTCTACCCAGATACTACCGCCCATCATTTCCACGATCCGTTTGGATATGGCCAACCCCAGGCCGGTGCCACCGAATTTTCGGGAAGTGCTGGAATCCGCCTGTTCAAAAGAGGAGAAAAGCCGTGACATCTGCTCCTTCGTAAGCCCGATCCCCGAATCTTTGACACTGATCTTGATAGCGCAGGGTTCCCTCTGCCCTTCCTCTTGAGCCAGGACATCCATAGAAGGCGCGTCCGCGTTTTCCTCGTCAGGAACAAGACGGGCATCCATGTACACAATGCCGTTTTCCGGGGTGAACTTAACAGCGTTGGAAAGGAGATTCGTGATGACCTGTGTCAAACGTTGGTCATCGCCGTAGAGAAACCGAGGGATATCCTTGTCGATATGAATCGAAAAATCCTGATGCCGTTCCTCTACCCGGAAGTTGACCACATTCACCACCTTGTGGAGCATCTTTTCGAACTCGAATTCCTCAAAAGAAAGCTCAAACTTGTTCGCCTCGATCTTTGACATATCCAGAATGTTGTTGATAACTCCCAGAAGATGAGTTGAAGCCTCTTCGATCTTAGTAAGGCAGTACTCTTTCTTCTCAACATCCTGTGCGGTTTTCCCTATAGAGGTCATACCGATGATGGCATTCATGGGGGTACGCATCTCATGGCTCATGTTGGCGAGGAAATCGCTTTTCGCCTGGCTCACCCGTTCCGCCTGAGCCAGGGCGGTATCCCGCTCCTGTTCCCGTATATTCCGGGCAATTGCTCCGGCGATGACGCTGCTTACGGTTCTGACAAGCTGTTGGTCGCTTTTGGTCCAGACCCTAGGCCGCAGACATTCCTCAAAGCTCATTACTGCCCAATAGTTACCGTCCACATAGATGGGGACCCAGATGAAGGCTTTAACCCCCATGATGTTCATCTCTTCGTAGCGTTCGTCCTCGTTCACGTCATTGCAGAACACTGTAGGAACGGTTTTGGGCTGGTCTTGGGGGAAACTGTTGTAGAGCAGGTCATTGAGGCTCTCCGCCTTGGGGGTGCTTACGAACTCCTCATCACTGTACCAGAGGTAATCCGGACGGCTTGCCGTGGAACCTACTTCGGGGAACTCCACTAGGATGCGGGTTACCTTCATGAATTCCCCAGTGATCCGTAGGGTTTCGTTGATGAGGACTGTGGTATCGCGGGAAGAGATGAAGTTCTGGGCTAGACCCGACATGAGTTCCTGCTGGGTAAAGCGTTTCGCAAAAGCAGCTTCTTTCCGCCGGTGAATGACGAAGTTCAGGAAACCGCTGACAATGACAAAAGTGGTGGAGACCAGCAATATAATAGAAAGAAGGAGCACCCGCTGCCGCGTTATCAAGATTTCGTCGTCCCAGATATCCACACCCGCCAAGGCAACAACCTCCCCGCTGACATCTAGTACCGGCGCGAAGGCGCTGATGAGGCCAGTATAGCCTTCGGAATAGTTCCCCAGGCCGGTTACCACGGTTATCTTTTCATTCAAGGCCATGAAGGGCGCATCTTCTCCGGGTATGGGAGGAGTACCTAGGTTCACCGTATCTTCAGAAAGGTCATTATCTACGATGAACTGGAAATTCCCATCCGCCAAGGGACGCATATAATACACAAAGAATATGTCGGCGACTTCCCCAAAGTCGATAAGCCGTGTCCGTATATCCTGAAAGAGCGGCTTTTCCATGTCTTCAGGAACCGTGAGTTCCTTAAGCTCTTCTGGTGTGACCAAGCGGGCTGCCATACCGCTCGTCGCCCTCAGCCGGTTCTCAAGGCTCGTCTTGAAGAATGTGGAAATGCTGTTCACCAAAACACTGGTGTAAACAGAAATAACCAGCATCAGCACGGCTGCGACGAGGAAGAGAATGACCGTTAGCTTGCCATAGAGATTTTCTTTTGATCGGTTGGTACTGTTCATTTCTCCTTGGTACATAGCTCAGGCTCCAAAACACCGGACTTTGGAACCCGAACTATCCTTATAGTATAGAAGGAAACGGTTTATGTCTATAGGAACGCCTAGGCTTGAGGATTACCCGACTTGCTCTACGGGATCACTTTATCTACCGCCACGAGAAGGGCAATCTTTCATGAATCGAGGACAGAAAGATTATCTAGGTCTTGACATTATGTTTTCTTTACTATAAAGTATTCCTACTATACATCGACTTTAACAAAAACGAGTTT
Source organism: Treponema sp. (assembly GCA_031279205.1). Lineage (GTDB taxonomy): Bacteria > Spirochaetota > Spirochaetia > Treponematales > Breznakiellaceae > JAIRMT01. The sequence goes on along the minus strand of JAITIX010000020.1, from coordinate 21,833 downwards.
TAGTAACCATCATGCTTCTATAAGAAGCGTATAACAGTACCAATAGGAGAATGCACCCATGTCCGTCCTTAGCGATAAAACCTTCCTTCATGCCTTTCAACAACAGGCAGCCCGTACACCAGAACGTATCGCTCTCTCAGACGCAAGCGGGCTTGCCGTTACTTACAGCCAGACCCAGAACTACGCCAATCACGTGTCCCAGAACTTGACCGAGTCCGGGGTTGGCCGGGGGGATATTGTGGCTATCTTCTTAGGACGGACCGCATTCTTTCCCATTGCCGCTATCGGCGCGTTTCAGGCAGGGGCTGCGTATATGCCCATTGATCCCCAGTACCCGGATGAGCGGGTTGCGTTCATGCTGCAAGACGCCGGGGCAAAAGTGCTTATAAGCTCCCGTGATTTGGTATCGCGCGTTGCGGGCTACACCAGTACGGTGCTATACGCCGAAGACCTCTGGGTAGAGCAGGAGGAGACGCCCGAACCAATCATTAACGGCGACGATATGGATTACATCATTTACACATCAGGAACCTCTGGCAAGCCAAAGGGCGCGATGAACCTTCATAAAGGCTTAATGAACCTGTGCGAGTTTTCTGTGGAAGAGCTAAAGCTCACTGAGCAGGATGTCTGCGGGGTGTATTGCAATTTTGGCTTTGATGCTTCGGTAGTTCAGATATTCCCGCCTTTAATCTGCGGCGCAGGTATTGATATTGTGCCTGTGGAGCTTATGCTTGATATGCCCAAATTGAACGCCTATGTCAATGAGCATGGAATAACAGTGCTGCCGCTGCCCGCTCCTCTTGTAAAATACTTTGATCAGGCCGCCAGAGACACAAAGGTAAAGACAGTGGTTGCTTTGGGAGATAGGCTCACCTACGGACCGGGAAAGAACTTTGTTGTATACAATATGTATGGTCCAGCGGAAGCAAGTGTGTTTGTAACGAGTTTTAAGGTGGATAAGGAATACAAAAATTATCCAATAGGAAGATTCATAAAGAATAATGAAGGGTATATACTAGACGAGAATATGAACCCTGTAGCGACAGGGGAAGCCGGGGAACTGTGCTTTGCGGGTGTTCATGTAGGCGTGGGTTATCTCAAGCGGCCTGAGCTGACAGCAGAAAAGTTTGTAAAGAATCCTTTTAATGATGCTCCTAATTACCAGACCTTGTATAAAACCGGGGACTTGTGCCGACTCTTACCAGACGGAAACTACGAGTTTTTGGGGCGCATAGATACACAGGTTAAAATTCGGGGGTTTAGGGTAGAGTTAGGCGAGATAGAGATGACCATGCGGAAGTATGAGGGGATAAAAGAAGCAGTTTGCGGGGCTTTTGAGGATAAAGGGAGAGGTGAGAAGTACATTGCCGCTTACTATACCGCTGATAAGGAACTGGATGAAGGAGCGTTCAAAGCGTTTCTATCCCAGACCCTGCCTTTTTACATGATTCCCTCAGTATTTGTTAAAATAGACGCAATACCCTTTAGCGCAAATGGCAAATATGACCGCACGGCATTGATCGAGCCTGCCCATAGGGGGTCGGATTTCCTTTCCGCCGACTCTCAAGCACAGACAGCCGAAGAGCAGGTACTTGCAGAATGCCTGCATGAGATACTCAAAAGCAAGAGCATAGATTTTGAGAAGAGTTTTAGTGAAGTCGGAGGGGATTCCCTCTCGGCGATAGAGTTAATAACAGTATTAATAGAAAAAAGATACAGCCTTGAGATAACAGAGCTGCTCAATCCAAACAATAGTTTAAGGGATATAGCACGCCTTTTAGTCCCCCATACAACACCCCTTCAGAAGAAACCAGCTTTCACAGGGGAAAAACCTGCCGAATGGACTGAGGAACAATTCAACCGCGTACTAGAGCAGTACGGACAGGAAAACATAGAACGCATATACGATCTAACTCTCTTACAGACGAGAATATTAAAACTTTGCCTTGCCCCAGCATACCCTAAGAAAATGTATCATATACAGAACTCATACACGATAGAGGGACCGCTTAATCTTGAGCTGTGCAGCAAGGCTTTTGCGCTAGTAGCGCGCAAGCATCCTGCGCTGCAAACTGCTATTGTGCATAAAGATGTACCGACACCAAAGCTGCTTATCGCGGGAAACCGAGGCATTGAAATCACGGTTGTTGTTGATGAAACGATTGACAGGGTGGTAAAACAGGAGTTTAGACGGGGCTTTGATTTTGAGAAAGATAACCTGCTGCGTATTATTCTGATAAAGAAAGGGGAAGAGTACACGCACCTTATCATGAGTGTACACCATTTGATTATAGATGGCTGGAGTCTTAGTGTCCTGATGCAGGATTTTACAGACCTGTATAGACAACTGTCGGATGGCAAAGAATTCAGCCTTCTTAAAGAAAGCATAGAAGAGCAGCGAAAGAATGAATCTTCGCATGAAGATTTTGTTAATTATATAAGCAAACAGGATCAAGAAGCAGCCATAGCCTATTTTGTAAAGAAACTTGAAGGATACAATACCGTGGCGGATTTACCGCATGACTATGCCAACCCCCAAGGCAACTGGGACGGATCAGTAGAATTCTTGGAGGTTCCACAAATAACCGTACAAAAAATCAATGAGCTTGCACGACACTACCACGTAAGCCCTTCCATTATCTATGGAGGGACTTTTGCCTTTGTGTTGCAACAAGCATGTGGCAGCCCTGATGTGGTATTCAGTGTATTGTCAAATGAAAGAGGATATCCCATCACAAATATTACAAATATTGCCGCACTCCTTATAAATAGGATGCAGATGAGGGTTAAGGTTACTGAAGACACGAGTTTTGCAGAACTTTTTAGCCTGCTCCAAAAACAACTGGTAGATGATCTAAAATATAGTTATGTTGATTTTCTTGAAGTAATAAAACATGGCGGTAAATATCCTACCTCTTTTGATTATTTCCAAATGGCATCCACATTTACGCTTGCTGATGATGTAGTAGCCTCTTTTGATATGGAATATCACATAACATCTGATAATATATTTTTTACTGTTGAAGCAGGGGAAAATACACGACTGCGGATGCAGTATAATAATCATAACTTTATGCCAGATACCATCAAAAGATTTTTGAATACCTACCTATCTATACTTGAATACGTCATTACCCATAGGGACACAAAACTCTGTGATGCCCCATTCCAAGCTAAAAAGCAAAAGGAAGATACACAAAAGTACGAGCTTCTGTTTCAAATGCTTAAAGAAGAACTCGTTCTCATCCGCAGTGAGCTGTCTGCAATAAGACAAAAGGTCTCAACCTGAAAAGTTTTAATGCTCTTTAAAGCTTAATTATATATTTATATTAAGGAGAATTGTATGATTGATTACTATCTAACTCAAAGTAAATTGGCTTCAGGTTCTTCCGGCTACCATGCCATTGTTACCCATACCGAAGGAGTTGACCAAAAGAACTTCATTAAAATGCTTGGTGAAGTGTTGAACGTCAACGAGGGAGAGGCAAAACTGGTTATAGCAGGCATAGGCTCTGCCGCTAAAAACCTGCTCTCCCAAGGATGGAGCTTCAAGATAGAAGGCATAGGCAGTTTCAGCCTGAGCATTACCGGCTCTTTCTCCAGCCCGGATGCGCCGTTTAACCCGGCGGTCAACAAAATTGCCGTGCGTTTCTTGCCCGACAGAGAACTCACTGCGGCAGCCAGCAGCGCTTCCTTAAACCGGCTGCACGGTATAGAGCATGGACCAATCATTGACAGTGTGGAAGACAAGAGCAGCGGCGCTATAGACAGCAAACTCACCCCCGGACACGGAGTGCAGCTAAACGGCAAAGACATAAAGATAGCAGGCACGGACAGCTCGGTAGGTATTCACCTTATTGATGAAACAGGGAATGTAACCGCTGTGCCGGCCGGGGACATACTGGAAAATGGACCGACGAAAGTGCTGTTTATCTGCCCGTCTTTGAGCGCCGGAGATTACACGATACAAGTAACGACACAGTATAAGGATTTAACGCATCCTCGGTCATACATTTTTAATGCCCCCTTAACGGTAAGTAACGCGTAGAGGCGCTAGCGCAGGCTCTGGAGCTAGTTAACGCAGGCTCTGGAGCTAGTTAGCGCAGGCTCTGGAGCTAGTTAGCGCAGGCTCAGAGGTATGCTAGCGCAGGCTCTGGAGCTAGTTAACGCAGGCTCAGAGGTAGGCGAGCGCAGGCTCAGAGGTAGGCGAGCGCAGGCTCCGGAGCTAGTTAGCGCAGGCTCAGGAGCTAGTTAACGCAGGCTCAGAGGTATGCTAGCGCAGGCTCCGGGGCTAGTTATCGCAGGCTCAGGAGCTAGTTAACGCAGGCTCAGGAGCTAGTTAGCGCAGGCTCCGGAGCTAGTTAACGCAGGCTCCGGAGCTAGTTAACGCAGGCTCTGGAGCTAGTTAGCGCAGGCTCAGAGGTATGCTAGCGCAGGCTCTGGAGCTAGTTAGCGCAGGCTCTGGGGGTATACCCTGCAGAGGCAGAGACTAGGGAGAGCAGGGAAGCTGTCCTAGGATAATCAAAGTCTGTTGTAGGCAAAAAGCTGTGCGTTGTTTTCGCAAACAACGCCGTAGTTTAGAAACAAAGCTGGTGGGATTGTTAGAAGGAGTTTAGCTATGAAAAGTTTGAAAACCACACTGTTTATCGTGTTTGTTGCATTAAGCATCGTTATTGCATTCGGCGTGGGCATGGTTATCTATGCTCAATATAGCGACTACATTAAAGATGACTACACTGGTACACTGAAGCAGGTCTTGGAGGGAGTGGCTGAGTATTTCCCCGATCTCAGCGACACCGACTACATGCTCCGTGAAGGACAGGCGCAATCCGAAGAAATTGTCAATCTTTTCAGGGAATTATATAAGATTGTAGAAATCTTTAAGGTTGAAAATATTGTTTTATTTCAGCGACTGCAAGGTAATAAGTACCAATTCCTTGTTGCTGTAGTAGCAGGTTCTGACCCTGTAAACAGAGGTTTTTTTGAGAATGGCTATTTTCTAGCGCCTTATGAAGCAGAAGGAAGCATTGCTCAAGCTCTGGAAGCTGCTTATAGCACCAGAGCCTTTCAGGTAACCTCATCTCCTTACACCGACGAGTTCGGTACTCATGTTTCTGGGTTTCTCCCCCTTACAAAAAATGGCTCTGTTACTGCTGTTCTGGAAGTTGATTATGAGGTTTCTTACATTGACGCTCTCTACCAAAAAGCCTATATCGCCCTGATTGTCTCTCTGATCATCGCCGTTATCTTAGCAAGCGGAGGCGCTTGGGTCTTTGCCACCATTCTCGTCAAACCTATCAAGCAGGTTACTACCGTAGCAGGCGAGTTGGCTCAAGCTCACTTTGATATTGATATACCTATCACCGCTCATAACGAAATAGGTGAACAACAAAAGGCTCTCCTCACCATTCGCGACAACCTTAAACAGCTTGTCTCTAACCTCAATCAACAAGTCCAAAAGCTAAACTCCATAGGTCTCAACCTCAAGGAAGCAGTCAAAAAATCCTCCTCAGACGTAGAACTCATCGTCTCTCAAATTAACAATGTCGACAACAAAGCGGAAGGTCAAATTGCTATGGTCTCCCGTGCTACCGATGCTACTCAGCGTATTGTCAAGCATATCACTGAACTGGACAGCGCCATTCAGATGCAAGCTACTAACATTGTAGAATCCTCCGCCGCCATAGAACAGATGATTGCCCATACTACCAATATTCGTTCAACACTTACTCATTCCGCTCAACTAACCAACAAGCTGGTAGACTTGTCTAAAAATGGGCAACAGATAATACAGCGTTTAGGGGAAGAGTATAGACTTATTGCTACCCGCGCGGAGGCCTTAAAAACAGCAAACAAAATGATATCAAACATGGCGGCAGAAACAAACATTCTGGCTATGAACGCGGCTATAGAGGCTGCTCATGCAGGGGAGTCGGGGAGAGGGTTTGCGGTTGTGGCAAGTGAGATCAGGAAGCTAGCAGAGTCGTCAACAAAAGAGTCAGGGGCAATAGACACGGAGATAAAGAACATGGAACGAGCGATAGTGAACATGGAGAAAGCATCAAACGATACGACAGGGTTGATGGAGTCTTTATTCACGGGGATACACGACATGGAGATTTTCTTTCACACGATAACGCAAGCAATAGAAGAACAGTCGGTAGGGAGTGGGCAGATACTGGAAGCATTGAAGATAATACAAGAGAAGACGCATACGGTACAAGATGATTCGAAGGAGATAAAGAAAGAAAGCACGGACATATACGAAGGGATAGAGCGGTTAAAGGATGCGTCAGGGGAAGTGAGGAGCAGTGTATCAAACGTGCTTGATGCAAGTAAGAGCATAGCAGAATACCTTGAATACTCACAACAGATAGTAGAAAGATAAGAGAGAGGATAGAAGAAGGCATGAAGTCCGCTGGGGGGCGAGCCTGTGCTGTCCTTGAGCCGCGGGTAGCGGACACTAGAAAGACAGAACCACGGATGCCGCAGATCGGTGCGGATTAAAATCTGTGTTCATCCGTGGACTTTTCTATGTTATTATTCACATCTTTGGCGAGCAAGTTTGCGCTTCTGCTCTTCCGGGATGTCAAATCCGAGGGTGCCGCCGGGGTTCATGATGTTGTCAGGGTCGAAGTGCTTCTTGAGCGCCTTGTACACCGCAAACTCATTCTCTCCGATGCTGTGTTCAAGCCAGGGGCCGAACATTTTACCGATGCCGTGGTGGTGGCTCATGGCCGCGCCCGATTTTTGAATCGCGTCGAGAATGCCCGCGTGAAAGGCGCGGAATTCTTCTGAGTCGTGCATAAGAACGATAAAAATCCAGTAAAGGTTTGCGCCCTGCGGGTAGACGTGGCTCATGTGGGTCATGCAGATTGTGTTGGGTCGCGCCTTGACATACGCGCGGACGTCGCGGTGAACCTGACTCATGTTGCTCCAGTTAACGCTACACTCCATCGTGTCCATCACCAGACCAAAGTCCTGCATGGTGTCGCGCAGGTATGGGTCGCTGAAACGTCCTTTTTCCCAGCCGCGTGTTACCGCGCCGGAAAGCCAGATGCCGCCATACTTGCGCGCTACGCGATGAACGTTCTTTGCGCAGTTTTTTGAAAAGCCCTTTTCGCCGTTGGTAAAACCGAGGAACAGGCACATTTCGTTTACCTTGAATCCCTTAAGGTCAAAGAGCAGATGCAGGGGGCTGTCAACTACGCCGTAGGTATACAGCATGATGCTTGTTTCTTCGGGGTCTGAGAGGCGGAACACCGATGGATAGCCAGCTTCGCTCTGCATAATTTCCCGCGCTGCTTTTTGGCCGGTTTCCCAGTCCTTGAACATGTATGAAAAACGTTTGATTGTCTCCGGTGTATGGCGGAAGATTTTGAGGGTTACATGGGTGAGAACGCCGAAGGTTCCCTCGCTTCCCATCATGATTTGATTCATATCGGGACCTGTGGCCTTGCGCGGATAGCGGTCTGAGGAAATGGTTCCCGCTGGAGTGGCGTAATCCTGCCCGATAACGATGTCCTGAATACAGCCGTAGTAGGAAGAGTTCTGCCCCGCACCGCGGGTTACGGTCCAGCCGCCGACAGAGGAATGTTCCCAGCTTTGGGGGAAATGGCCTGATGTGTAGGGGCGTTCTGCGCTGAACAGCTTTTGCGCGTTATTCAGCGTTTCTTCGAGTTTTGGCCCGCTCATGCCTGCCTCAACAGTGATGGTCTGGTCAATCTCGTTGAAGCGTACGACCTTGTTAAAACGCAGCCGCATGTCAAGGGAAACGCCGCCTTTGACGCACTCCACGCCCCGCGTAACCGATGAGCCGCCGCCGTACACATAGAGCGGGATTTTTTCCGCGGCACAGAACGCGACGATCCGTTCAATCTGCTCTTTGGTATCGGGATAGATGACCACGTCTGGCACATTTTCTACAATCTTATTCCGAAGACGCATGAGGTCGAACATGGTTTTGCCATAAGCAACAGAAAGACGCGCATAGTCGTCAGTGCGTACAAATTCCGCGCCCACGATGCTCTTAAGATATTCAATCTGTGCTGCGTTTAGGCTGATGGCTTTATCGAACTTGACCTCATCAAGGCCCAAGTTTTCACTATATTCCCTGAATACATCATCACTGAGGCCAAACTGCTTTTTCATCAACTTGTACAGCGCCTCTTTTGGCGTCTTGATTCGCTCAGGAACCCCCCATTTGAAGATGGAGCGCCATGAATGCTCTGGAACTGCTCCTTGATACCATTTTGGTTCAAAATCCTTGTACTGGTGCGCCATATTTCCTCCTATTCTTTGCCTATTGTAGTATATGAGTTAGGGTCTGTCTAGCAAATCAGACAGGCGTGTCTGACCTGAAGAGCCTGCTCACACGTCCGTGCGTGTCTGACACCCAGCGTATACGCGGCGGCGCTATGCGCGTATCAGCCGCGCCACACACTTCACGCCCTACAGCCAGAATATAGTGGCCAGCCGCGCTGTCGGCGCACTCGTAGAGGAAGTATGCCAAGCCATGCACGACGCCGCTGGCTGGCAGCAAGCCATCAAGCGCGAAACAGGGAATATCTTTTATATTAAACACCGAGTCTCCGGGCGAGCCACACGCCTTGAGGAAACATTCCTTCAACGTCCATACTTTGCAGAACCGCGTCTCTTGTTCCGCGCTGTCCGGGATCGCGGCGATATAACGCTGTTCCTCCTCACCAAAAAAACGAGACGCAATGGTTTTATGAAAGCGGTTTGCGTATATAAACTGAATATCACAGCCCGTATGAAACGTGCAGCTCACTCCGCCAGTGGATAAATAGGAGACCGCGACCATTGAACGTGAGTGCGATACGCTGAAATCCGCGTGATAGTCAGCGAAATAGGGTCTGCCGGACAGCTCTAGCTGGATCGCGGCAGGGGGAACACGCTCGTCAAGCTGGAAAAGCACGCGCCGTCCCTCGTTGTGAAGTGTGGCGGGAGACGGCGCTTTTCCCTCCGCGTTTCCGGTGGATAAACAGGACAGACCAACTGAAAACGTAATGTCCATTAGGCGCACTGGGGGTGGTCAGACATGAGCGCAACACGAACCACGCGGGAAACGCGCCGCTCAAGTAGCGCCATGAGCGTGCCGGCAATGCGGGGCGCCCGCAATACGTTGGCGATAGATGACTTGAGCGCAGAGGGCGCCCGCTTTGTCGGTGAGTTCATTGTCTTCGAGTGTGTATTCTAACTTCTCCGTGTCAGAGTGTGTGAATGTATTCCAGTACATTCGCTGCCCCGAGCAAGGTACGCTGTAGCATCGTTGGGGTCGAGCTGTATGGCCTGGAATGTAGCTGTCATTGGGGAAGGCTGTTTCCAGATTTTCCACCCATTGTGGCGTGGGAATTCTTGCACAGGAGGCAAAGACTAGATGCCGAATTAGTACTGCAAGCACAAACAGTGTTTGTACTAAGGCTTGTGGGATGTAAAGGTATTTAGAATAATGGTTTACAGGGGAAAAGGGGGCGTTAAAGCATAAATAAACAGGAGATAAACGCACCTTGGAGAGGAACGATGGCGTGGATTTGAGGAATTTACAGGGTGAACCGCCGTTTCCGCTGCTTTGCCTGCTGTGTTTTGGTCTCACGGTATATACCTCCCTGTATGCTGCTTGGAGCGGCGCTTAAATTCAGATTCCCGGAACCGTGTGCGCTTCTTTACACACGGACTTTTGCCCTTTCGGGCAACCACGGGAGAAAAGTATTAGGCTTGAGAAACTTTGTCAATACCAAAGCTGGGACACCCATTGCCTGTCATCGCGAAAGCGCCGGAGACTCACACAAGGGATGGGCGGCGCGCTTATCTGCGGCAAGGCGGCTTCTTCCACGCACTGGAAAAGGACGCGCCGTCCTTCGCTGTGAAGCGCGGCGGAGACGGTTCTGCTGGATAAACAGACGGCCAACTGAGAATGCAACGTCCATTAGCTGAAATATGCTACACCGGCCTCAAAAAGGCGCTGGCGCTTATTACCAGGTATGTTTATGTGAACAGAGTCGCCGGCGCGCTCGGAATGCGCCATCTTGCCAAGTATGCGCCCGTCTGGACTACAGAGTCCTTCAATGGCAAAGGCGGAACCGTTGGGGTTATCCGGCTCGGCGAGCGTTGGCGTACCGTTGACGTCCGCGTAACAAAAGGGAACCTGTCCGGCCTTGAACAAGGCTTGGGCCTGCTCTGGTCTGATGACGAGGCGGCCTTCGCCGTGGCTCACCGGTACCACATGAAGCGCGCTAGTCTCTTCAAACGCAAGCCACGGCGAAGTGTCAGACATGACCGTAGTGCGAACCATGCGGGAAACGTGCCTGCCAATGGTGTTGAACGTGAGGGTCGGTGCGTTGTGGTCTAGCTGCTGGTACTCACCATAGGGTACAAGCCCCAGTTTGATGAGGGCTTGGAATCCGTTACAGATGCCGAGTACGAGGCCGTCGCGCTGCTCAAGCAGCGACATGAGCGCGCTGGCAATGCGGGGCGCCCGGAATACGTTGGCGATAAACTTGCCAGAGCCGTCCGGTTCATCACCCGCGCTAAAACCGCCGGAAAAGGCAATGATCTGCGCTTCGTCAATGGCAACGGCAAGTTCCTCAATGGACTGGGTAATAGCTTCTGGACTGCGGTTTCTGAAGATGACAAGCCGCGTGCGTCCACCAGCTTTGCGAAAGGCGCGTTCCATGTCCCACTCGCCGTTTGTGCCGGAGAACACCGGCAACACTACAAGCGGCGTGGCGCTTTGCCGGTGGCGGCTTTTACGGACGTTGGTCTTTCGTGTGCGGGGCAATGCTAATGGAGGGACCTCGTCCTGTTGAGCTGCTTGTGGGTATACGCCGGACAATGGCGCTTCGTACAAGCGCCGCAACGACGACAGGCTAGTAACCCCCAATCGGCTGGTATTGTTGGTATGCCCCACCACAGCCCACGCGCCGGCAGCGGCAAGAATGGCGTCTATTTCTTTCTGTTTAGCAGCATTAGCCTTGATTTCAAGTTCAAGCAGAACCGAGCCTTGATGCCTGTCGATAAAGGTGAACGTGTCCGGGCCTGTATCAACACCAGTCATGTTACCAAAGCCCATGAGCGCGAGGGTGGCGAGTACGCCGCCAGCGCCTACGGGATACGCGGCGCGAAGCACGCCGGTGTTGCCCAAGGCAAGGAGCGCGTTCATATTCGCCTTGAACACATCCCACTCACGCGCCTCTGTCTGGTACAACAAAACCACCAGATTGCCAGCCGTACTGCTCAACGCGCCGGAACGAACCCGTTCAAGCGGCGCGGTTCCTGCGGCAAAAGCCACGAGGCTTGGCGGCACAGTGATTTTACCAGCTTCCAGTGTTGAGTACGTGCCAGACATTGAATCCTTGCCGCCAATGGCCGGAACCCCAAGCCTGAGCTGCGCCTCAAGCGCGCCCAGTAAGGCTGCGGCTGGCTTGCCCCAGGTATCGGGGTCTTCAGTCCGCGCGAAGTATTCTTGCAGGGAAAGCCGCGCGGTCCAGGGGTTACCGCCAAGGCAGGCAAACTTGGCAAGCGCCTCCCGAATCGCGCCTTTCGCGCCGGTATACGGGTCTGCAGTCATAAGGTCAGGGTCATAGCCAAAGCACATAAGGCTGACAGTGCGGCTTTCTTTATCCAGCGATGGCAAGAGCGCAACCATGCCGCACTCCGGCGTACCTTGAAACGCCCCGCCGTACGGGAACAAAACCGAAGCAGCCCCAATGGAGCCGTCAAAGCGTTCTTGTAAACCGCGCCTACTTGCTGAACGTGGAGATTGCAGTTCCTCTTCAAGGGGAAGCGCGGGAAGCGAAGCCGGCACTTGTGAATGAAGGCGGGCAAAGGCGGAACGGGGCGCCCCCGCTGAATTCAAGAAGTCGCGGGAAAGCTCAACAATAGTTTTCCCCTGAAAGCTCATTCGTAGAAGCGCTGTGTGGTCTCCTTCTCGTGCGGTAACGCGCGCGATAGGCGAGGCTTCGAGGTTCTCCGCGTCCGCGTAAGCAATGAAGGCTGGTACATCGGGGGCAGCCACGAGAACCGCCATGCGTTCCTGCGATTCAGCGATGGCGAGCGCGATACCGTCAAGTCCAGCATATTTGCGGGGAACGGCATCCAGGTTTATATCAAGGCCGGCGGCAAGTTCGCCAACTGCCACTGCCACCCCGCCAGCGCCAAAGTCATTGCAGCGCTTGATAAGGCAGGTAAGTTCAGGCTTGCGAAACAGACGCTGGAGCTTGCGTTCCTCAACCGCGTTACCCTTCTGCACTTCCGCGCCGGAACGCTCAACCGAAGTCTGGGTGTGCGACTTGGAGGAACCGGTTGCCCCGCCAATACCGTCTCTGCCAGTTTTGCCACCCACGAGTATCACGACATCCCCAGGTTCCGGCTCCTCACACCGTACCCAGGCTTGCGGAACCGCGCCAATCACCGCGCCCAGTTCCATGCGCTTTGCTAGAAAGCCGTCGTGGTAAAACTCCGCGACTTGACCAGTCGCAAGTCCAATCTGGTTCCCATAGGATGAATAGCCGGCGGCAGCATCCCGCGCAATCTTGATCTGGGGCAGTTTGCCAGGCAGCGTTTCGCTCAAGGGACTGCGTGGATCAGCGCCGCCCGTGATCCGCATGGCTTGGTACACATAAGCCCGGCCTGAAAGTGGGTCGCGTATCGCGCCGCCAAGACAGGTGGCCGCCCCGCCGAATGGCTCTATCTCAGTGGGATGATTGTGCGTTTCGTTCTTGAAAAGCAAAAGCCACGGCTCTCTTGTACCATCGCTGAATTCCGCATTCACCTTCACGGTACAGGCGTTTATCTCTTTGGACTCATCGACATCATCAAGCAGGCCGCGTTGTTTCAATACCTTTGCCCCAATAGTCGCCATGTCCATCAGCGTTTTTTTCCTTTTATTGATAGAGTCTTTATACACCTCATCCCGCGCCTCTTCGTAGAGGCGGAGCGCGGCTTCAAGGGCAGGCGACGCAGGTCGTTCCAAAGAAAGCTCAGTGGTAAAGGTAGTGTGCCGGCAGTGGTCAGACCAGTAGGTATCAAGGAGACGAAGCTCAGCAAGGGTCGGCTCGCGCTTAATCGAGGCAAAGTGCGCCTGACAAAAACGCAGATCATCGCCAGACATAGTCAGACTAAACGTCTTCCCCAGTTCCGCAAGCTCACTTGCATTGGCGCTAGTGAAACCATTCAGCGTGGGAACCTCATCAATCAAAGGGACTGGCGGGTCAAGCGTTTCAGGCATGGCAAGATCAGCCTCGCGAGAATCAACCGGATTGATGAAGTACTTCTTTATTGCGCCCAGTTCAGCCTCAGAAAGCGGTGTTTCAGCGCGCAGCACATACACACGGACGCTTCGCACCACAGGCCGCATTCCAACAACGAGTTCCACGCACTGTTCCGCTGAATCAGCCCGCTGATCGTACTGCCCAGGCAGGTATTCAACGGCGAAATACTGCTCATCCGCGTCTGCTGGAACTTTTTGCGCCGCATCTCCATGGAATACGCGGTCGCACTGAGCTTCAGAGAAGACCAGGGCAACAGCCCGCTGGAACTGCTCATCATCAAGCCGCGCCACATCGTAGCGGCAGAGAAGTCGCAGTCCCGTCAGGCTATTTATGCCAAGAAAGCTAGCCAATTCCACGCGCAGGCGTTCAGCCTCAAGCGCGAAACCCACTTTTTTTTCGACATACACCCGTTTGATAGTCTTATCTTTCATGAATACAGATGCTCTTTCCGCCATACCGAGGGATTGCCGGGTCCAACCCACTGGTTCAGGGCAAAACCCGCGCTCAGGCTACTCGTGATGAAGCGCTTTGCCAGTACCACCGCGTCAAAAACCGGCAGACCCTGCGCCAGTCCCGCCGCAATCGCCGCAGCAGTGGTACAACCCGCGCCGTGGGTCCAGGTGGTTTTGATAAGGCTGGCTTCGACCAGCTTAAACTCCTTGCCATCGTAGAACAGGTCAATGGCGCTGTTCTGATTGGGCAATTTGGAACCACCTTTGATGAACACATTCCGGGCACCTTTGCCGGCAATGATCTTCGCCGCTTCCTTCATCTGGTCTATTGAAGTGATGTCTTTGACACCGGACAACTGCTCCGCCTCAAAGAGATTCGGCGTCGCTATCTCGGCAAGGGGCAGCAGCTTTGCCGCCATAGCCACGTTCAGTTCTGGGTTCAAGGCTTCCCCCGCACCCTTACAAACCATCACCGGATCAAGAACATAGTTCTTAACGTTATACCCGCTGATGTATTCTCTGGTCAGCTCAACCGCGTATTCAGTTCCAAGCATACCGGACTTAGCCGCTACCACACCAACGCCCTTAAACACGGTGTGCAACTGGGCGCGAAGCGCTGCCTCATCCACAGGAAACACCTGATGAGACCAGCCACTGTCCGGGTTCATGGTCGCTATAACCGTAATCGCGGCCATACCATACAACCCGTATTCCTCAAAGGTTTTCAAATCCGCCTCAAGCCCTGCACCGCCTGAAGCGTCTGAACCAGCAATAGTAGCAATCTTAATCATAAAGAACCTCCATAATCTTGAAAAAACTAAATGAAGTAGGTTAATACTGTCAAGACACAGGAAATACTCATCTGCCAGTTGTTGGGTTACTGCGACCTTTAGTTTGATGGAGTTCGTGCTGAAGAACGTTTTACAGATAAAACCGCCCGAATGGGAATGTCCGGGCGGACTGCCTCAAGGCATACGAAACGCGGCAAGCGCCGCCTTAGATGCCGATACCGAACACGATGCCGAAAACGGCTGCACCCTTGCTCATATCTTCCGTTTCAAATAGATACTGCCCGCCGATCTTGAACTCGGTCATCACGCTTCCAGCAATATTCTTGGTAAATGGGACGTACTCTAAGCTTGGTGTGGGGACACACCTAGCTTAGGTGTGGGGACACACCTAGCTTAGGTGTGGGGACACACCTAGCTTAGGTGGACAGACACACCGAGCTTAGGTGTGGGGACACACCGAGCTTAGGTGTGGGGACACACCGAGCCTAGGTGGACAGACACACCGAGCTTAGGTGGACAGACACACCGAGCTTAGGTGTGATGACACACCGAGCTTAGGTGGACAGACACACCGAGCCTAGGTGGATAGACACACCGAGCCTAGGTGGACAGACACACCGAGCTTAGGTGGACAGACACACCGAGCTTAGGTGTGATGGCACACCGAGCTTAGGTGGACAGACACACCGAGCTTAGGTGTGATGGCACACCGAGCTTAGGTGTGATGGCACACCGAGCTTAGGTGTGATGGCACACCGAGCTTAGGTGTGATGACACACCGAGCTTAGGTGGACAGACACAGGTGCCAGACCAAGCGGTGCCACACACCTCACCTTAGACACCTTAGTAGTGGGGAACGTCTCCCTAACATAGTGAGAGAAGATCAGTCACGTATAGAACAGACACAGTCCGTATACCTTCTCTGCGCCAGCTTCCTTAAGCGCAAGAGCGCAGGCGTCCAGCGTTGAACCAGTGGTAATCACGTCGTCAAACACAATGGCGCGGTGCGGCGCTTTTTTCGCGCAAAGAATACGCCCCTGTAGATTGGTCTTGCGGTTATCACGGCTCAGTTCCTTCTGACTTTGCGATGGCAGACGCTTGAGACAGCGGTACACTGGTAAGGACTTGGAGCGGATTTTTGTCCGCTCAAGTATTGCAGCAAGACAGGCGAGCTGATCCCAGCCGGTTTTCCTGAGTTTTCCCGGACGTGGTGGCACGGGTATTAACACAGTATCAGCATCCAGATCGGGAAAATACGCGAGACTTTCCAGCAGCTTTGCACCCAGAAAGTTACCCAGCGCGCGGCGCTTGGCAAACTTGAACGCACTAAGCAGCTTTCGGTACTGACCAGTGTAGGGGAACAGCGCCAGCGCCCGATCAAATGCGTGGTCGTCGGTATTGCGGCAGTCTACACAGCGCCCCTGCTCAGAAATGAGGGGACGCCCACATACGGAACAGCGCGGCACGTCAAGGTCAAGACCAAAGCGTGGTATACAAACATGACACAAGCCATACCAGCACTCGTCTTTATCAAACAGCATCCTGCCGCATATCGCACAGTTCGCCGGAAAAAGGTATTCTCTCAGTAATGAGGTACATCTCATACCACTTATAGGCGGTCAAATAGGGGAATTGCTTTGCAAACGCCGGAGCAATATCTTCTATTTGATGAAACCATTTAGCCAAATGCGCTCTCTGCTTGAGCCGCTTGTTCTTTTCCTTGTACTCTTTCTCCCGTCTCTTATGACAAGTACCGGAGAGATCATTGTTTCGTTTTCAAACGGACAGCGCCTGTTTCGGCTTTTTACCTACAACCTGCCGGCGCTGGCGCTTATCTGGTTTTTGCTGAGGAACGAGCAAACCGCGCGCGCCCTTGCCCGACCCAGCCCGCGCGACCTTCTCATCTGCGGCTTCAGCCTCGCGGCGCTCATTGTCATCGCCTCCCTGTTGAGCGCCCTATCATCGCTGTTAACGCCACAAAGCATAACGCTGGAACCGCCGGACCATGCGGTAGGCTGGCTCGTGCTATGTCTGTCCTGTCTGGGAACCGGCTATCTTGAGGAAAGCTGGTTTCGCCTCTACCTGCCGCTGAAGCTGCGGAATGCGGGCATGGTGAGCGGAACAGCCAGCGCCCTATCAACGCTTCTTTTTGCCCTATGCCATCGTTACGAAGGGTTCTGGGGCGTATTAAACGCAGCGCTTGCCGGCGCTGTACTCTCGTTTCTTCTATGGAAGAAAAGAAGTTTTCACGGTATTGCCCTGGCGCACGCGCTCTACAACACGCTTGGGTATCTGTAAGATAAATATGGAGACTCTCCACTGCATAGTATGGAGACTCTCCACGTTGACTAACGTGAGTTCGATAAAAATGAGTGTATTCTTAGCAGAGCATTGGGACCCTTGTCTTGCCTTGACGTGGTTACTCTCATTGCGAGGAACGGAGCGACGAAGTAATCTAGACGAGCAGCCTCTGCACTGGATTGCTTCGTTACGCTGGCAATGACGTTGCGGACTTTTTTCTTCCCATTAAAGTTGCCTTAAATAGGTAAAGGCTAAGGGATACATCTCCCTTAGCCTTAGCTCCCTATTCCCAGCCGCCCGTAGACCCGCTTGTCTTGCTGCTCAAGGGAATGTCCGTTCCAGCCGTGGTGTTGCGCTTCTTGCTTGCAGGATCGGTATAGACCGCATGTCCGTAAGTGTCGCCATCATTGACGATATTTTTCGAGGTAGGGTCTGCGTTTGACCCGTAAATGGTCCCGCCCGACTTGGTAAACGTCCCACTGCTGTATACCCCACCGCCATAGGAACTGGTGTTGCCACTGATTTCACCATCGCTCATCGTAAAGGTATCCTTGTTGTATACCCGCGCCATCGTTGGAGGCGTTGTTGTTGCTGATTTCCCCTCTGTTCATCGTAAACTTCTCCCAGTTAAACACACCGCCATGGTCGGAGGAGGTATTGTTGCTAATCTTCGAGCCAGGCTCCATCACCATGATTCCCCCGTTGTTCACTTTCACTGGCGCGGCGTTATTGCCGCTCTTCCCCTGCAAGGTAATGTTGTTTCCCAATGTCAGGTTACGCCATTTTCCAGGGTAAAGAGCGAGCCATTTGAAGTCAAAATGAGCGTCTGCTCCGAGTCTCCGCCGTCAAGGGTTATGCTCACCTTCTGTTTGTTATAGTCAAGCTGGATCGGCGACAAGGACGACAGGTCTCCGCTTAAGGTAATGGTATAAACGTCGCCTTCTGTTGCGTGGGTTTTTATCCATGTCAATGCTTCGGCAAGCGATAAAGCGGACAGAGTTGAGTTCCACCCGTAGCGATCGCCACCCGTGTTATACAAGTGGATGTTGATGAAGTAATCTCCCGCGTCAAGCGTGTCCTCAAAGACAATCTTGTTGTTAGACGGCGTAATCCGCGGTTCAAGCTCCGTCCCGTTTTGAATAACCCGCGCCTCCGCTATGCCGTGGTTGGCGGGCAGTTCGATGGTGATGGCTACCTTCACCAGAAACCGGCACGACAATAAAAGCCAGGCTATTCAATGAGAGGGCTTGCTGTCCAAACGGGGAAATCGGACTAAATCGAGGGGTTTGCGGCGCTAGGTATTTGATTAAAGCCAAGACTGCCCTCATAATGGCTTGAGGCTTCTATATTCATAGTGTCTCCATTATCATCATAACAAGAAGAACGTATCAAACGAATTTTGTGGTTAATGTCTCGACCCCAGTGTCTGATACCATGTGTCTTTGGCTCCTTTTCATGCTGCTTCAAAGAAGGAGTCGCGCGGCAATGGCCTCCCGCAACACGAATCATTGACAAACCCCCTCTATATGATATTATTTTATCCAATAGACAGAAAGTAGACAGAAAGAAAACTGTCTTAATCAACACTTTAGGAGGCCTTTGATGGCAAGATTTACATTGCCCCGGGACATTTACCATGGCGCGGGGTCTCTGGAAACGCTGAAAACCCTTAAAGGGAAAAAGGCGTTTGTAGTAGTCGGCGGCGGAAGCATGAAACGACACGGTTTTTTGGATAGGGTGGTCGCTTATCTAAAAGAAGCTGGGTTGGAGGTAAGCCTTTTCGAGGGAGTAGAACCGGATCCGTCTGTGGAAACGGTTATGAAGGGTGCTGAAGCTATGAGAAACTTCAACCCGGACTGGATCGTGTCGATAGGCGGCGGTTCTCCCATTGATGCGGCTAAAGCTATGTGGGCCTTCTACGAATATCCCGATACAACCTTTGAGGCGCTGACAATACCGTTTAACTTCCCGACCCTTCGTACCAAAGCGAAGTTTTGCGCCATCCCTTCGACATCGGGATCTGCTACGGAAGTTACTGCTTTTTCGGTAATTACCGATTACGCGAAGGGTGTTAAATATCCCCTGGCGGATTTTAACATCACTCCGGATCTGGCAATCGTTGACCCTGAACTTGCCTTAACCATGCCGCCGAAACTCACAGCGCACACGGGAATGGATGCCATAACCCACGCTATTGAGGCGTATGTTTCTACGTTGCACTGTGATTACACTGATCCGCTCGCGCTTCACGCCATCAAAATGGTTAGTGAATATATTGTCGCTTCCTACAAGGGAGATGCCGAAGCGCGCGCCAAAATGCACAACGCGCAATGTCTCGCGGGTATGGCGTTCAGCAACGCTCTTCTTGGAATCGTCCATTCAATGGCGCATAAAACCGGTGCGGCCTATTCAGGTGGACATATCGTACACGGCGCGGCTAACGCGATGTACCTTCCCAAGGTTATCAAGTTTAACGCAAAAGAAAAAGCCGCCGCAGATCGTTATGCGGAAATTGCCCGCTTCATATCCCTGCCGGCAAAGGACGCTGACGAGGGTGTTTCCTCGCTTATCGCCCACATCAAAAGCCTCAACAAAGCCCTGGACATACCCGGCGGCATCAAAGACTATGAAGGGGGAATCATCAACGAAAAAGAATTTCTGGACAAACTGCCCAGAGTCGCGGAGCTTGCGGTAGGGGACGCTTGCACCGGCTCAAACCCCCGGAAGATCACCCCTGTGGAAATGGAAAAGTTGTTAAAAGCCTGCTACTACGATACTGAAGTAGATTAACTATTGTCGTCGTCCCCGCCCGAAAAAGCGCGCGGGGACGACGACAAAAATCTGTGGATAGCACAATCCCGCCATCTGTACCAATAGATTAATGTATCCCGCGCAAATACTGCCTCATACGTGCTTCGGTACTACTAAGCTAGGACGCAAACTGGTACTCGGCTAGGGCGGGAACGGGTACTAATGTATCCTTAATCCTGAAGCGGGAGATTGCCTTGATCAGTGTATCAATATACTGCCTGTTCTCATCGCTTATATCTTCAGCGCGCTGTACTGCATTGCTTATATGTTGTATACTTACTGCTATCTCATTGATGTTCTCCGCAACTTTCATTGTTATGGTGCCAAGGTGTTGCTCATGGTCGATGATCCGCTGGCTGCCAGTAAGCATCTCCTCTGATCCTTTCTTAACGTGTCCAGTTATCTCAATAAGCATGGCAATAGTTTCCAGTATCTCCTTTTTTCCCGCGTCCTCTTCTTCCATTGCCGCCCTGATGCCAGCTTCCTGATCCGATACGATTTTCAATTCGTGCTCAATATCTTCAAAGTGCTGGATCATGGATTCAGAACTACGCCCAATGCCGGTAAGCGACTCCTTTATCTTTTTGAGGACAAGCGACACTGTTTTAGCCTGCTTGCTTGAGGATTCCGCCAGCTTACGTATCTCGTCAGAAACCACGGCAAACCCTTTGCCCACTTCTCCGGCGTGGGCAGCCTCGATAGTGGCATTCATGGCCAAAAGGTTTGTCTGGCTGGCTATACTTTGTATCACCTGATTGATTTCAAAAAGATGATCAGACTCTTGTTCCACTTCAAGGATAGCACCGGTCATGAGTTGCAGTGCATTGTGTCCCTTATCAGCCGCGCCCTGAAGCCGTTTAACGTTTTCCCCGTTCTGAAGCAAGGTCTTGGTTATTGAGGCAACATTCGCTGTCATTTCCTCAATAGTTGCGGAAGAACGGGAAATGCTTATTGACTGTTTTTCTATATCGCCATTTAGGTCTTTAGTATTCCCAACGATCTGACTTATGATCGTGTTGCTTTCCTCCACGCTTGCAGCCTGCTCTCTGGATTTTTCTTTTATGTTCTGGATAGAGGAACGGATGCCGACAAGCTCAGTTACGGACGCCTTCATCCACTCCGCAAGCTCGGTTCCTATCTGTTTGATAAACGTGGCATTTGTTCCAATGGTTTTAATCAGCGAAGAAACGTTTTTATTGATCGCATTAAAGCCAAAGGACAGACGGGACGATTCTTTAAGCATATAATCCGGCGAAGTTTTAGAAAAATCACCCTCCGCAAGAACAGCGGCACTTTGTTCAAGGGCAATAAAGGGCTGCGCCATTTTGCGCGTCATAACAAAAGTAAGGAGTGTAGACAGAAACAGTATTCCAATGCTGACTCCAAAAATAATGACTAAGAGGCGGTTCACTTCGGAAGATATAAGCGCCACCGGCAACAGGGACACCAGATAATAATCCGCACCGGGTATATGTGCGGAGTAGATAAAATATGTGTTGTTACGCCCCGCAAAGGATTTTTGTGCAAAGATAGTCGTGCGGTAAGAATCAAGATTAGTTTTTTGAAAGAAATCCGTTTCCAGGTGTATCGCCATCCGCATCAATGATGCATATCCCATTTTTGTCCACCAAATACATCTTCTCCTCTCCGCTTCCCGTTTTAAGAATATCCTCAAGTGACTCAACCATAATTTCTTCACATACAACCCCTATATCTTGACCCACCTTGTCAAAGAGCGTCATAGAGAGCGCGATGGTAAGCCTACCGTAGCTTGCGTCAAAATACGGATCAGAATACGCGATCGATCCGTTTTTCGCCTTGGCAGAGATAAACCATGGGCGGCTAGTCTGATCATACGCGGGATCATCCGGCGTCCAGCCGTCGTTAAATACAAGATAGCCGCCGGGCTGGTTCCATCGAATATTATTTGAATAATAGAGAAAGGGTACATCCGGTACGAGTTTTATCATCTCAATAAAAAACTCCCGCATAATATCTTGCGGGACATAGTCCTCGTATATTTCAAACAATGTCTTGATGTTGGTTGCCGAGTACCTGATAAGGTCTTCGTGTGATTTGAGTATACTCAGCACATTTTCCTGTATACGGCTTACACGCTCTTTGGTGAGGGTCTCAATCTGTTTATTCGTAATTGAACGAAAGTTAATTAAGAACAGCGCTATGAT
>JAITIX010000145.1 GCA_031279205.1 Treponema sp. | reverse complement strand
GCGGAGCTTTTGCGGGAAGCGGAAAGCATTGATCCTGATGTGGCGCGGGAATACGCAAAATAGGGAGAAAATAAATATACCCGTCCTGTGCCGTCTTTGGCGGTGGCGCGGGACGGTTTAGAAAAACTGCGTATTTTGCTCAATCTTTACGGTTACTTCACGTTCTCTTAATAGTACCGCTGTAATATCTCTCCATCACGTTATTTACAGATTGTAAATAAATTTTATGATGGAGGTATTGTAATGATACTAAAAAACAATCTCACGGGAAAACGCGGATGGGGCTTGAGTTCCTCCCGTTTTTTTATCGCCGTCACGGTCATGCTGCTGACCGGAATGTCCCTGTTCGCAAGGGCGCAGCCTGATGACGGATCGGGGCGTAACACCAGCACGGCGGCGGCGGGGCGGGCAAAGTACGTGTTCCTGTTTATCGGCGACGGCATGGCTATGTCCCAGATCAGCTCCGCCGAGATATACACCACGGCGCGCTCTTCCAAGGACATTGGCATCACCAGACTCGGTTTCACCCGGCTTCCTGTGGCGGGACTTACCACCACCTACGATGCGGGAACCTTTATTACTGATTCCGCGTCCGCGGTAACGGCGATTGCCACGGGGAACAAGACCCTAAGCGGGGTTCTCAACATGGATCCGGGGAAAACTAAATCCTTCAAGACCATTGCCGAATACGCCCACGAAGCGGGGATGAAGATAGGCATTGTCTCCTCCGTTACCCTGGATCACGCTACCCCGGCGGGATTCTTCGCCAAAGCCCCTTCCCGGAGCAGCTACTACGACATTGCCGTGCAGATGGCGCGGAGTGGTTTTGAATACTTTGCCGGCGGAGGCCTGCTTCAGCCCCGCGGCAAGAACGGGGATCAGGCCGACGTGATACAGATGGCTGCCGACGCAGGTTACCGCTATGTCAATACCAAAGCGGCCTTCGACGCCTTAAAGCCAGGGGCGGGCAAAGTCCTTGCCATAAACGCGGTGCTTCAGGATTCTGGTTCCATGCCTTACGAGCTAGACCGCAGGCCGGACGACCTCTCGCTGGCGGACTATACCAGCAAGGGGGTTGAATTACTACAGGACAATCCCGCCGGCTTTTTTATGATGGTTGAGGGAGGTAAGATTGACTGGGCCTGTCATGCCAACGACGCCGGCGCAGCCATCCACGATGTAATCGCCTTTGATAACGCGGTTAAGGTGGCTCTGGACTTCGCTCAGTCCCATCCTGGGGAAACTCTGGTCGTCATAACCGGGGATCACGAGACCGGCGGCATGACTATCGGTTTTGCCGGGACCCAGTATGACACGTTCTTCGACAAGGTTGCCCTTCAGAAAAAATCTTTTATCGCCTTCAACAGTGATGCGCTTAGCCCTTATAAGAAAAACACCCCCAAAGACCAGGCAAAGCTGGCTGACCTGCTTCCGGCGATTAAGGAGGCTTTCGGTCTGGACTACGAGTTCCTTTCGGGGTTCCAGCGGGAGCAGCTTGAGTTTGCTTTCCAGCGTTCTATGGGGGATGAGATTGAGCGTCCTGTGGCGGAGGATCAGTACCTGCTCTACGGCGGCTATGAACCCCTGACGGTGAAGATCACCCAGATCATGAATCAGACTGCGGGTATTGGCTGGACTTCCTACGCCCACACCGGGGTTCCGGTTAGTACCTTTGCGGTTGGGGTTCATCAGGAACTCTTCGACGGCTACTACGACAACACGGATATTTTCCGCAAGATGGCTTCGGCAATGAATCTCAATCTGTAATAGGCAATCTGTAAATAGGTAAATGGAAGGGAGGAAAAAGTGGTAATAAAAACGGAAAAGCGGGAACTCCGCCGGGACATCGTGTTTGTACTCATTTCCTCCCTCCTTACGTTGCTGTTCTTTATCATTCCCACCGGCTTTGAGGGGGCGTCGCAGGCGGCGGGCGGTGAACGGGTTCGGGGAAAGATTGTCGAGGTGAACAACGACCGGATCATCAACATAGGCCCGGTGAAACAGGGGGAACAGCAGCTTGAGGTACAGATACTCTCCGGGCGGTTTAAGGGGCAGGTGTTTGCAGGCTCGAACAACCTGATTGGCAAGATGGAACTGGATAAAATTTTCGCTCTGGGGGATGCGGTGCTGGTAGTGCTAAGTGTTTTGGAAGACGGCAGTATCCGCCACGCTCAGGTGTACGATCACTACCGTACCGGGAAAATCATATTTCTCTGCGCTTTGTTTTTCCTGATTATAGTTACCATCATGGGATGGATGGGGATAAAGATAGTGATCACCTTTGTGTTTACCGCGTCCGCCCTGATCCGGGTGCTTTTCCCCGCCATGCTTCGAGGCTGGGATCCCATCTTCGCCTCGGTGATTCTGGTAACGATCATTACTGGGGTGATCATCTTTCTTGTGGGCGGACTTACCCGGCGGGGTCTAAGCGCCTTCGTTGGTTCCATGGGCGGCGTTCTTCTTACCTCGTGTCTGGCCTTTTTCTTTACTTACTGGTTCAAGATACACGGGGCGGTACGCCCATTCGCCGAGACCCTGCTCTATTCCGGCTACACTCACCTCAATCTGGCGCACCTCTTTATCTCAGGCATTTTCCTCGCCTCGTCCGGGGCCATGATGGACCTCTCTATGGACATTGCCAGCGCTATGGACGAAATCAAAACCCAGTATCCCGCGATCAGCCGCCTCAACCTGATTAAAAGCGGGGTCTCCGTGTCCCGTCATGTGGCGGGTACCATGACCACCACCCTGCTGCTGGCCTATTCCGCCGAATACACCGCTATGATCATGACCTTTATCGCCCAGGGTGCGCCGTTGGAGAACGTGATCAACATGGTCTGGGTCTCGTCGGAAGTGGTACACACGCTGGTAGGCTGCTTTGGCCTGGTTCTGGTCGCGCCCCTGACGGTATTCGCCGGCGGGATTATTCTTACAGGCCGGAAGTCAACTGGAAAAGTCCCACAGTCAATGACGCATTTCCAATGATACACAGGAAAAATTTAGCACACCCCTTTAGCTGCCGGAAGCGTTTATGGGAATGGCAAACCTAAGCTGGGCAAAGGGCTGTAACAATGGAAAAAGAGTCCCAGTTTTTGCGGCAACCTATAGGCCGCATGGAGAGGATAAAGAAATCATCTTTAAGTTTTATTTTACCGATGCAGGAACAATTTCCCGATGTTTACCGCAAGATCGACTGCTTAGGTATGTTCAACGACTGACTGATCTACCGCTGGGTGGTGCCAGAGACTTGGCGGTTGGCGGTGCCAGACACATGCGCTGGTGCCATTTGGCGGTGCCAGACACTTTTGGGCGGTGCCAGACACTTTTAAGTTGTATCTTACGGAAAGCTAACGTATAATACTCTTATTATGAAAAGTTTTGATGTTACGAAAGTGTGGGAAATTCTTATTCCTACTGGTATGCCGGTAGCACAAAAAGTTGGGAATGATTTGTCCCGTTGTATCGCCTTGCTCAGGCGGCAAACTGGTCTCGCTGAACAGCTCTGTCCAGTTAAGAACAGTGATATTTCCTTCCCTGACGACACGGTTCCTGTTATCGTGTTGAACGCGGAAGCTGGTGGACGAGAACGAAACGGGTTCTCCTGGCGTGTTGGTAAAGAGCGCATTGAGTTATACGGGGAATCAGACAGAGGCTTGTGTAATGCGGTTTTTGATTTTCTGGCGGCGCTGGGCTTTCGCTGGCCCAAGCCTGATGAGGAAGTTCTGCCAGAATCGCGCGACGAGTATCACATTGAGGAAGAGTATACCTACCAGCCCTCCAGTGTGGATACCATGTACCGCCGGCTGCTGTTCTGGGGTAAGGACGCGCCTGAAACATGGGAAAAAACCATTGTGTGGGCGGCGCGTAACCGGATCGACGCGCTTGTGTTTTCTCTGCGAAGTCAGCTTATGTGGAATAAGCTTGCAGGGACTAAACCTGAACGCTTTTTCTTTTTCTTAAAAAAGCCTATGCAGCCCTCGCCATCCCGCGACAAACTGCTTGCACTTGCCGAGGAATACGCTCTGTCCATTGAGATGGGCGGCTGGGACTTATCGTGTCTTCTGCCTCGAACTTACTATAAGCGGCATAAGGACTTCTTTCGTATGAACGACGGGAAACGGGAGCAAGCCACTAACTTTTGTCCAACCAATTCTGATACTCTGGCAATCATCCGGCAGGAGGCTGAGAAGGTGTTTCGCGCCTATCCTAACATTACTGTTTACCATTTCTGGCCAGACCGTGGGTATGAGACTGCCTGGTGTTCCTGTCCTACCTGTCGCGCCTTTAACACGGAAGAGCAGAACCGTATCGCGCTAGGCACGGTCGCGGATGTGCTGCGCGATATAAATCCAAAGGCGCGCATCTCCTGTTTTGAGAATTCAAATATCAAGAATGATATTGCACTCAGGCCTAACCTCTTTATCGTGGGGCGTTTGCCTGGAAACAGCGGCGCGGAGGCAAGCGGCTGGTTTTTATCGGAAACTAAAGTCCTGAGCTAGTTCAAACTCGCTTTTGACCGAAAATAACTTGTAGGAGTAGTAAAATGAAACTGTACAGTCGTGGACAACTTGTTTTTATTTCAATGATAAGTGCGTTTGTCGCTATCGCGCTTATGGCGGGCGCAGGAATCCTGTTCCTTCGCAGTCATCGCACGCAAACAGATGCCCAGGTGATGGAGGTGGTGGGGCTTATAAGCGAATCGCAAACACCTCAAGACAATGCCCTGCGCGTGAACGTGAATACGGCGGATATTGTCCAGTACACTGATAGTGAACGGGAAAACATCACGGTATATGAGCGACTGAACAGCGCAGTGGTAAACATCACAACTGAAACCGTGGCGATCAACTGGTTCCTTGAACCAGTACCTCAGGACGGCGGTTCCGGCTCTGGCTCGATTATCGACACCCGTGGCTATGTGGTTACGAACAACCATGTGATTGAAAACGCCTACAAGGTGTTCATCAACCTTGCCGATGGCAGCCAGTACGAAGGCGCGGTTATTGGCACTGATCCGGAGAACGACATCGCGGTACTGAAGTTCGATCCACCGCGCGGTGTTACCCTTCGCACTATTCCTTTTGGGGAATCCAGCAACCTGAAAGTGGGGCAAAAAGTGTTGGCAATTGGCAATCCCTTTGCCCTTGAACGCACCTTAACCGTGGGCATTGTTTCTGGTCTGGGGCGTCCCATACAGACTTTGAATAACCGTATTATTCAGGGCATGATACAAACCGACGCTTCGATTAACCCAGGTAATTCCGGCGGGCCTCTGCTTGATTCACAGGGACGCATGATCGGTATCAACACGATGATCTACTCCACCTCCGGCGGTTCAGTGGGTGTTGGTTTCGCCGTACCGGTTAACACAGCCAAGCGGGTAGTGGCAGAGCTTATCGAAACCGGACGGGTGCGGCGCGGCATGATCGACGCGACCATGATTCAGATATTTCCAGCGCTGGTATCCTACGCCAAGCTGCCGGTTTCCAGCGGCCTGCTCGTATCGCGGACGCGGCAGAACGGACTGGCAGAACGCGCCGGCATCAAGGCCGGAACTGAGCCAGTGCGCTATGGCTCCAGCGTGATTTACCTGGGCGGCGATATCATTACTTCGGTTGACGGCAGGCGCACCGACACCCTCGCAGACCTCTACGCGGCGCTGGAAGACAACAAACCAGGCGAAACTGTTGTGGTGGAAATCCTGCGCGGCTCCACCAAGAATCAGTTGCGGGTAACGCTGGCGGATAGGGAGTAGCTGTAACGGTACATGCAAAGTAGGATTTTAGGTATAAAAGTTTTATAATTATTGAGAATTAGAAACACTCGATAGAAGCAAGTAAGATTTATACAGAAAAATCTAAAAAGTGAAGAATATGGAAAAGAAATATATCATGGCTCTTGACCAGGGAACCACAAGTTCACGGGCGGTTCTCTTTGATCGTCAGCAACGGATTCTGGGTGTTGAACAGAAAGAGTTCACTCAGTTGTACCCACAGGAGGCTTGGGTCGAGCATGACCCGATGGAAATCTACTCGTCCCAGTACGCGGTAATGATGGAACTGCTGACACGGCTTGACATACGCGCCGAAGAGATCGCTGCCATTGGCATCGCTAACCAGCGAGAGACTACGATTATGTGGGATGCGCGCAGCGGCAGACCTATCTACAACGCGATTGTCTGGCAGTGCCGCCGCACATCGCTGCTGGTAGACGTGTTGGTGAGCGAAGGCTTGGGTGACTATATCAGAAAAACGAGTGGCCTGGTGCCAGACGCCTATTTCTCTGGCACCAAAATCAAGTGGATACTCGACCACGTTGAGGGCGCACGGGAAAAGGTGCGGCGCGGGGAAATCCTCTTTGGCACGGTGGATACCTGGCTTATCTGGAAACTCACCGGCGCGCACGTTACTGACTACACCAACGCGAGCCGAACTATGCTGTTTAACATTCACACGCTTGACTGGGACGATACTCTGCTTGCCGCGCTGGACATTCCACGCGCCATACTGCCGGAGCTTATACCCTCAAGCCACGTCTGTGGCACGGTGAACATTCAGGGAACTGAGGTTCCACTCGCTGCTGCGGTTGGGGATCAGCAGGCCGCGCTTTTCGGCCAGTGCTGTTTCAGCAAGGGTGAGGCGAAAAATACCTATGGAACCGGCTGCTTTCTGCTGATGAACACCGGCAGCGAGGCGCTTGAGAGTAAGAACGGCCTCCTCACCAGTATCGCCGCTGGGGTAAACAACAAGGTACAGTACGTTCTTGAGGGCAGTGTCTTTGTAGGTGGAGCCGTAATTCAATGGCTGCGCGATGAACTGCGCTTCATCACCGAAAGCAGTGATGCTGAGTATTACGCGGGCAAGGTATCTGACACCGGTGGCGTGTACCTTGTGCCGGCGTTCACCGGACTTGGTGCACCTTATTGGGACATGTACGCGCGAGGCGCTCTGCTTGGCATCACGCGAGGGACGCGGCGCGAGCATATCATACGTGCCGCCGAGGAATCCATTGCGTACCAGAGCTTTGATCTCCTGTGTGCCATGGAAAAAGACATTGGCCTTTCGCTCAGGGACCTCAAGGTGGATGGCGGCGCGAGTCGCGACGCGGTACTCCTCCAGTTTCAGGCTGACATTACCGGAGCGCGTATTCATCGTCCTGTGGTGCGGGAAACGACTGCCTTGGGCGCCGCGTATCTGGCCGGACTTGCAACAGGTTTCTGGCAAAGCCTTGATGAGCTTCGCGCCGCCTGGCAGTGCGATAAAACCTTCACGCCAGAGATGGATGAGAAACAGCGGAGAGAACTGCTTGCCGGCTGGCATAAGGCTGTTGAACGGATTCGGAGGGCGTGAAAAGTGTCCACGGATTACCTAGGTTACGCGTCGGCTATCCGTGGGACATTATCTCAGCGGCGCTCTGGCGAGGCAGGCCGTATAACCGGATTCTTTCTGGACTTGTGGGAAAAGTTGTACGCGCGTTGAGCAGCGTCTTCTGGAAGGGTGGCAAAGGCGCAGTGTTCCTTCATCTCAATGCCGTCAATAAGACGACCGGGTACGTTGCCCGCTCGTCCAAGCAGTTCCGCCACATCACGCGCCGAAGCGCCCTGCTCGCGCCCCAAACCTACATAGACCCGCGTTCCGTTGCCTCCCGCCGCGAAGTCCGCGCCATGTTCAGCGCCATGAAAATGACCGCCACTGTTTTTCCGGTATGGCGACGGACGCTCACGCTCAAAGCCACGCCGGAAACTGGTATGAACGCCCGCTTTGTTGCCAGCGCGTCCACGTCCTTCCTCATGGGGAGGCGTTTCCTGAAACTCCATCACCTGACCATAACGGGAAGGATCAAGAATCTCCCCATAGGCGCGGGTAATCAGCGCTTCCACAGCCCGTTCCGCTCCCAGTTTTTCGATGAGTTCCCGCCTGACCTGCGCGAGAAACGGCGTTGTCTCCGGCAGGATCGCCTCTGGCGCGATTTCAGGCATAGAGGGCGATACGCTCGAATCAAGATTCTCCCCGCCATCCGCACCCAGAACCGGCTCTTCAAGCCGGGGAAGCGCGGTGATAATCGAGGCCACGATACGCCGCCTTATGGCCTTCATCACTGACTTAACCTGCGGAACTTTCATCCATTGAATAGGACTTCCCAGTATACGCTCCATGTTTCGGGAAAGCTGGCTGATGCGGAAACGTTCTGAAGGAAGGGCGAGGCTGAGCGCCTTGCCGCGCCTGCCAGCCCGTCCAGTTCTGCCGATCCGGTGTACATAGGTTTCACGGTCATTAGGCAGGTCCCAGTTAACCACATGGGTAAGGCGTTCAATATCAAGCCCGCGCGCAGCCACGTCCGTAGCAACCAGAATAGTGGTGAGCCGCGAGCGGAAGCGCCGGAGGGTTCGCTCTCTGGCTTCCTGAGACAGATCGCCATGAATAGCCTCAGCCGCGTAGCCGCTTTCCACAAGCCGCCTAGCAAGCTCGTCGGTCGTGATCTTAGTGGCGCAGAAGATAAGGCCATAGAAATCGTCCGCCGAGTCAATGATCCGCTTGAGCGCTTCGAGCTTGTCTTCTCTTTTTACAATGAGATAGTTTTGATCCACGGCAGGTTTTTCATCTTCTGGAGCCGTATCTTCCAAAATATCCACAGCGCCCAGATGTTCCCGCACAATCCGCAGAATCGCATCAGGCATGGTTGCGGAGAAAAGCGCCACGCGGCGCTCAGGCTTCACGGCCTTGAGAATCGTCTCCACATCTTCGATAAAGCCCATGTCCAGCATCTCATCGGCTTCGTCTAGAATGAACCATTCGATTGAGGAAAGGTCGAGTATCTTGCGTTCCATGAGATCCATGATACGTCCGGGCGTTCCCACCACGATTTCAGTACCACGCTTGAGGTCTATGATCTGGCCGCGAATTGATGCGCCGCCATAGACCGCTGTAATGCGCGGGAAGGTTTCGGTAGTCAACGACGCAATCTCGCGGCATATCTGAAGCGCCAGTTCTCGCGTAGGCGTGAGGATGAGTGCGCGGGGCGCGTGTCCGCCCACAGTGAAGCGCTCCACAAGCGGTATCCCAAACGCAGCGGTCTTGCCGGTGCCGGTTCGGGCTTTTACGATAAGATGCCCCTCGTCGGCAAGGAGCCGGGGCAGGGCAATAGCTTGAATAGAACTTGGTTCGGTAAAGCCCTTGCGCGTGAGCGCGTCAAGCACTTTATTGGATAAACCAAAAGGGGAAAAAGGATGCATGTCTATTATCATTCTACATGAACAGTACCGGTTATTATAAACTATGACAACACACTTACCATTTCAATGCGACCATACATAGTGCCAGAGCCCTGTAATATGTCTGACCACTGACTCAGCCTAGGTCTACATATAGCTTATGGGTCAATGAGTTAAATTCCGCACCCAGCGTTCCTTTTTCAGGAAGTACCGCGCCACAAAGAACTTGGCAACATCACTTATCTTCAAAATGGCGAACATCACAACCGGATCGAGCGGCGTACAAAGCGCCAGTATGAACGCGCCCGGCACAAACAGCAGGGTGTTCACCGAAACATCAGCCCACATACCCATCGCCGTGTCGCCACCAGCGCGAGAAATAGCCCACAGCGAGTTAAGCAAAGCCCACAACGGCAGGTACAGCAGAATCACCCACACCAGCCCAACGCTGATGCTCCGCGCCGCAAGGGTGAGATTACTGAACACCAGCGGGATGAGCAGGGCAGACGCCACTGCTCCAAGCAGGGCGATAATAACGCCGGCGATAAACGCACCAGACTTGATCCACTCAGCCTTATGCCGCGCCTCGTCGAGCCGGCCTGCGCCCAAGGTACCGCCGATGATGACGGCAGTGGCGGTGAAGATGCCGCCAAAAAGCAGGAAGAAGATGTTGGCGATAGTCCAGCCCGCCGCCATGCCAGCGACTACTTCCGCGCCACCCCGTCCGTTATACAACGCGGTCATAATCGTTTCAGAACTGATCCATGAAAGTTCCGATAGAAACATCATGCTGGATTTCGACAAAATCTCACGGATAAGCCGTTTATCAATACACAATAGACCGGTAAAACCAACAAAGAATGTGGTTTTACTCCGGTGTACATAAACCAGAAAGATCGTAACCTCAACACAGCGGGCAATGACAGTCGCTATTGCCGCGCCCGACACCTCAAGGCGTGGAGCGCCCATGTTGCCGTAGATGAGGAACCAGTTGCCGGTAGTGTTCACGAGCGTCGCCAGCACAGAAATCACCAGCGGTATCCGGGGCAGGCCAATTTCCCGAAACGCACTCCCTACGGCAGTGGAAAGCGCCATCGGCAGCAGCGAAAATGAGGTGAACCGCAGATACGTTACACCAATGGCGATGATTTCCGCCTGAGCCGCGTTACCCATGGTCATCATGGCAAGCATCCGATCAGGAATGCTCCAGCAGAGGACAAAGTACACCAGCCCGGCGCCCAGCGAAAACAACGCCTTGAAACGGTAGGCGTTTTTCATACCGTCGAGCTTCTTAGCCCCACAAAACTGGGCAAGGTAGATGCCGCCAGCGCCACAGATTGTGTTCACCAGCACGATGTAGATGAAGGTGATCTGATTGGCGACATTCACCGCCGCCATGCTGATATCGCCAAGCCCCGCAACCATGAAGTTATCAATAAGCGAAACCATGCTCATAACAAGTTGCTGAAGCATGACCGGCAACGCGATACTCAAGGCCTCTTTATAGAAACTCAAAGGACCGATCTTCTTTAAAATGTTGTTCATATTTTTGTTTTTTCGTTAAGACGTTTGGGAACAGCCTTAGATATAAAAGTAAAACCCTGCCATTAAAACGTCCACCAATAGCGCTATGTAGGTAACGCGCAAACACATTCCGCAGTTTGCGCGTTACCTACGGGACGTTTCCTTACATGAGCGCGTCAAGGTCGAGTTCAGCGCCGATGCAGGGCATGGTCAGCCCCCAGCTTTGGAGAACTTCAGGGTGAATCTCGCCAAAGACGCCAATGTTTTTACCCTTGTACACGAGCGCAGCGGCGCGTCCCGCGATAAAACGGGGGTCTGCGCTATCTTTCGCGGCATATTCCCGCGAAAGATAGTAAAAAAGTGTCTGTATAAGGCTGGCCGCGCTGTTGAAGTTGGCATCCTTGTCAGCCATGAACAGACCCAGATACTGGCGGGTACTCGTGCCGTAGTTTTCAGCCGCGTCGCAATAGGCAACCTTGCCAGTCTCAAAGACACGATGCGGATACACCGCGTGTCCAGACACCGCTTCGCTCATCAGCAGAGACGGTAAGGGGCTATCGCGGACATACTCGTAGTTCTCAGTCATGGGATTGGCAATGCGGATAGCGCGGCTGCCATCAACACGCATCTTGTCAATAAAATCCTTTTTGGAACCAAGGTAGTTATAGATCATCTCTTGATACCCCAAACCCACGAGGATTTCCTTGACGCGGCGGCTGAACAGAGTTATGGGACTGAGCCGGCCAATGGTAAAGTCACGGGGACGTTCCGGTTTGAAAGCAGCAAGCCCCCGCCCGATCATCACATCCTCTGCCACATCAGCGGCGTGTAAAAAGTCGTTGCGATACTCCGGCGGATACACCATAACGCCAGCGCTGCTTTGTCCAGCGTTCACACCGCGCTCAACACCCTGCCTTGCCTCAGCGCGGCAACCCATCTTCGCCAAAGCTGAGATACATTCCTCGGCGCTCAGAGGATCGCCCAGAAACTTCTCGATACGGGCAAGGGAACAGAATACCGGCTCCTGAAAGTAGTACGGAGTAACGTAGGTTCTGCCAAAGGGCGTGTCGTAATCATAATCCACAGAGACCGGCTCAATTGTATAACCCTGGTCCGCAAGGTCGCAGGCCATGATTGACGCTGCCAGCGTTACTGATGGCTGGTCAGTGCCGGTAAGCTCGACAAAGAGGTCTCTATCGCCCACCTGCACAGCCCCAAGTTCTGCTGAGTTGATGATGGGCGGGTATGACAGGATCGCGCCTTCATTATCAAGTAGCAAGGGATGGAATGGCTCATGCTCCTGAATAAAGGCATATTCCCTGCCCTTGGGGTGTTTTTTAAGGATTTCGCGCAGGGTTAGCGGGGTCTTAGCGCCAATAAGCTCCCATTGTAGGGGGACAAAGCTCACTGAGTCTGGATCGACCGCCTTGTAATAAATAGGCCACTTGATGATAGCGGTGCGATACAGTCCCATTGAGATAGTCCGGCGCTTACGGCCAAAGTTCCACGCCAGCTTTTCCTGAGTCTGAATCATATCGCGGAGCGCCGCGTCACTGATCGCCTTGCCAGAGGCGATGAAGCCTGCCAGATACGGGCGCACCTGCCGCACTGTCCGCTCCACCAGTACCCGATGACTTACCTTCTGGGATGCCGTGGGCGTTGAGAAAAAGGGATAGCGCGGCGTTTTCCCGTTGTGATAGATGGCAAGCTGTCTCGCGCAGCCGGCCATACCCCAAAGGTCAGGGCGATTCGTGTCGTTTAACTCAATCTTGAGGGTTCGCTCGTCAAGCGGCAGGCTTTTATCCGAGTCCTCGTCCAGTTCAGCCTTAGCGCAGGTCAGCGCCGACTCAAACAACTCCCGTGTGTCCCAGCGTTTTCCCGCCAGTGTATAAAAAACCGCTTCGTTTACTTCAATTTTAGGCATAGTGTCTTGATACTACGGTATCCAGCGCCCTTATTCAATCAGTTGAGTATGACGCGCAGTTTACGGATCGTCTGACGCCTCGTTGAGGCCTCAGAAAGGTCAAGCTCAGTTTCATGGGTGGTATATACACCAAAGCTCTTCATGGGATAAAGGATAAGGTTTTTGAATCGGACAGGTTTGTTACACTGAATAGCTCCCGCACAGGGAAGCCGCTCTTCCCCGTACAGGGAAGCCGCTCTTCCCCGTACAGGGAAGCCGCTCTTCCCCGCACAGGGAAGCCGCTCTTCCCCGTACAGGGAAGCCGCTCTTCCCCGCACAGGGAAGCCGCTCTTCCCCGTACAGGGAAGCCGCTCTTCCCCG
>JAITIX010000074.1 GCA_031279205.1 Treponema sp. | reverse complement strand
GCGTCGTGCGTCGTGCGTCGTGCGTCGTGCGTCGTGCGTCGTGCGTCGTGCGTCGTGCGTCGTGCGTCGTGCGTCGTGCGTCGTGCGTCGTGCGTCGTGCGTCGTGCGTCGTGCGTCGGTCTTTTTACCTACAGGTTTGAAAGGCATGAAATCATTCTAATTCTTACGCTGAGAATGTCAAGCAGGTTCGTTTAAGTTTGTTAAAAAAAGATTTTTCCTAAAGCCGGCGACGGCGGCCTTGACGGATGGGCGGCGCGTCTTTGTTAATCGCCAGCATAAACCATTGCCTGCGGGTTGCGGTTGAAAGCCGGGATGAGGCAGGTGCTCAGGTAAAGCAGGAGGCCATACCGACAATCGAAGCACACCGCGATGGCTTAGGCACACAGCCATGCGCGCCTAAGCCTCTGGGTAGAACTCACATATCCCGCAGGAACGCGATATACGCCTGATACGCTGTGTACAGGTCGATCTTGCTTATCACCTCAAAGGGGGAATGCATGGATAAGACCGCAAGACCGCAGTCCAGAACATCAATCCCCATACGGGCCATATACAGGGCGATGGTTCCGCCGCCGCCCTTGTTTACCTTGCCCAAATCTCCGTACTGCCAGCGAATTTTGTGTTGGTTAAACAGAGACCTCACCTTCTGGCAGAACTCGGCGTTAGCCTCGCTGCCGCCATACTTGCCGCCTGAGCCGGTGTACTTGGAGAGGCCGATGCCCTTACCGCACCACGACGAGGTCTTTTTGTCGTACACGTCCGCGTAGTTGGGGTCAAAGGCCGCGTTCACGTCAGCCGAAAGCATGGAGGATTTACTCAGCGCAAGGCGCAGGTCCATCTCGGTGTAAGAATCGATTGTGTTCGCGCAAAGGCAGGCAATGAAGTTCTCGAAAGCGCGAGCGTCTGCGCCGGTGTTTCCCTTAGAACCGATCTCTTCTTTATCGCTTAAAAAGCAGAGTATTGTTTTTGCGTGCCGCGCCTCTGCTGTGGCAAGCTCAAGCAATGCGCTAAACGTGGTGTAGGCGCAGCAACGGTCGTCATGGCCATAGCCGCCAATCATGCTCCGGTCAAGGCCAACGTCCCGCGCTTTGTCAGCCGGCACAAGCTCAAGTTCCGCGCCCGCGAAATCCTCCTCAACCATGCCGTACTTTTCATACAGGAGTCGCAAAACCTCCAGCTTCACCTTGTTCTCAGCCTTCTCGTCCCGATAGGGCTTGGAACCGGCCAGGACATCAAGGTCTTCACCGTCAATAAAGTGCGACGCTTCCTTCTTGAGTTGTTCTCGCGCCAGATGCGGCAGGAGATCGGTAATTGTAAAGACCGGATCGTTCTCGTCCTCTCCAATACAGATGTCTCGTTTTTCCCCGTTCTGGGTAAACACCACTCCGTGCAGGGCAAGTGGAATAGTTGTCCACTGGTAATACTTGATTCCGCCATAGTAGTGGGTATCGAACAGGGCAAAGCCGGAATCCTCATAGAGTGGATTGGTTTTCAGGTCTATACGCGGGGCGTCAACATGCGCTCCCACGATATTAAGGCCTTCGCGCGGGGATTTCTCGCCAAGAACTGCACAGAGCAGGGATTTTTCCCTGACATTCTGATAGATTCTGGCGCCCGGAGTAAACTGTCCGCCTTGAGCAAGCGCCTTATCAAGGCTAATGAAGCCCGCGCATTCAAGGCGCTCCACGCACTGCCTCACACTCTCTCGCTCGGTTTTTCCCTTGTTCAGGAACGCCTTATACTGTTCCGCGAAGAGGTTTATCTTTGGGAACTCTTCTGGTTCCGCTGTTTCCCAGCAGTTCTTAATCTCAAAGGATAGCTTTTCGGAAAGCAGCTGTCCCTCGGTTTTTGTCTCAATCATGCGGCCAAATCTACTATACTATCACTCGTTTGGGAAGACGCGCTGTGCGCCCGCCGGTCTCTTGAACCCAAGCCGCCTGCCGGGTATGCTGGAGGCGTCGCTCAGGGCTGGCGGCGGAAAGTTCCGCTGGTGTTGAGCGCGATTCTATGCTCTATGAGGACATACTATGCGATTCAGTCAAACTTTTATACCAACTCTTCGGGAAGTTCCAGCGGACGCGGTTATCGTCAGCCACCGGCTCATGTTCCGCGCTGGTATGATACGAAAATTGTCAAACGGGTTATTCGCCTATCTGCCTCTGGGATTGCGGTCGTTCAGGAAAGTCGAGGCTATCATCCGTCAGGAAATGGACGCTATTGGGGCGCAGGAGATCAAGCCGACTGTGGTACTGCCTGGGGAATTGTGGAAGGAATCTGGGCGCTGGCAGACTTTTGGCGACGCTATGCTGCGCGTTAAGAACCGGCTTGGCGCCGACTTTGTTGTGTCGCCGACGGCGGAGGAGGCGTTCACCAGCATTGTGCGCGACGAGCTTTCCAGTTATCGGCAGTTGCCGCTCGTGCTTTATCAGATTAACACCAAGTACCGCGACGAGGTGCGCCCGCGTTATGGGGTTATGCGAGGGCGGGAGTTTGTGATGAAGGACGCCTATTCCTACAACATCGACGATGCCAGCCTGGACCTGTCGTATCAGGCTATGGGGCGGGCGTACCGCAATGTGTTCAAGCGCTGTGGGCTTTCGGTGATTGCGGTGAAGGCTGATTCCGGCGCTATGGGTGGCAGTGGTTCTGAGGAGTTTATGGTGGAGAGCGAGGTCGGAGATAACACGCTCCTGCTGTGCCGGGACTGTAACTACGCGGCTAATGTGGAGAAGGCGGCGTGTAAGTCTGATAATACCCCAGCAGGAGCGGCGCTTGCGCCTATTGAAAAAATAGCCACGCCAGAGGTGAAGACCATCAGCGACTTGTGTGCGTTTTTGAAGACCGACGCAAAGGCGTTTATAAAGACGCTGATCTATCGTGCCATTAACGTTGAGCTTGACCTGAGCAACGCGCCTGGTGGGTCAAAACTGGCGAAACAGCGCCCCGTGTCTGAAGCGCCGGCTGTGTATCCCGAAGCCTTCTTCGCCGTGGCCATACGCGGCGACCTTGATGTGAATGAGCAAAAACTTGCAGCCCTGCTTAAAGCCTCAGAACTGGCGCTTGCGTCTGACGCTGATGTTGAGCGCGTTACCAGCGCTCCAGTGGGTTTTGCCGGTCCTGTTGGACTGCTTACAGTTCCACTCATTGCTGACGAGACGGTTGTCGCCATGAACGACGCGGTGTGCGGGGCGCTTGCCAAAGACCTGCACTATGCCCACGTCGCCTGCGGGCGTGATTTCACCCCGTGGCTGGTGTCTGACGTGCGCACGGTCAAAGCTGGCGACTGCTGTCCGGTCTGTGGCAGCGCTCTCTACGAAAAAAAAGGCAATGAGTTGGGGCATATCTTTAAGCTGGGGTACAAATACACGCGGTCGATGCGCGTGAGCTATTTGGACGAGAACGGTGTGTCGCACACGCCCACAATGGGCAGTTATGGCATTGGTCTTGACCGTACCCTTGCCTCAGTTATTGAAGAACACCACGATGACGACGGCATTATATGGCCTATGACCATCGCGCCCTACCAAGTCATTCTTATCCCGATTAAGTACGAGGGTGCGGTTAAGGAAACGACCGACTGGCTGGAACAGGAGCTTGAGACAGCCGGCATCGAGGTTCTGCTTGACGACCGTGATGAGCGTCCCGGCGTCAAGTTTAAAGATGCCGACCTCATCGGCATTCCCCTGCGTGTGGTGATTGGCGACAAAAACCTCGCTCTCCCTCAAGCCGCGGTTGAAGTGAAGCGCCGTGGGGAGAAAGAGGCGCGCGTGCTTGTGGTGAGCGATGTTGTCGCCGAGCTTGTTGGCCGCGTAACACGCGAAAGAATGGCGTTGTACGCATAGATTTATCATATCAAAGGAGACGGTATTCACGCCGTGGGTGCTATGATTGGTGTTATTGACTATGGGGCCGGTAATCTCGGCTCAGTGATGAACGCGCTCGCGCGACTGGGCGCTCCAGCTCGTTTTATCGAAGGGCCGGAACGGTTTCCCGCTTATGAAAAAATCATTTTCCCTGGCGACGGCCACTTCGCCACTGCGATGGCGTCTTTGGAACGCTCCGGTTACGCGCAGGCCATACAGGAATGGATCGCTGCCGATAAACCTTTTCTCGGCATCTGCATTGGCTTACAGCTTTTGTTCGACAGCTCTGAGGAAGCGCCGCCCATAGATGGCAAGCCGGTTCGTGGACTTGGCGTGATACCTGGTACGGTGCGGCGTTTCCCAGGGCGCAAAGTTCCACAGATTGGCTGGAACAGTACCGACGCGCGGGCTGACTCTTCGCTATTCAAAGACTTACCTGCCGGTTCGTTTTTCTACTACATACATTCGTACTACGCTGACCCGCTGGACAACGCGGTAACAGCTGCCACTGCCGACTACTATCTGCGCTACTGTGCGTCAATAGAGCGTGGGGCGCTGGCAGCGGCGCAGTTTCACCCTGAGAAGTCAGGGACGCTTGGACTAAAGTTGCTGGAGAACTTTCTCAATTAGACAACGGAAGAACAATGGGCAGAACGATCATCAGTGAGGACGGTCGATTTGAATGGGATGAAGAGAAAAATAGTATCAATTATGTATTGCATCAGTTGCTAAAGATAGAATACGGATTTATTCTGTCAGAAAAGTGAAACCAAAGGAGGTGCAACGCTATTATGAGCAATTCAAATACTTTATCAGGTGAACGGATTGCCGAAATACTCTCGTTTGAGGATACCGATATTTCGAACTGTCCCGAATTAACCGATGAACAGCTTGCTCGGATGAAACCAAGGCATCCTGAATACTTCATACGGGAAAAAGAACCAGTGCAAATCAATCTCGACATCACCATTCTCGCGTGGCCTAAAGCTGGTGGTGAAGACTATGAAACGTGGATTAACGAGTTGTTGTGGCAGGCAATGCGGAAGTCGCATCTCTCATCGGTATAGGGAAACGTATGCAAGCAAAACGAATCATCCCCTGCCTTGACGTTGACGACGGTCGGGTAGTCAAAGGCGTTAAGTTCAAGGGTATACAAGACGCTGGCGATCCAGTTGAATTGGCACGGCGTTATAACAACGAGGGGGCGGACGAGCTGACTTTCCTTGACATCGGCGCTTCCTACAAAAGCAGGGCGACTCTGCTTGATGTGGTGCAACAGGTTGCCTGTGAAGTGTTCATCCCGCTCTGTGTAGGCGGCGGCATCAGAAGCGTGGACGATATGCGCGACGCCATGAACGCTGGCGCGGATAAGGTATCGGTCTGCACTTCAGCGTTGAAGAACCCGTCACTTCTCAGCGAGATGGCGCAGGCTTATGGAAGCCAGTGTGTGGTACTGTCGATAGACGCGAAGCGTGTCGGCGAGGATGTATGGCACGCCTTTTCTCACGGAGGCAGAACTGATACCGGCATCGACGCTATTGCATGGGCAAAACAGGCGGTGGAACTGGGCGTCGGAGAGATACTGCTCAATTCCATAGACGCCGATGGAACCGGCGCCGGCTATGATCTCGCGCTTACCCATGCCATACTTAACGCGGTGCATGTGCCGGTTATCGCGTCTGGCGGCGCGGGAAACCTTGAGCAGATCGCCAATGTGCTGCTTCCGCCCGACGCAGTTGGAGCCAGCAATACGTGGGGAAACGCTGACGCCGCGCTGGTGGCTTCGCTTCTGCACTTTGGGAAAACTACTATTCCCGTAATCAAGAAATACATTGAAGAAAAAGGAGTTTGTGTCAGATGGTAATCGCTTCTATAGATATACAGAATGGAAAAGTCGTTCAGTTAAAACAGGGAGATGAACTGATCTTACAGCGGGATAACCCTGAAGAATTGGCCATTGAATTCAACCGTTATGGCGAAGTGGCGCTCATAGACATCGACGCTGCTATGGGTAAAGGTTCCAACTTCGGCCTGGTGGTATCGCTCTTGCGGAAAGCTGAGTGTCGCGTTGGTGGCGGCATCAGGACTGTCGAACAGGCAAAGCAGCTCATCAGGCTTGGGGCAAAAAAGATCATTATCGGTTCTCAGGCCTTCCGCGATCCCAAGCAAGCGGACATATTTAAGGTAAACACAACTCTGCTTGCAGCTTTCGCCAAGGCGATAGGCCGTGAGCGCCTCATTGTAGCGGTAGACGCTCGCAATAGCGAAATCGTCGTGGATGGCTGGAAAACGCGAACTGGTCTGCCTCTCATCGAAAGCGCCAAAGCTGTGGAACCGTATGCCGCCGAACTGCTCTTTACCTGTGTTGAACGGGAAGGAACCATGAGCGGCATTGATAGCGCAATTGTAAAACGCCTCCGGGCCGAGCTATTCAGCATTATTACTGTCGCAGGCGGGATTTCCAGTCTTGATGAAATTGAAGCTCTGGCAACTCTTGGCTGTGATGTGCAACTCGGCATGGCGTTGTACACCGGTAAGATCGCGCTTGCCGACACCTTCGTCCGCTCTCTCAATTGGCGCAAGGGTAACGGTATGCTGCCCATCATTGCCCAATCCCCTGATGGTCAGGTACTTATGACCGGCTTTGTTGACCGCGAGGCCATCACCGAAACCTTTAAGCGGGGCAAGCTCTGCCTCCACAGCCGTACCCACGATACACTCTGGATGAAGGGAGAACGTTCCGGCAACACCCTGCGCCTGCTCCGCCTCCGCACCGACTGCGACCACGATGCGCTTCTCGCCGAGGTAGAACCATCAGGACCAGTCTGCCACACCGGTGGCTGGTCATGCTTCAGCATAGATCGACAGTTCACCTGGCAGTTTCTGCAATCCCTCATTGAGGAGCGCTTCCGTAACGCCCCATCCGATTCGTACACCGCAACGTTGGACAGCAGTAAGGTACGTAAAAAACTTATGGAAGAAGCCTTTGAAGTCTGCACCGCCAAGAACCACGCCGAAGTCGTCTGGGAAGTAGCAGACCTTGTGTACTTTACCACCGCGCTTATGGCTAGGGAGAAGGTAAGCGTCGCTGAAATATTCGCGGAACTTGACCGGCGACACAAATAGCTTGCTCAGAAATAATGTCAACGCGCCATCTAGGCCAACTTGAAAATTTTCCAAAGGGGCGCAAAACACAAGTCCCTTCGGAAAACAATATCACGTCCGTGAAGGTTTTGGCTTGTTCCACGTTTCGGTTTCGAGTAACGGGGCGGCAACGCCGGAAGAACTGAACGCCCGACACGTAAAAGGGTGTAAAGTTATTGTTTGCGACGTCAACCGGCAGAATACTTTGATCAACCGGCAGAATACTTTGATCAACCGGCAGAATACTTTGATCAACCGGCAGAATACTTTGATCAACCGGCAGAATACTTTGATCAACCGGCAGAA
>JAITIX010000069.1 GCA_031279205.1 Treponema sp. | reverse complement strand
CCTACCCCAACGTTTCTATCGCCAAGCCCAACGTTTCTATCATCCTACCCAAACGTTTCTATCGCCAAGCCCAACGCTGGGGTTGGAGGAGCAGCGATAAGAGATAGCTTGGGAATAGTCGTTGACGCTTAGGCAAAGACTGCTTAGAATAAATCCGTGAAGATACAGAGAGTCTTAAAAACGCGAATATATCCGACTGAGGAGCGGCGGGTCGTTTTGAACAAGACCCTCGGTTGCTGCTGTTTTCTGTATAACAAAACGCTTAACGAGAGAATAGAAACCTACGAGTTGCTCAAAGAAGTCGACGCTGTCGTGCTTCAGCGGGCGCGGCGTAATCTTAAGAGCGCCTATAGCAATTTTTACCAATCACTGAAGAAGAGTGGGAACGCGGGTGTTCCACGTTACAAGGCGAAGCAATAAGCAGACCGACAGCTACCGGAAACTGTCCGGCAGGGTAGACTTTGATGGACAAACATGGAGGTACGACTGATGAAAAGCAAGTATATTGTCTTATTGGGTTTGGCGCTTTCCTGGGTTTTGGCGTCCTGTGTGTCTGAGGATAAACTGGCCGCGCGGGATGAGCCGCCCGGTCCGGCACAGGTTACGGCGCTAGCAGAAGAACCTGTGCCTGAAAAGGAGGATGCCACGCTGATAGGGTCAGCTTCTCCCACGCCTGTGGAACCAACTTCCATTGAGCCGGTATGGCCATCTTCTACTGCGCCTGTGGAGGCAGCTTCTCCCGCGTCGACTGCGGTAAGCAGAGCCTCGCTTCCCGGGCAGTATATGATTCAGTCTGGTGATACGTTTCGCGCTATAGCAGCCCGTCCTGGTATCTACTGGAACGAAACCCTCTGGCCAAACATCTATAACGCAAACCGCGATAAGATCGCGAACCCAGACTTGATTTTGCCTGGCACGCTGCTGTCGATACCTCCGTTGCGTGATGAAATCCGTGAAGGTATGTGGGAAGCGAACCGGTATTACGAGAACCCGTTTGGGACTGGCGTGAGTGGCGCTAACACAACGGCACCCGCAGCAAGCACCAATGCGAGGCAGACGCCGGTACAGACGCCGGCAGCGAGCGCCGCCACGGTACAGACGCCGGCAGCGACACAGGCGTCGGCGCGAACATCAGCGAATAATAGGCTGGTGCGGCGAAACGTTGTTTCCTATAAAATCGCTGGCGTAGAACGCGCTGACTCAATTTCCTATGTAACGTTGGACTGGACCGGACTGGGCAACGCCGATGGCGTGGGGATGAATGTAAGGATAGAGGCATACACCGTAAACAGTATGTTAGTCGGCGCGATAGTGCTGGAAAATAGCCATAGCTATGGGCGCTGGAATCGGTATTTCTCGGTTAGCGGCGAATTTTTAACCGCGTACAGTTCATGGAACGACCGGATTGATTTTGCCACTATGGAGAACAACTCCATTCAGATAGAACACGAAAGCATCGGTAATGTATTTCTCCACATGGAACTTGACGGGTCGCCTTTTCGTAACTGAGTCTTGACGGCTGGCTATGGTTCCCCAGCGGACAGCTTTGTTTTAGAACGAGGCAGGTATTGCGGTGAGGCCAGCGCGCTCGTCAAAACCATAAACGATATTCATGTTCTGAATCGCCTGACCAGCCGCGCCTTTCACCATGTTGTCAATAGCGGTGGCAATGATGAGCGTTGTTCCGGCTTGATCGAGGTGTACTGATATGTCGCAGAAGTTTGACTGCCTCACACGGCTAGTCGACGCGATGTCGCCTTGGGGAAGCACCCGCACAAACGGCTCACGCTCATAGAACGCGGCATAATGTTCACGGATTTCCTCAGCGCGTTCAGTAACTGCCCTGGCGGGCGGGCGAGGCGGGGCGCTTTGTTCTAGCCGGCACGCTTCTGCAAGCGGAATGTAAATCGTACTGAGGATACCGCGGTTCATGGGCGCAAGGTGCGGGGTGAATATGACGGACGAAGCGCTTACTCCGCTTGCGAGTCTGGTCATGAATGCCAGGTTCCGGCAGATTTCTGGTGTGTGCCGGTGCACCCCGACTTTGTAGGGTGCGAAAGAGTCAGCGCATTCCGGGTAATGGAACGCGCGGCTTGGTTCCCGCCCCCCGCCGGTAACGCCGGACGCGGCATCTACGATGATGGGAGCGCCGCGGGCCGCAATGCC
Organism: Treponema sp.; assembly: GCA_031279205.1. Classification (GTDB taxonomy): domain Bacteria; phylum Spirochaetota; class Spirochaetia; order Treponematales; family Breznakiellaceae; genus JAIRMT01. The sequence goes on along the minus strand of JAITIX010000069.1, from coordinate 26,285 downwards.
CAGGCTGATCGCCGGATATATTCCCAGACTCGCGCCCGTGGGGTAACAGCCTGGGTTCCCGATGATGAGCGTCCCATTGTTGGCAAGTTCGCGGATTTGGGCGCGCTTGAGTTCCGGCAGGCCGTAAACCGACCGGAGCCGCAGTTCAGGGTATAGATACGGTTTGCCATACCACGCGGTGAAGGTTGCCTCGTCATCATCAAACCGGAAGTCTGCCGACAGGTCGATAAAGTTTTTCCCCTGTTCCATGCAGGTTTTGGCATACGCCTCGCCCACGCCCGTCGGCAGAGCCGCGAACACCACATCCGCCTGGGACACCGCCTCTTCCGGCTTAAGCAGCTCGGCTGAAACCACGCCCTGAAAGTTGGGGTAGACCGCTTCGATTCGCTCCCCCTGAAAGCTCACTGAGGCCGGAACAATCTTAGTAATCTCAGGATGTCCAGCGAGCAGTCTCACCAGTTCCGCGCCCGCATAGCCAGTGGCGCCAATAATACCCGCAATCATAGTGTCTGCGATATTGAGCGTTTTGGCCGCTGCTGTCAACACACCCCTTGTTTTTGTCTCCCTTTTTTGTTATATCAAAGCTATGAAACGTGTTACTTGGTTTGGTCTTGTTGCCGTACTTGTTATTGTGATTATGAACGAGAGCGCCTGTGCATCTAGGCCGGTTGAGATTCCGGCTGACTTAACACCGGCGGAACTGATCCAGCGTGCGCAGGAAGCTACTGACCGAAACAACTATAAACGGGCGCTCCAGTTCTATGAAGCTATTATTGAGCGTTACCCATTCAACACTGACGATATCTGCGCCGCTGAATACGAGATTGCTTTTATTGACTATAAGCAAAAAAACTATGAGACCGCGATCACGGGCTTTAACGCGCTCCTCGCGCGCTACGAGGGCGCTGACGCGGAACTGCTTCCGTCCCAGTACCGTGTACTGGCTGAACTTGTACTTGGGAAAATCGCGGATAAACAGAAAAACTGATTGCTTCGAAAAGGTGGCCGCAACTGAGTGAGTTTTCATTTTTTACTGATATACTAGGACCTAAGTTTAACCCCGCCGGGGTGCTGGACATTAGCAATGGCGGCAAGGTGCTCGTGATAAGCGATTTGCACATGGGGGTTGGACGGCGCGACGATCTCGCTGGAAACGGCGCATTTCTTACTGATGTGCTGGAGACGTATTACCTGCAAAACGGCTGGGTACTCGTGTTAAACGGCGATATCGAGGAGCTGTTGCGTTATTCTCTGTCGGCAATCAGGGAGCAGTGGGATCGACTCTTTCGAGTTTTTGATCGCTTTGCCGAGTCGGGGCGGCTTTACAAGACGCTCGGTAACCATGATGCAGCTCTGGTGTTCGAGAAGGAGTACCCGTATCCCCTGTACCACGCTATCAGAATCGAGACCGGCCTCATTCCGGTCTATGTTTATCACGGCCATCAGTCTTCGCGGATGTATACCAGCTTTAATACCCTCATTAACGCCAGTATCCGCTTCATTCTGAAACCTGTGGGCATCCGCAACATCTCCTCGGCGCGTAGTCCGTACCGGCGTTTTTATGTTGAGAAGCAAGCGTATGATTTTTCACTTGCCAATAGCTGTATCTCCATTATCGGGCATACCCATCGGGCGCTTTTTGAGTCTCTGGGGCGTTTTGACTTCATCAAGTTTGAGATAGAGCGGCTGTGTCGGGATTATCCTACGTCTGAGGGCGGGGAACGTGAGCGGATTGCTAATGAGGTGCGGATGCTCAGGCGCGACTTGACCAAGCTCAAGCGTTCTGAGCGGCGTGATGTGCTTCGCCAGAGTCTGTACGGGGATGAACTGCCGGTTCCCTGCCTGTTTAACTCTGGAAGCGCCATTGGAAAGAAAGGGGTAAACGCGATTGAGCTGAACAATGAGAACATCTCGCTGGTATACTGGTTTATGGTGGGAAAGGGGAAAAACTTTGTGAGTCGAGGCGGATACAAGGTGTATGTGCTTCCCGGAACGAATTACTGTCGCTCGGTGTTGAACCATGACCAGCTAGCTCATGTGAAAGCGCGGATAGAATTACTGGGGTCTTCCAGCAGTGTTGAGCAGATGCATAATTGAACTTAATTCTATCGTCAAATCGACCGATTTTTAAGGGAGGGGAGGCTCGGTAGAAGTGGCTGAATATGGAAAGAAACGAGTATTGGGAAAAGTTATAGTCCTTTTGCTCCTCATTATTGCCATGGCGGGCGGAGGGCTTGTTTGGTTTGATTACCTCAACGTGATTGAGGTGAAGACTCTGCTCGCGCCGTTTTACACGTTGATTAACAGGGTTGGGCGTACCCAGCCATTGAGCATCGCTGATGAGCCACTTTCGCTGGATCGAGAGCGGCTATTGGTGCGTGAAGAGGCGTTGGACTTACAGAGGCTGGAACTGGATAAACAGAAACAGGATATAAAATCCCAACTGGATGAGTTAGAGCAAATGAGGCAGGAACTTGAGGAACGCCAGAAAGCTCTTGATGATCGGGAGAATTCGATTAACGCACTGGTAATGGCAACCGAAGATAAGAGTAGAAATGTTGAGCAGAATGCTCGTTACCTTGCCGGTATGCCGCCGGCGAATGCAGTGGGGATACTTGCCGCACTTGACGATCAGGATGCTATTGACGTGCTTCGGAAGACCGAGGAAATCGCTCAAGCAGAGGGAACTACCTCCATCGTGTCGTATTGGCTGTCACTTATGGCCCCGGAACGGGCTGCTGAGTTACAACGGAAGATGGTAGGGAGACCCTCAAGCCTTAACTTGAACTGAAATTTCCCCGGCCAAATCACCTGAAGACGAGGAGGGACGGGTTGATACAAGTGATTTCTTCGCAGCTTGCGCCAGCAGTAGCGCAAGGGACAACAGAACAAACAGCAGCGGGCAAGCAAACGCCGGCACAGAAAAAAACAACAGTAAAGAACAATAAACTTGGTTTGTTTGCTAAAATTCTTGACGGCTTAATCAGCAACAGTAAGCAGGGCGTGGCCGTACCGCCGACACAAGTGTCGGCGCAGTCTGCGGCAACAGTGTTGTCAGTGAAAACGGCGCAGCCTACTTCAGTAACGCGAAAGACAACGGCGTATATGGCTGGCGACGTGAAAGCGGAGACAGTGGTAAAGGACAAGGCTGGCAAAACGCCCGCTAAAGCGGCAAAAAAAACAGGCGAGGCTGATCCCACGCAAAAAGTGTCTGACACCATCGTTGCCGAAAAAGTGTCTGGCACTCTTGTTGGCGCTCATATTGCAAAAGTGTCAGACACCATTGAAAAGGTGTCTGACACCGATACTGTCATTGCCATTGCAGAAGATGCGCTCGGTGTCTTTTCAGATAACGCCGCTATCGCAAAAGCCTCTGACGCTAACGACGCTCACGTAAAAGTGTCTGACACCACAGCCCCAAAAGCAGACCGCGCGTTTTCTTCCCGCGTGGTTGAAATCAAGAACGCGGTCTTGCAGGATACGCTTCCCCACGAGGTGACGGCGCTTGAGGACGCCCTTGCGGAACACATCCGGCCAGTTCGGAACGCGGCTGCCTTGGCAAGCGCGGCAAACGAGGTGAGTCAAGACAAAAACGCTCGATACACTTCGGTTAAGCAAACCGTCTCGGCTGAAAAGCTCAGTGTGCAGACCCTGTTTGCCGGAACCGTGAAGGCTAAGGAAGAGCCGGGCAATGCTGCGAAACCCGCTGAGTTACGGGGCAAGGGTCGGCTGGAACTGCGCGATCTGCGTGTGCGAGATGCGGGGTCTGGCGTTACGTTGGCGGCATTTGCCGGCGTGGAAAAGACCGCCACGGTGTCAGAGGCGGGGGCGCAAAACGTCGCTGAAATCAGCCTCGACCTTTTGCCCGATGGGGCAAAGCCCTTTGACATGCCTATTGATACCAGTGAGGCGCGGTCTACTACCTTTGAGAACCTTCTCGCCCGCGAACTTTCCCAGCACCTAAACAGCGATATTGTGCAGCAGGCTCAGGTGTTGCTGCATGATGGCGATGCCGGAACCATAAAATTGTCGCTCAGACCGGAGAGTCTGGGAATTGTTAAAGTGCGCCTTGAAATGGTCGAAAATAGAATCACTGGGCGGATTATTGTTGAAAGCAATGATGCCCTGCGAGCATTTGATAGGGAGATACAATCCCTTGAACAGGCTTTTCGAGATTCCGGCTTTAGCGGGGTTAGCCTTTATACGGCGCTCGCGTCGGACAGCGGCCAGAACAGCGAGGGAAATTGGCAGCAACAGGAAAATGTCGCCTTCTTCTCGGAACGCCTCGCCGCCGGCCAGTATGAGCCGGAACTTCATCTCGTATCAGGTGGAAGAGCTAATGAATTATCCACCGTTAATATGCTTGCGTAAGGAGTTAATATGGAGCTTAAAGCAGTATTGAGTTCACAGGAGATGGCGGAAGTCAATCAACTGGTGCAAAAGCACAATAGCAAGGTCAATCAGGGAAAAGGGAACCAGAATGAATTGGGGAAAGATGACTTTCTCAAACTCTTAATCACCCAACTTTCCTATCAAGACCCTACTGCCCCTATGGAAGACAAGGAGTTCATTGCGCAGATGGCTCAGTTTTCCACGCTGGATCAGATGACCAGCATGGCCACTGATTTCTCCCGCCTTGCTTCGCTGCTTGAGGGAAACGGCGTAACCGCCGCGCTTGGTAAAGGCGTGGAATTGCTGGACGGTGAACAGGTGGTTCAGGGTGTGGTTAAAGCAGTTACACGGGACGTGAATCCCAAAATTCTGGTAAACGGTATGTATTACCAGTGGAATCAGGTAACAAAGGTATTTGAGGAGTAACTCACTATGATGCGATCTTTGTTTGCGGGCGTATCAGGCTTGCAGAACCATCAGACTAGGATGGACGTGATTGGCAATAATATCGCCAATATCAACACTGTTGGCTTCAAAAAGGGCAGGGTCAACTTTCAGGATATGCTCTACCAGCAGCTTCAGGGCGCGTCACGTCCTTCCACCGAACTGGGCGGTGTGAACCCTCAGGAAGTGGGTCTTGGTATGTCCATTGCCACCATTGATACTGTACATTCTCAGGGCGCGTTCCAGTCCACAGGCGTCGGAACCGACCTCGCGGTTGAAGGTACAGGGTTCTTTGTACTCAAGGAGGGCGAGAACTTCTTTTATACAAGAGCAGGCGCTTTTAACCTTGACGCGGACGGTGTGTTGGTGAATCCGGCAAGCGGCATGAAGGTGCAGGGCTGGATGGCGCAGGATATAGGCGGCCAGCAGATTCTTGATGTTTCCCGTGATGTGGAAAACATCACGATTCCGGTCGGCTCCAAAGACCCGGCGCGGGCAACCACCGAGGTTGACTTCGCCTGTAACCTTGATAAGCGTATGCCGGTGATTCCGGCTGAAGGCGCAACCCCGCTTCAAGTACGTGAAGGCACTTGGACAAGCCAGATCAAGGTGTACGACAGCTTTGGACAGGAGCATACCTTGCAGGTAGAATTCACCCGTAGTCAGGACCCCGCCTTACCCAATCAATGGAACGCTAATGTTACTGTTGATCCCGAAGCGCTTGACGCGGATGGGGCAAGCCTGCGTGGAGCCACGATTGGACTTGGCGATGACGCTCCGGCAGTTGGCGGGCCCGCTAACTTCATTGTGAACTTTTCCAACACCGGCACGCTCTTAAGCGCGGTTGACGGTGCGGGAAACGAATCCGGCAATGAGGCGGGCGAGCGGGTCATTATGAACGTGGCATATACTGTGCCAGATACGGACCCCGCTGCTGACGGCGCTCCGGTGCGGCAGACCTTTGCCCTGAACCTCGGCACCGTAGGAGGCTTTGTCAACTCAATCACCCAGTTTGCGGAAACCAGTTCCTCCAAAGCCGTGTCTCAGGACGGTTATGTGATGGGCTATCTTGATAACTTCAAGATCGACTCAAGCGGCATTATATCTGGTGAGTATTCTAATGGTACAAACCGTATTATTGGTCAGGTGGCGCTTGCCAGCTTCACTAATCAGGGTGGCCTTGAGAAGGCTGGCGACTCGACCTATCAGGTGTCCAGTAACTCAGGCACGGCCAATATCGGCGCATCTGGCATAGCAGGTAAGGGAAGCATCGTCTCCGGTGTACTGGAAATGTCTAACGTGGATATGTCCGAGTCATTCACCGACATGATCGTAACTCAGAGAGGCTTCCAGGCCAACTCGAGGACCATACAAACCGCAGACCAGCTCTTGCAGGAAGTCCTGAGCCTTAAGCGATAGGGAATCGGTTAAAAAAGATGGTAAAAGTAACGCGGCTTGACGGTGTTGAATACTATATCAATCCTCATCAGATCGAGTATATTGAAATGAGACCTGATACGACGCTTCTGATGTTATCAGGGAAATACCTTGTAGTACGGGAACCGGTGTTGGTCGTCATTGAGCGTATTGTTGAATACCGTCGCCGTATCGGCGCCTTCAAAAATGAGGAGTAGTAAGGCATGAATATATCGACCCTTATTGGACTTGTTGGCACGTTTGCTGTATGCATCGCGGGTATCTATACGTCGGGCGGTAGTATTACGACTTATCTTGATCCGCCGTCGTTCCTGATTACGGTGGTAGGTTCCTATCTGGCGTTGATAACGTTTTCCAGTATCAACGACGCAGTTGGTATGTGGGGAACGTTTGGCCTGGCGTTCAAGACTCGGTCATCAAATGAGAAAGCGGTCATCACCAAGCTCCTGGCTTTTTCTGAAAAGGCGCGGCGTGAAGGATTGCTGGCGCTGGAAGAAGAGCTGGAAGACCTTGATGACGAGTTTCTGAAAAAAGGAATGCGTCTGGTCGTGGACGGCACTGACGGCGCGGTTATCCGCAACCTTCTGGAACTCGACTTGGGGCATATAGAGAGCAGGCACAGCGACAAACTCAGCGTAATTAATATGTGGGGAACAGTGGCGCCCGGTCTCGGAATGTTAGGCACGGTCATAGGTCTTATCGCCATGTTAAGAAACCTTGAAGACAAGAGTACCCTGGGACCGAAAATGGCCGTCGCGCTCATTACCACCTTGTACGGCGCCATGATCGCCAATCTGGTGTGTATCCCCGTAGCCGGCAAGCTCAAAGCCGCTGACGCCAATGAGTCCTTGATTAAGGAAATGGAAATTGAGGGTATTCTTTCGATACAGGCTGGTGAAAACACTCGTGTCCTCTCCAGTAAACTTTTAACCTACCTTGATCCAGTAACCCGCGCATCGGTTGAAAAAGAGATGGCAAAGGATTAACAAATGGCAAGGAAGAAGAAAGAAGACGAAGGTGTAAAGGGCGACTGGATCGTTACTTACTCCGACATGGTAACACTCTTGCTCTGCTTCTTCGTCATGCTTTTTAACCCCGACGATGTTGATCCCGGCGAACTTGCTTCTTTTCTCTCTGCCCTCAACAATACCGGACTCGGCGGGCAGACCGGCGGGAACACGCTATCGGTGGGTAAGAGCGCAGACCTGGGAAATACGATTAACTCCCTGCCGTCGACGGATCGAGGGCGTTCTTTGGGAGCGGCGCTTCGCAAGGCAACGAGTATCTTCAATCCAGAAATGAAGTCCAACAAGGTGAAAATAACACAGGAAGAGCGGGGTATTGTTATCAGTCTCGCGTCGGACGCTTTTTTTGATACAGCGAGCGCGACCCTTAACATAGAGCAAACTAGAGAAATTCTGTTCAATCTGGCTAGTACGCTCAATTCACCTGAAATTAGTGGACGGAAGTTCAGGATAGAGGGACACACTGACGCGGAGGCAACAGACCCCTTTGGGCCGTGGCCGTCGAACTGGGAACTTTCAACTGCCCGCGCTATAGCGGTTCTGCACTTTCTTATGGATCTTGGAGTCGACGAAAAACGTTTTCAAGTGGCTGGATTTGCCGATACTGTACCAGTAGGTGATAACAGCACTGCCGAAGGTCGCGCCTATAATCGGCGGGTTGACGTCATTATTCTTGATGACGCGCATCTGTAGTTTTATAGTATATAAATGGAGGTTGTATTATGTCTGAAGAACATCGAGCGGGCGCTAGTTCTGTCGAGGACGAAGCTGTAGAGGAAGCATCTAGTTCTAAAAAGAAAAAAAATAGTCTGATCGAGTTACTGCCTACCCTGTTAAAATTCTTGGCTATCGGGTTTGCCGCGTTAGTGGTTGTTGTTACCATATCGGTACTTACGTACACCCTGCTGAACAGTAATAACTCTAAGGGACAGACACTGATTCCTGAAAACTCGCCCTACGTTGGAACCAAGCCCCAGTATTCCTACTCAACCATAGTGGGAACTGTGCGGTGTAACACCCGGGACCCGACTCCCTATTCGGTGGTGGTTGATGTGGCTATTGGCTATGCGCTGAATGACTCGCAGGCGCAGACCGAGTTTACGACGCGGCAGTTTGAACTGCGAGACTTTATACGTAATTATTTCAGTACCAAATATGCGGAAGATTTGACACCAGAAAAGGAGCCTCAGCTCAAGCAGGAACTTATGGAATTGCTGAACGTCCGTATCCTTGATACTGCCAAGGCTAGAAATATCGTGTTTAATCAGTTAAGTGTGATGGAGATGTAACACCATGATGGCAGAGGTTCTCTCTCAGGATGAGATCGACCAGCTTCTCACCGCGATAAACTCGGAAAGCTCTACGCCGGAGCAGTTTACGCCGTCGGTCGATACTCGCAAGATCAAGATATATGATTTCAAGCGGCCTGATAAATTTTCCAAAGAGCAGATTCGTACGGTTTCGATTATGCACGAAACTTTTGCGCGTCTGACCACCACATCGTTGTCAGCAAACCTGCGGAGTATGGTACACGTCCATGTGGCATCGGTGGACCAGCTTACCTACGAAGAGTTCATCCGTTCGATTCCTACGCCGACCACGCTAGCGATTATCAACATGGACCCGCTCAAAGGGAACGCTATTTTTGAGATAGACCCTATGGTTACGTTTTGCATTATAGACCGGCTCTTTGGCGGTACGGGTGAAGGTAACAAGGCCCAGCATGAGCTTACTGACATTGAGCAATCGGTTATGGAAAGCATCATCGTGCGTATTCTGGGCAACATGCGGGAGGCTTGGGCCACGGTTATTGACCTGCGTCCGCGACTGGGTCAGATCGATACGAACCCGCAGTTCGCACAAATTGTGCCGCCTAACGAAATGGTGGTGCTGGTAACGCTGGAAACTAAGGTGGGAGATATTGAGGGCATGATGAATTTCTGTATCCCTTATCTCACCATTGAGCCAATCATCAGCAAGCTGTCAGCGCAGTTCTGGTATTCTTCGGTGCGCCGGGGAACCACTACCGAAAATCTAAATATCCTCAAGGAAAAGCTGGCGTCGGTCGATGTAAATGTAGTAGCTGAAATTGGCAAGATAGATGTAACTGTTCATGATGTGCTTGAGCTTCGGGCCGGAGATGTGGTGTGTCTCTATAACACTCGTGTTGGAGACCCCTATTCCCTCAACATTGGTAACAAGCCAAAGTTCCTGTGCAGACCCGGTGTGCTTGGTAAGAAGATGGCAGTGCAGATCACGAAAAAAATTGCTGAGATTCAGCAGGAAGATTTTGAGGAACTTACGATTGACGGGGAGGAAATAATATGAGCGAAAGCGCTCTTTCACAAGAAGAACTGGATGCGCTGATGGCGGGTAGCGATATAGGCGGTGAACCGATTGGTGGGTCTGAAGAAGACCGGAAAACCATTGAGAATTTTCTTGCCAGCTCAACAGCCGCGCTTTCTTCCAATTTCGCTCAGTTGACAATTCCAGACGCTTCTCTTAAAGGCCCGACTGTCAGCTTCACCAACCGCGACACATTCCTTGATGAGCTACCCGCTACGGTGGCCGTGGTTAAGGCTGATTTCAACTCCGGCTTTCCGGGTGAGCATATATTTGTCATGGCTGAAGACACGGCAAAGGCTGTGGTTGGCCTTATGACCCACGAGGAAGACGTGGACCTCGACGAACACAACCGCTCGGTAGTGAGCGAGATGGTGTCCAACCTTGTGGGGACTCAGATCACCGCACTTACCAAGCAGACTGGTAACCAATCCATTGCCTCGGTTGCGCCGGAAACGACTAAGGTTCCCAAGGCACTAGCCGCGTTTCCCAGTGGCGATTTTTTGAGCGCCCAATACCAGCTTGACCTTGGGGATGGGAAAACAGGACAATTGTGGGAAATCTATGGTTCAAGTGTATCGGAAGCGATAGCCTATGCGCTAAACAATGGCGCAAAAGCTTCTTCCGCACCACCGCGCGGTGCGTCCCGTGGGGTGTCATCTAGCGGCGCTCAAGCCAGTGGAGGGGGAAGGCCAGCAATGGGAGGGATGAATGTATCCGGATCAACTAATGTGCAAGCTGTACAGTTTCCCAGTTTAACGCCTCATATAACTGCACAGGAACAGGGGAACATCAGTCTTATCATGGACGTGTTCATGGAAATGACTGTGGAGTTAGGGCGTACCAGAAAACTGATTAAGGAAATTTTGGGTATGGGCGAAGGAACGGTCATTGAGCTTAATAAACTTGCTGGTGAACCGGTGGATATTTTGGTTAATCACAAACTGATCGCCAAGGGCGAGGTTGTAGTCATTGATGAAAACTTCGGTGTGCGGGTTACGGAAATCGTTTCCCTACAGGAACGCGAGAGGGATATGATGTGATTGGTGGCTAGAGGAAATCTTCTTTTCTAACCACATAACAACTAAGCGCTGCACAGCAGTTTTAACTTGGGAGGGGAGAAACTGAAGCACTTTTATCTGGCGTATGCTATCTTTTTTATTTTCTTTACCACTATCAATGTGTCTGTTGCGTTCTCGCAAGACTTTGTTTCGCCAATAAGCGATAGCGCTCAGGGGGCGGCAACGCGGAATCAGGAGGCTGAACGCCAGTTGCTCATTGGGGAAGAGAGTGCTGACAATACGACGGTCGAGGATCCAACGTCAGCGTTTGTGCTTCTGCGTATCCTCCTGGTATTGGCGCTGGCGGCTGCAGCTATCTATGGGGTGGTGTTTTTCCTCAAACGACTGTCGCGGCCGCCTCAGCAGAAGAACCCTTACCTCAAGGTATTGGCGCGGGTTCCCTTGAGCGCTAGTTCTATGACGGCGGTGGTTTCTGTAGGAACCAGGGCATGGCTCGTGGGGGCTGCTGAGAATAGCGTGTCCCTGCTGGCGGAAATCACCGATCAGGAACTGATTGACACCATGCTGCTTGACGAGTCTCAGAAAAATGCTGAAACAGGAACAGGCAAGTTCGCGGATTTTGGTGCGATTCTACGCCGAGTGCGTGGCGCGGGACCTCAGACCAGCATGTTCGGCGATCTTAAGGCGGAGAATGTCCGCAAGCGCCGTGAACGCTTAAAGGAGCTTTAACAAAATATGCGGCGTTTTCTATTCTTTCTATCCATAGTGTTGTTTTCGCTGGGGTTCGCGGTGCAGCTAGGTTTCGCGCAGACCACAGTGCCATTCCCCGCCGTTTCCACAACTCCTTCGATGGGTATTCCCGAAGTTCAAACACCGCTTGTACCCTTTGTCGATATCAGCGTAAGAAACCCAGACTCAGGTCAGGAAGTGGCTTTTTCCCTGCAATTGCTCCTGCTGATAACCGTTCTGTCCCTCGCGCCAAGCATCATCATTCTGATGACGAGCTTTCTGCGGATTTCCATTGTCCTTGACTTTGTGAAGCGGGCGCTTTCGCTCCAGCAGGTTCCGCCGTCTCAGGTACTCATGGGCATTTCTCTGTTCCTGACCCTCTTCATCATGTGGCCAACGTTTGAGTCTATCTACAACAATTCGCTTAAGCCCATGGCGGACGGGCAGATTTCCGTGGAAGAGGCGTATCACGAGGCTGAAGGACCTTTGCGGGTCTTCATGTATCGGCAAATGCAGGGCAAGCCGGACAATATCCGGCTCTTCATGTCCATGCGTGGCTTGGACGCACCTGAAACCCTGGCTGACGTACCAACTTATGTGCTTATCCCTGCTTTCATTCTTAATGAGCTAACCGTTGCGTTCAAGATTGGAATTTTGTTATACATTCCCTTTATCGTGCTTGACATGGTAGTGGCCAGCGCTCTTATGTCAATGGGCATGATCATGTTGCCGCCAGTCATGATTTCCATGCCGTTCAAGCTGATGCTGTTTATTCTGATTGATGGTTGGGGCCTGCTGACGAATCAGATCATTCATTCGTTTATATAGGAGAGTAAAATGAGTATCGGGCAAATCACTACACTGTTACGGGGCGGTATCATCCAAGTTCTCTTGCTTGCCGGGCCTCTGCTCTTTTCCGCGTTAATCGTTGGTCTCGTTGTGGCGATCTTGCAGGCCACCACCTCGATTCAAGAGCAGACGCTCACCTTTGTTCCCAAGATCATCGCCATTCTAACCGTGCTTGCCTTGCTGGGCGGCTGGATGTTTTCCTCGCTGGAGGATTATACCGTACAGCTTTTCAAGATGATTCCAAGCATGGCGCGGTAAATAGTTTTATGGAAGAGATGCTTAACGAGACGCTGCGTGCATGGCCGACGTTCCTACTTGTTGCGGTGCGGGCGCTTGCCATGATCGAAACCGCGCCGCTCATGTCCTCAGACTCGATCCCGCAAGTGGCAAAGCTGGCGCTGTCAGGCTTTGCCGCGTATAGCGCCTTCCCCACAGCCATGGCAAGTGGCTGGAACGTGTCAGCATATACCCTTAACTTTGTGTATCTCATTATCGGGGAAGGGCTTATCGGCATCATCATTGGCTTTTATCTTACCCTCATCTTCTCAGCCTTTTCTACCGCCGGTCAGTTCTTTTCCCTGCAAATGGGTTTTGGCGCATCAGAAACCTTTGATCCCCTGGCTCAGGCGGAAAACCCGCTTCTCGGTCAGTACCTCAACATTGTCGCCATGCTGGTCTTTGTGTCGGTTGACGGCTTTCAGGAACTGTTTCTTGGCGGCTTCTGGCGCTCGATTCAGACGATTAACATTGTAGACCTTGCGGCTGGCCGTGAGTATCTTATCTCCATGCTCCTCACCGGTCTGAGTGGCCTCTTTCTTGACGCCATGATAATTTCCATGCCCATACTCGGCACGCTTTTTCTTACCTCGCTCACCACTGGCCTCATCTCCAAAGCCGCCCCGCAGGTAAACATACTCTCCGAAGGTTTCCCCATATCCATCACAGTCGCCTTTGTTCTAATATACACCTCTATGCCGTTCATGGTTGAAGCCTTCAGCCGCATCATTAACGCTAGCTTTAGAAATATCGAGAGCCTCTACGCCTACCTCGGAGGCACGTTGTGAAAAAGTCCGTGGCGGGGACAAGATGCACGGGTGATCAGGACTGGATCGGTACCCCGATCAGGCTTGGATCGGGGTATCGATCTAGGCTAGATCATGCAGGTGATCAGGACTGGATCACCAGTAAAACTCCGCGTGATCCATTGAAGATGGACTTGCAATGGTTTGCCGATCCTGAAGACGAGGGGCGTACCGAGGAGGCGACTGAGGAACGTATTCGCAAGGCGCGTGAGGAAGAGGGACGGGTTGCCAAGAGTCAGGAACTGATCTCCGCGCTGGTGCTACTATTGCCCGCCTTGGCACTCTTGATTCTGGCGCCGTCCATGTTGCAGACCTGTGTGGAGATGTTGCGTTTCTACCTGCTTCGCGCCGTGGAGCTTGATCCCGTTAAAGACCAGATCATTCCAACTACAGCGCTCCTTTACTTTGCGCGGCTGACCCTGCCCCTTATCATCGTAGGTATGATCGCGGGCATCTTTGCCAACCTCATTCAGGTTGGCGTCTTGTTTACCACAAAACCGCTCACGCCAAAGTTCGATCGTATACTGCCAAAGTTTAGCAAATACTTCGGACGTATCTTTTCAACTGAAGGCATCTTTAATCTCTTAAAATCTATTGTAAAGATGGCGATAATAGGAGGAGTTGCTTTTTTTGTTATTCGTTCTAAGATAGAGTTATTGATAAATCTGCAAACCGCTAGTTTGTGGACAGGCATAAGCATAGTGGCGTCATTGGCGATCAGAATGCTCCTTATATCAGCCCTGTTGCTGTTGTTGCTATCCATTCCTGATTACCTGTTTCAGCGCTACCAATATATGGAATCACTTAAAATGACTAAACAGGAGGTCAAGGAAGAACGGAAGCAGTACGAGGGCGACCCGCTGGTGAAGGGTAGGCTTCGCGCCCGTATGCGGGAACTGCTGACCCAGAATATGGCGGTGAACGTGCCAAAGGCTGATGTCGTGGTAACAAACCCGACCCATTTTGCAGTAGCGCTGGAGTATGAGCAGGCGCGGGGTGCTCCGCAGGTTACGGCGAAAGGCGAGGATGAGATGGCTTTTCTGATACGCCGTCTGGCAACGGATAGTGGCGTGCCTATTGTGGAAAACAAACCGCTGGCGCGGGCGCTTTACGCCGAAACTAAAGTAGGTGATTTCGTGCCAGCGAAATACTGGCAGGTTGTCGCGGAGGTGCTAGCGCGAGTGATGAAGATAAACGAAGATAGACGAAGACGTCCGTAGAGGCGAGACTACGAAACAACGGTGGCGCGTACGCGAGAATGTGCTGCCTAACGCATAGGATTAACAGTATGGCTGACTTAGCAAAAGCGGGTACCAGTGCCGGCTCTGATACAAAAAATTCTCCTCCATTCAAGCTATCCAACGATGTATTCATCGCCCTAGCGGTAGTTCTTGTCGTGATCATGATCGTGATCCCCTTGCCAACCGTTCTGCTTGATACCTTCATGGCGTTGAACTTCATGTTTTCCCTGATCATTCTGCTGATCGTGCTGTATACACACAAGGCAACTGACTTCAGCCTCTTTCCGACAATCCTGCTTGTGGTTACGGTGTTCGGACTGGCACTGAACATCTGTTCCACGCGGCTCATTTTGACAAAAGGTCCGGCCTTTGACGGTAAAATGATACGCGCCTTCTCCACATTTGTTGTTGGAGCTGGCGGAATCGAAGGTATTGTCATTGGTTTCATCATCTTTATTGTTATTATCGCGGTGCAGATGGTGGTCATAACCAAGGGCGCGACGCGGGTGTCAGAGGTTGCGGCGCGATTCGCTCTTGACGCCATGCCGGGCAAGCAGATGGCGATAGAGGCTGAATTCAACTCTGGCTCCATATCTCAGGAAGAGGCTCAGGCGCGGAAACAAGACCTTCAGCGCGAGGTTGATTTTTACGGGGCAATGGATGGATCGAGTAAATTCATCTCCGGCAATGTTAAAATCGGTATCTTTATCACGGTGGTGAACCTTTTGGGCGGCATCATCACTGGCATGACGATGCGTGGCGAATCGCTCACTCAGGTTGCCAGCACCTACTTTTCCTTAACCATTGGCGATGGGCTTTTGTCGCAGTTGCCGGCTCTGCTGGTGTCAGTTGCGATGGGTATCGTTGTTACCCGTTCCGCTGCCCCGGGCAATTTGGGAAACACGGTTTCGGAGCAGTTTGCCCGCGATTCGCGGATTTACTGGATTTGCGCGGCGGTTTTGCTGGGCTTTGCTCTCTTGCCCGGGTTTCCCCGGCATGTGCTGATTCCTTTAGCCATACTGGTTGCCTTTTACGCCTATAGTATTCAGGTGAGGCAGAAGAAGGCGGCGCAGTTCAACGAGATGATGAGCAAGACCGTAGGCTCCCGCAAGCCCCAAGGCGGCGGCGATACCGGCGAGATGTCCCCTATCGTGCCGCTGGATCCCCTCTCTCTGGAACTTGGTTATGCGCTTATCCCCCTTGTTGATAAAGACAAGGGTGCGGAGTTGCTGGAGCGCGTACAGGGCGTCAGAAAGCAATCAGCACTGGAGCTGGGGCTGGTGATCCCCAAAATCCGTATTATTGATAACGTTCTGCTGGAACCATCCGGTTACTGCTTCAAGATTCGCGGCGTTGAGGTTGGGCGCGGTAAGATACGCATGGGACGCTACTTGTGTATCAATCCGGGAACCGTGCAGGAAGAAGTTACAGGTGAAAAGACCCGCGATCCAGCCTTCAACCTGCCCGCGATCTGGGTTGGCGAGGATAAGCGCGACGAAGCCGAACGCGCAGGTTATACAGTGGTGGATTCGCCCTCGATTATCGCCACGCACCTTACAGAAATCATCAAGCGCCACGCGGCGGAGATTCTTGATCGGCAGGAAACACAGGCTATACTTGAAACCTTGCGGAAGGAGTATCCAGCGGTTGTTGATGATACGCAGAAGGTCTTGAACCTCGGTGAGATACAGAAGGTTTTGCAGAACCTGCTTAAAGAACAGGTTTCAATTCGGAACATGGTTGGCATCATGGAAGCCATCTCGGACTTTGCGCCGGTTACGCGGGACACCCGCTTCCTCACCGAGAAAGCGCGGCAAGCACTAGGGCGCCAGCTCTGCGACCGCTATCTCGACGAAAATCGCGTCATGCATGTATTAACGATTGATCCGTCCGTGGAACAGAAAATTGTAGAAAGCAGGGTGGAAACCAAGAGTGGCGGCGTTATCGCGGCGCTGGACCCCGCGTCTCAGAAAGCGTGGATTAACGGAGTGGCACGTGCGGTTGCCGCGATGCATGACCGCGGCTGGCTCCCGGTCATTCTCTGTTCTGAAGTAGCGCGTTACCTGGTCAAATCATTGACCGAACGGGAACTGCCGGATGTCGTGGTGCTTTCAGTGCCAGAACTGGTAACAGACATTAACCTTGAATCAGTTGGAGTCATTAAACTGTAGGGGAAAGGTATGGAATATTTTATTGAAGAAGCTCTTACTTATACGGAATGTCTCAACAAGATTCGGCTCAAGTACGGAGAGAAGGGTGTTACCATACTTTCCCATAGGAATGTCAGAATGGGAGGCATTTTCGGCCTCTTTGCAAAAGACGGAGTTGAGATTTCTGGCTATACCTCAAACAAGGTGATCAAACCCGGCGAATTTCAGAGCCTGTCTGAGTCCAGCGTTTTGCCTGCGGCTGTTTCCAAAGAAGAGGGCGGCAGAAACGCTCCTGATTTCGAGGAAGAGAAACGCAAGCTGCTTGAGGCGGCGAATCGCGCCAATCCTAACGTAAGCCGTTCAGACCCCACGCTCCAGAAAATTCTGATGGAGATGCAGGAATTGAAAGACCGGCTCAGCGCGCCAGTGTCGATTTCCTCCTCCGGCGAAGAGCATGAGAGTATCAGCCGTATCAGGGATATTCTCACGCACAACGATTTTTCGCCGAGCTTTATCCAGCGGATACTTGAGCGTATCAAGAAGGAATTTCCTCTTGATACGCTCAATGATTTTACGAGTGTGCAGGATACTGTACTAGAATGGATAGGGAAAAGCATCATGCTTTTCAAGGAAGCTGAATTCCATCGCCGTCCCCGCATCATAGTACTAGTGGGGCCTACAGGTGTGGGAAAAACCACAACCATAGCAAAACTGGCCGCTGTGTTCAGGATCGGAACACCCGCCGCAGGCAGGCCGGTTTCCGTGCGTATGATCACCATTGACGCCTATCGCATCGGTGCGAAACAACAACTTGAAAGCTTCGGTAACATTATGCAGATTCCGGTCTCATTTGTGGATAACCACGAGGACCTGAGAAAAACCATAGCCCTGTATTCAGAAGAGGTGGAGCTGATTCTGGTCGATACTATAGGAAGAAGCCCGCGGGATTCGGTGAATTTGGGTAAAATGCGGCAGATATTGGACGCTTGTGGAACCGAGGCGGAGACGTATTTGACGGTAAGCGCGGCGGCAAAAGTCGGGGATCTCAAGGAGATCATGCGGCAGTTCGAGCCGTTTAGTTACCATGCGGTGATTATCACGAAACTTGATGAAACCACGCGGGTAGGGAATGTGATTAGCTCACTCTCTGAACTGGGCAAATCGATATTTTATATCACCGATGGCCAGAATGTTCCCAAGAACATACAGAAAGCTACGGTGGTTCGTTTCCTTACCCATCTCGAGGGCTTTCAGGTCAATCGGGCGAAGATTGAGGAACGATTCCCCAATGATGAATCCGAACAACTATGGAGGAAATGATGGGCGACCAGGCTGAAGAATTACGAAAACTTATGAGTCAAAGTAGCGCTCAGGAAACACAGCGCTTAATAACACCGGTTGATGTGCAGACCAAAAAGACCCGTATCATCACTGTTACCAGTGGGAAAGGTGGAGTGGGAAAGACTAATATGTCTGTTAACATGGCTATCGCCTATGCCCGTATGGGGAAAAAGGTGGTGGTTATGGATGCAGACCTAGGACTTGCCAACGTCAATGTTATGTTGAATATCATTCCCCGTTTTACCCTGTTTCATGTGATGCGTAGACAAAAGACCATGAAAGAGATCATAGAAAAGACCGAGTACGGTATCTCAATTGTGGCTGGCGCGAGTGGCCTTGCAAAGATTGCTAACTTGAATGAAGAGGAACGGAAGAATTTTATCCATGAACTTGAGTCTTTAACCGACGCGGATGTTATCATCATTGACACGAGTGCGGGGGTGAACAGCAATGTTATTGATTTCGTGGCTGCCGCTGAGGACGCGGTGATCATCACAACACCGGAGCCAACGGCCATCACTGACGCTTACGGGCTTATAAAAATAATCGCCACTGAATATGAAAGCCTCAGAATAGGACTCAAGCTCGTGGTTAACCGCGTCAAAAGTGCGGCTGAAGCCAAAAAGGTTGCTGACCGTATGACCAATATCGCAGGGCAATTCCTTAATCTCAAGGTGGATTACTTAGGTTATATATACGATGATCCTGTGGTATCTCAGGGTGTTCTGCGGCAGAAACCGTTTCTGGTTATTGATCCGCGTGCGCGTGCCTCCTTCTGTATTGAACATATTGTGGATCGTCTGGAAAAGAGTGAAGTGCGGGACACTGGTGGTTTCACTGCAATGATTCGGCGCTTGTTTGGCCGCGCCTAAGTAGAGGAGTGTAATCCATGCCTTTTAACATTAAAGCAAGCGGCGTTACCGCTATTAGCGCGTTTGTCCTTTCGTTTCTTATAGGGTTTGTGAGTGGCGGCAGTATCCTCACGGTACTCTTACGCGCGGGTATTCTGGGGGCAGGTTTCTTCATCTTGGTAACGTGCGCTCAGTTTCTTCTCCATCAGTTTCTGCCGGAACTGACCCTTGACGAATCCGCCGTGCCTGAGGATGCGGTTCCCGGCTCAAGGCTTGACATATCCGTAGATGATACCAGCGACAACGACGGCCTCGCGACGCTACTCGCCAGCGCGGGTGTGGATACCGGGAAAAGCGACGGTGCTGATAGCAAAACTACGGGCAAGCCTGTTCTGGATCAAGGTGAGGCGCTTAGGTATAATGATAACCTAGAGATTAAAGATCACTTCGATGACTTGCCTGATTTGGCTGCTTCGGATGATAAACAAGATGGAAAGCTGGAATCCGATCACCCGGCTTTTAACAAGAAGTATAGCGATGTCAATCCGGCGAAGAATTACAGTCCCAAAGATCTAGCATCCGCCATAACTACTATGTTAAAACAATAGAAACAACAAATGACAGAAGAAGAACGCTGGCTAGAGTATTGCCAGACCAAAAACCCAAAAATAAGGGAAGATTTTATAAAACAGTACGCTCATCTGGTAAAATATGTAGCCGGTAAAGTCGCTGTTGGTATGCCTCACACGGTTGAGTTTGATGACCTTGTTGGCTATGGCAACTTCGGGCTTCTTGATGCCATTGACAAGTTCGACCCCAACAAGGGCGTCAAATTCAAAACCTATGCCGTAACCCGTATCCGCGGTGCAATCTTTGACGAACTGCGTTCCATTGACTGGGTTCCACGCTCGGTGCGCCAGAAGATGCGGGAGATTGAGGATGCGGTTGGGACTCTTGAAGCCCAGCTTGGCCGAAGCGCCTCGGATAAGGAAATCGCGGCGTCGCTGAACATGAGCGAGGCTGATTACCTCAAAACCGTGATGAAGTTTTCCAGCACCTCGATACTTTCGCTCAACGATGTGTGGTTTTCCAAAGATGAAAACGACAAGGTTTCCATTGTCGATAGCATTGAGGCACCGGCAAGCCTTAACCCTGATGTCATTGTAGAAAAAGAGGAAATAAGGCGCGTCATTGTCGAGCAGATCAACGAGCTTCCTGATAAGGAAAAAAAGATTCTTGTCTTGTATTACTATGAGGACCTGACCCTGAAAGAGATTGGTCAGGTACTGGATGTTACCGAGTCGCGGGTGTCCCAACTGCATACCAAGGCGATTATGCGACTCAGGTCAAAACTTACGAACATTCGTAAAGGGATTATGTGATGATAAGATTTCCTGAACTTCAGAGAGTTATGAAGCAGCAGCTTGAAGCTGATCGGGTGATACGCTCGGTTGAAACTTCCGGTGATACACTTGACGCGGCGCTGAACGAGGCAACCACCCTGCTTAACCTGTCGGTGAGTCATCTCGAATATGAAATCATTGAGCGGGGGTTTCCCGGGTTTCTGGGAGCCGCTAAGAAAAAATGGCAGATTCGCGCCTATAAGCAGCTTACCGCCGAGAAACAGGCAACAGCGTGGGCAATGGCGAATAATCTGACTGAAACAGTTACGGCGCAGGTAGTGGACGAGGACGGCAAATTCTTCGTACATCTCTTTGATGATGGGGTGAAGCTCAAGGTTACACCGCCATCCGGCGATGGGAAACCGGTTAAACTTGAGCATGTCAGGGAAGTCCTTAAAACGCGGAAGGTTTCCGAGATTTTTGAGGATATTCTGATGCTTACAGTTCAGGAAGCCCGGGGCGTTTACGTGCATATCGGCAAGTTCGAGCGTAAGATGACAAATGACAGCATGGTACAGGTAAGTGTCGCGGATCAGGACATGAAGGCGTTCATTTCCGTGATTCCCCCAGGCCCAGGTGGTTGCGATCCTTCGGCTAGCACCATTATGGCCGTACTCAGGGCTAATCGAGTGGTTTTTGGTTTTGACGAAAAGGCTATCAGTGACTTTGTGGATCGACCGAGCTACAAAATACCGGTTCTCGTGGCTGAAGGACGCAAACCGGTGAATGGCCGCGATGCTTATATCCAGTACAACTTCGAGGTTGACGCCAGTAAGATCCAGATCGAAGAAAAGAGCGACGGCTCAGTTGACTTCAAAGACAAAGGCATGGTGCAAAACGTAGTGAAGGACCAACCTCTGGCAAAGAAAATTCCCCCTGAAGAGGGGGTTGACGGAAAAACCGTGCTGGGTTCATATCTTCCCGCGAACAATGGCAAGGATAGTGAATTACAGCTTGGAACCAATGTACATCTGGATACGGATGGCGAGACCATCCTTGCCGATATCAATGGTCAGGTTCTGATAGTAAACGGTAAGATCAGCGTTGAGCCGGTTCTGATCATTCAAGGAAACGTAGATATCAAAACCGGTAACATCACCTTCTTAGGTACGGTCATAATTAACGGCAATGTGGAAGACGGGTTCAGCGTGAAGGCTGAAGGTAACATAGAAGTCAAAGGCACGATTAGAAAGGCCGATATTGAGGCGGAAGGGAATATCAAGGCATATAAGGGCATAACAGGCCGGAATGGTGGGATGATAAAGGCTGGTAAAAGGGTCTACGCGAGTTTCGTTGAGAACGCGACGGTTGACGCGGGAGATTCGGTGATTGTTTCGGATGGAATCATCAATTCTCAGGTGTCCGCGTATCGACGTATTCTCTGCCAGGGCAAACGTGCCAACATCGTGGGAGGGCATCTCAAAGCCACTGAGGAAATCAGTGCCAAGGTGATTGGGAGCGCAATCAGCGGCACGGAAACCATCTGTGAGGCTGGCTTTGATCCCAAACTCAAGGCTGAGCTTGATGTACTTCTTGAGAAAAAAATAGCATTAGATAAAGCGCTTAATGAGATCAAGCTTAACCTCGAGACCCTAGCAAAACTCAAAAAACTAATGAACGAGCTTCCTGAAGACAAGAACGCCGCCATGATAAACCTGCTCACCCAGCGGAAACTGCTCATGGATGAGGGTAAGCTACTCATGGATTCAATTATGCAAAAGCAGGAGGAGATGAACGAAGCTGCTGGTCAGGCGCGAATTTCCGCATCGGAACGGGTTCTGCCAGGGGTGAAGATCATACTGCGGGACAAGGTGGAAAAAATCCAAACCGAATGTAAGAAAGTTACTTTTGTTCTTGAGAATAATACTATTCATCCTCAGCGTTACGAAGAGAGCAAGGAGGCTATGGCTGAAACTGAAGCAGCCGGTCTGTCATCAGGATCAGAAAAATAACGTGGCTATACAACCGATTGATCTGCAAACTCTATTTACCCAGCTTGACAAGGTGGGTAAGGAACAGGCGGCACAGAAGGAAGGCGCAGCGATCCAGCAGGCTTTGCAAGGCGCTCAAGCCCAGAAAAAAACTGAGGAGCAGATCCAATCGGTGAACGAGACTCAGAACATGGGTGAAGGCTCAGAACAGGTCAAAGATCGGAACGCCCGCAAGCGCCAGAGTAACTCTTCTGGCAAGCGCGGCTATACCCAAACCTCAGACGAAGAAGAGCCGGATGCTGAAGTTATCCGCGATCCCACGCTGGGAACCCATATTGATGTGAGCGGCTGATGATAGCTATCGTGCTTTCATCGGCAAGCCTTTTCTTCTGTATATGCTTCTTTCTCTATTGCCGACATTACATCAAAAGCAGAACAGGCGAACATCTGCTTGCCGAGTATCGTGAGGAAGTACAGAAGCTCATTGCCGAGCTTGACGCGGCCACAGACCGGGACGAGCGTCTGGTAACGGAACGTATCACAAGCCTCAAGGCACTTATGGAAAAAGTTGACAAGCGTTTAAGGGTTCTCATCGGAGAAGAGGAACGCCGACGGGTTCACGCTGAAACATACGCTGAGCTTGGCAGGCGTCGTCCTATTTCCTCCAGCCCCGCGCTGACTACTGAAGCGTCGCCGCCTGTGCCGCTGGTGTCAGACACCACGATGGCTATGCCACAGTCGCCCCACGTTATGCTTGCGCAACAGCAAATTGAGACTGCCCCGCTTCCAGTCGCGGAACAGGTGGCGAAGCTGTCCAAAGCCGGCCTCTCCGCAGACCTTATCGCCGCCAGTCTCAAAGTCAGCATCGCAGAAGTCGAGCTTGTCATGGCGTTTGTTGATCAGTGAACAACCCTGAGCAATTATCTGGTAGTCCTCACCATTCAGACGTTGGTGTCAGACATGAGTGTCAGAAGAGACGTTGGTGTCAGAGACAGTGAATAGCCCAGTGCGCCTGCGCGCTACTCTCTACGGGATATGAATGGGAATATGCCTGTTCCCCGCCAGGAGCGGCGGGGTTACTGGCTAAAGCTGGAAGCGGGTGCCGAGGCTTACGCCCCAGTTCTGGTCGGTAAAGTTGAACATGCCGGTAAGATCGATCTTGATTACAGCTATATTGAACGAAAGGCCGCCAAAGGCGCGAAAACTCACGCCACTGTTCTCAATGATTGACTCAAAGCCGTTTGCGTCCACGTCAATGCCGCCAAGTCTGGCACTTTCGAGCTTATCTCTCAAGTTCTTAAGTTCCGCGTCAGTAGTAAGCTCTTTATCTATACTATTTTCCGTGTACTTCACCTTTGTTGTTACACCATAACCAGCTTTGGAGGTCGCCCTGCTCACGCCTACGCCGATATATGGCGTTATGACGAGCAGATTCTTGGAAGCCTGCAACGTGAAGTCTAGCGCGGTGGTTTCCCACGAAAGCCCCAGCTTCGGTTCCGAAAGCCCTAACGTGTAAGAATTGCTTTCTTTTCCTGGTAATGTGAAGCTAAAGTTTATGGCCTTTCCAATAGAAATGTCGCCGATGCCGCCTGAGAGGTAATTCACGCCGACCCCAACCGAGATATTCGGCAGAACTAGAAGCAGGGGATTGCCGCTAAGTAAAAGTTCTAGCGGCGCGATACGCAGGGAAGCGCCCAACAGCGTGTAACTGAGCTTCACGTTGCCCAAAGACAAAGAGTTCTCTGGTAAGATGCCGAATTTGAATCCCAGATCAAAGGGCAAGAATACCCCGCCGACCCGCGCCTCAGTCGCGTAAGCCGGCACAGGCATAAACGTGAGATCACCGACAGAGCCAAGAGCGCCGGCATCAAACATGTCCAGTAGTCCCTTGAACGCGTCAATCTCCATTGAGGTCATGCCCGCTGATACGCCCACGCCAAAGTGCGGCGGCAGGCTGGGGAAAACCTTACCGATGTAGGCGTCTGACCAGTTCAAGCCAATGGCCGCATTAAACGGCAGAGACTTCACAAGGCTCTCCGAGAATTCATTCACCCTAGTTTGCAGATCAGTCAGTAGCGTCGTTTGTGAAAACACAGGAAACACGAACAGTCCCATACCCAAAATAAGTGAAAAAACTTTGTTTAACTTCATATAAACTCCTTATCTTTCAATATACAGTAAACTGATACAGAAAACTGGCTATTAGAGGCCGTCGAGGATACCCAGCTTGCCATAAGCGTGATTGTTGCTTAAGAGTTTCCAGGTTACAGGGAAGATTTTAGGACAAGTTTAGCCTTGAAGAACGAGAAGTATACGAAGATCAAATATAGGGCATCACTCAAAGCAGGATTTGCACGGCAGGATAAATCTATGTATTATATAGAGTTAAAGTAAAATAAAAATGAGAAAAACCCGCACAAAATGCCATAAAATCGAGAAAATCGCCTAAGTCTTTAAGACCCTTTAAGAACGTTCAAATCATTGTATTATATAGGTTTAGCTGAACAAAGACGATTATGGAAAGCCTATGATTACCCTCAAAGGTGGGACACAACGGCTATGCAATCGTAAAGGTGGGACATAGACATATAACTCTATGTAATATAAAGACTTATGTTGCCAACCACTAAGAAAGGTGGGACAGTGATTTTTTGCAAAGGTGGGACACTTACTTGAGTGTGAAGCTGCCAAAGAATGTCGCCATATTCCAAGCCACGGGCTGGCTCGGAGAAGGATCGATATAGTATATCAACCTCCGGCAGCAAGAATGGAGACCTGTATATCAGTCATATCCGGCTAGTCAAAGGGTAATATCTCACCGAGTGAGAGGTGGGAACCAGTCAAAGGCGATAGGAAACCCAATAGAGAGACAAAACCAACAATAACGATAATGAGGCTGACCTGAAAGGCGTCCGCATGACAAGTCCAGATTGAATCAATCGTCCAATATGCTCTTCAGTTTTCGCTTGGGTTTATCCGACTCGTCCATATCATTATTAGCAACATTGAAACTTTCTATCCTTGCTGCATTTTTCAATCTGGACTCTTTCCGTAACTTATCTTCTTCAATTCTTAGCTTCTCCTCTTCTAGGCCTATCCTGACCAAATAAGCTAGAAAGGAATTTATTTGGATTTCAGGGAAATACACCTCTCTCAAGGAGTCTATTTCCCGCCTTAATTGAACCGTTATCCTCACAGTCATATTTTTGTCTTTTGGCTGATCTATTTTATCCATACTCTGTTATCCGCGTGCTTGACCCCGATGATGTTCTTCATGCAAATCAAGAATCTCACAGGTTTCTACATACTCAATACCAATAACGCTGATAATACACTCCTTCAGTTACTTCGCAATATATACATAAGCGTCTGATTCCGTCAACCGTTCATGGCAGCAGAGAAGTCCTGTGCTGTGCATTGATTTGCTTCCAGCTACTCTCAAACTGACTAATACACGCCAGCAATCTGTGAAAATTTGTCAATGGATCGTGATTTTTTTGTTGACTTGTTGTGCCAGATGATATATATTGATAGCAATTAATAGAATATGATAGGAATTGAGAGTAAATGAAAGATAAGTATCTGAATATACGAATAGAGTCCGGTTTGAAGGAGCAAGTAATAAAACTTGCCCAAGAAGAGCGCCGTTCCATCTCTGATCAGGCTATCTACCTGATAGAACGGGGATTGTATACTTTGCGTCGAAATTGTGAGCTTGCCACTTTCGGGCATCAGGAGCAATGGATAGCGACCAATGAAACTTCTGGGCAGGCGAATGGCTGATGAAAAAGTGGTTGTCCGCCAACGATATTAGCAAGTTCATCGGGAAAGACAAACGGGTTGTAAACAGGTGGGCGTCCCGGGAGTCATGGTCGTATCGTAGTTATACGGTTCGCGGGGGCCAAAAGCGGCGGTATCACATAAAAGACCTTCCTGAAGACGTCCAGCTTGCCTATGCGGTGAGTTTGCAAACGACCTTAGAAGCGCTTCGAGAGGAGTTAAAACCCCTCCCTAAAGCGCCTGTAAAGCACATTATAGAAGGCTA